>NZ_JBIAVJ010000053.1:0-29585 GCF_042894025.1 Streptomyces sp. NPDC001549
CGCATCGACGTCCTGTTCGCCATGCTCCGGGACGGCACCTTCTACCAGCCGCCCACCCCCGTCACGGCTTGACGAAAACCATAGAGGCACCTTTTACGTGCGCCAGCGGCGTGCTGGTGAGCACGGTTGATCGTGGAGTCGACGGCGACGGTCCACTCCACCCGGCCCTCCGTGTCGTCGCGGACCTGCACATGCTCCAACAGCCTTGCCCACGTGCCGTCCGCCTCCCAGCGGGCAAACCGCTCATAGACGGTCTGCCACGGCCGACCACGCCCATCCACCTGCGGCAACAAGGGCTCTATCCACTCCCACGCCGCCTCCGTCAACTCACCTCGACCTGCCACAAGATCAATTTTCAGACAGGTGGCCTTAGCATGGGCACGCCATCCCCCCGTGCCGTGTCCAGCCGACGGAAGACACCCATGCGCCTCCAGCGGATATCCGCCGCGACCGCGGCCCTCGCCGCGCTCACCACTCTCGCCACCGCCTGCGAGGACTCCCCCAAGCCGGGCCCGCCCGCCGCGAGCCCCTCCGCGAGCGCTCGGGGCGCCGCCCCCGCCTCCCCCACGGCCGCCGGCGCCGCGCCCGCCACGCTGGCCGGGGCGCAGGCCCACGTACAGCAGTACACGTCCTGCGAGAACCTCAGCACCGACCCGAACGACAGCCGGGTGCCGCTGAGCGGGTTCATCGGCGCCGGGGACTGGGGCATCACGGAGCGCGGCGTCTGCACGGACAAGAAGGCGCGGGGCGAGACCGTCCTCTTCCTGACCCCGGACATGAAGGCCTTCCAGCAGGCCGCCAAGGACAACGCCGCGAAGCTGCTCGCCGAGGGCCGGGACAACACCGACCTCGCCAGCCGCACGGTCGTGGGCAAGACCTTCGCCCTGACCGCGCTCAAGACCGCCACCGCCGTGTCCCTGGTCGACCCGCCCAACTCCGACCTGCGCATCCTGAGCTGCAACCCCGACGTCTTCGTCCCGGAGGGGTTCAAGAAGGAGAAGGCCCTGGTCGAGGGCTGCTTCCTCACCGACTACGTCAACAGCCCCGACGGCCAGGGCAGCCCCCACCGCGGGGCGGTCCGCGACCCCTCCACCGAGGGAGCCGCGAAGCCGGGCCAGCCGTCCACCGGCAGCCTGGGCCTGCCGAGCGCCGGCAGCATCGCCGAGCTGAAGAAGCTCGTCAGCCCGCACACGGTCGACTGCACGAGCATGAAGGTCACCGACGAGCAGGTACAGTCGATCGACTACATGCCGGTCGTCGACGGCCCCGCGAGCGCTTGGGGCGTCAAGCAGCGAGCGGTCTGCGGCCAGCTCGGCGGGGAGCGGCGCGCGCACAACCTGAACTGGCTGGACACCGTCTCCGACATGAAGACCCTCCAGACCAAGGCCAAGGCGGCGCAGCTGGCCGACCTGAACGACGACGGGCGCCTCAAGGCCACTGCGAGCAAGCTGCTGGTCGGCACGAACATCGCCGTGGAGACCAACAACGCGAACGTCCGCCGCGGGCTGTACCAGCTCCAGTTCCTGTACCTGAACTGCGAGACCGGCTTCACCGCGCCGGCCGGCTACCGGCTGGAGAAGGCCCAGGTCGAGGGCTGCGTCCTGACCAACTACGAGCGCCCGAGCTGACACACGGCCGTCCGGGGCGTGCGCGGCGCGCCCTGGGGGGGTATCGACTGGGGTGTTCCGCCATCCGCGCACCAGAAGCACCAGGAGCACCAGGAGCACCAGGAGCCGCCATGTCACTCTTCATCCCGGATTTCGACGGCTCCGTGGTCGTCCGCGGCGGCGTACGACCAGACGGTCTGCCACGGCCCATACCGCTCGGGCAGGTCACGCCACGGAGCCCCGGTCCGCAACCGCCACAGCACACCATTGACCACCTGCCGGTGATCACGCCACGGCCGACCACGCCCATCCACCTGCGGCAACAAGGGCTCTATCCACTCCCACGCCGCCTCCGTCTACTCACCTCGGCCTGCCACAAGATCAATTATCAGACAGGCCTTAGCCGCGCAGCGGGTTCGGCAGGGGCAGGTAGCGGGCGTCCGCGCCGTCCGCCCGTGTCCAGCGCAGCAGCAGGTTGGTCTTGCCCGGCAGGGTCGCGGCGGCGAGCAGTTCCGCGATCTCGGGAAGCCCGCGGGTGGCGTCGTAGCGCAGGAACTCCTCCCGCGCGGCCGGCCACAGGAGCGGCGCGCTGTCCGGATACCGTCCGGACAGCGCTCCCGCGATCTCCGTCAGGTTGTTGACGACCAGGCAGTAGACCAGGCGCTGCCAGGCATCCGCCCGCGGCAGGTCCGCGGGCAGTTTGACCCCCTCCGCGTCCCGGAAGAGGGCCTGCACCGGCAGGCCGTCCGCGTCGACGGCGACCAGGGTGTTCTGGAGGTGGGCCTCCAGCACGATGCCCCGCCGGGCGAACAGTTCCAGCACCGGCGGCACGACCTGGCGCAGGTACGCCCGCCACCAGCGGACCGGGTCGGTGGTCCCGGCCGGCGGGCTTCCGGGGTAGCCCTCGGCGAGCGCGGCGGCCAGCAGCGGCGTGGCCCCGGGCACGGTGTGCGCGTGCAGGCCGTCGCGGACCAGGACGGCGAGCTCCTCGAAGGCGAAGGCGGCGGTGCGGTAGCCGCGGTCGGGCAGCCAGGCCGCGGCCGCGCCGGTCCGGCGCAGGGCGGCGAAACCGGCCTCGACGGCCGCATCGGTACGGCGCAGCTTCAGCAGGTCGTGGCGCCACAGCCGGCGCACGTCGTTGGTGATCCGGACGTCGAGGCTGAACTTCACGAAGAGGTCCGCCGCCGCGTCCGGTACGTACAGGGTCCGGATCGAGGCGGTCGGCCAGGCCGGCCGCCGGGACTCGCCGAGTCGCAGCAGCCGCCCGTCGGCGAAGGCCTCGCGGACCGCGGGCCTCTCGCCGACCAGGTCGAGCTGCCAGGGGTGGGCGGGCAGCAGTCGGTATCCGGCGGGAGCGCGCGGCCCGTCGAGGGCGTCGGCGAGGGCGTCGATCGCGGCGGAGGCGGCCGGGCCGCCCTCCTCGGCGGTCTGGTCCTCGCGCAGCCCCAGGAAGACCAGCGGGAACCGGGCGTAGGCCTCGGGCGCGTACGGCAGCCAGCTCCCGGCCGGCGCGCCGCCGCGTGCCTTGGGGGCGGGGTGGTGGGGGTGGCCCATCACCAGGGACTGCTCGGAGAGGAGGTACGGGTCCGCCGGGGGTTCGGCCGCGGCCCGGGCGGCCAGCAGCGCGGCGATCGCGTCGCGGCTGTCGGTGATCTCGACGGGGAGCTCGTCGTTGGGAACACCGGTGAACCGGCCCAGTTCGTCGGAGACGAGTTTGGCCAGTTCGGCGTGACTGAGCGGGTGCCAGCCCTCCGCCGCGCGCAGTTCGGGGCGTTCGGGCCGGCGTCCCCCGCGCACCCGGAGCAGCCGCCCGCTGCCGCGCAGCCGGTGGACGCGCAGATCTGTTCCCGCGCCCGCGTCGTACTCCTCGGCGGGTTCGGCCGCCTCTCTGAGCAGGCAGTTCAGGAGCGGGGCGGCGGCGTACGCGTCGGCGGCGGCGTTGAGGTCCACTGTTTCCATTCGGTCCATCCGGTGCGCCGGAGGTTCGCAGGGCGTAACCACCAGTCGTGATCTTCAGTATCCGCAATCATTACTTGATCATCCCGTAAAGCGATATTCCGATGCCGGAGCCTCAGCATGCATCCTTCCCCCTCCCCGGCCGAAGAGGCCGTCGCCGCCGAACTGGCCGGCGTACGCCCGTCGCTCGGACCCTCGTACGCCGCCGCGCTCGGCGGTGCGCGGGCGGCCGTGCTGACCCGGCTGTGGCGGGCCCTGGCCTTCGAGCCCCTGCCCTGGGTCGTGGGCCGGGAGCACGCGCCCGACGGCCTGGCGCTGCTGCTGGCCGGGGGCGCCCGGCTGGAGGGCCCGCTGCCGGATCCGTACGCGACCGGGCCCTACGTGAGCGAGCTGCTGCTCGACGGCAGGCCCTACCGGCAGGCCGCGCGGCTGGTGACGGCCCTCGGGGTGCCGCACGGGGAGCACTTCGCCGCCGAGCTGGACGCCTGTACGGCTTCCCTTGCGCTCTCCCGGGCCGGTCAGCCGCCCGCCGGGGAGGACCCCGCCCCGCTGACCACCTGGGAATGGGAGCAGCGGGTGGTCGACGGGCATCCCTACCACCCGAACTGCCGTTCCCGGCCCGGTTTCTCGGTGGCCGAGCAGCTGGCGTACGCGCCCGAGCACCGGCCGGTGGTGGAACTCGGGCTGGTCGCCGTACGGGCCGAGGAATGCCTGGTCACCGGCGACTGGCCGGAGGAGCTGCGGGACGCGGGCCGGGTCCTGGTCCCGGTGCACCCGTGGCAGGCGGCGCACGTCCTGAAGCACGAGCGGGTGCGGCCCGGTTTCGCGGCGCACCCGCTGATGGCCCTGCGCACCCTGGCCCCCGCCGACGGCGGGGCGCACGTGAAGACCGCGCTGAGCGCCCGGCTGACCTCGTCCGTGCGGGACATCTCCGTCTACTCCATCGAGACCGCGGCGGCCGTCTCGGCTTTCGCCCAGGGTCTGTCCGAGCGGCTCGACGGCCGGCTGCACATCACCCGCACGCTGGGCGCCACGACCGCGCACAGTCCGGATCTGGCGGCCGTGCTGCGCGAGCCCCCGGAGGTGTACGCGGACGCCGCCGCCGGTGAGCGGGTGCTGCCGGTGGCGGCCCTGGCCTCCTTCGGCCCGGCGCGCTCGGCGGCCTGGCGGGCCGAGTTCGCGCGGCTCGCGCTCTCGGTGTGCCTGCGGGTGCTGGAGCTCGGGGTGGCCCTGGAGGCCCACGGCCAGAACCTCCTCGTCGTCCTCTCCCCCACCGGCGCCCCGCTGCGGCTGGTCTACCGCGACCTCGCCGACATCCGGATCAGCCCGGCGCGGCTGGCCCGGCACGGCCTGCCGGTGCCGCCCCTGTCCGGCAGGCTGGTCACCGACGACGTGACCGTGCTGCGGCGCAAGCTGTTCGGGTCCTTGCTGACGGGGGCGCTCGGGGCCACGGGGGGCTCGGCCGGGGCCTTCGCCGAGGCCCTCACGGAGGTGGCCGCCCTGCCGGCCACCGCGGACACCGAGGTGCTGCTGACCGGACCGCTGCCCACCAAGGCGCTCACCCTGATGCGGCTGAGTCCCGGGGTTCCGGGCGACCAGTGGGCGGAACTGCCCAATCCGCTGGTCGGGGGGTGAGCGGGAGCACTCGGCCGGTTTCCCCTCGGAGGGGCTCTGGAGGCTACTGTTCAGGGGCATGACAGAGACCTCGTACCTCAGCTCCGTACGGGCGTCCTACGACGCCGTCGCCGTCGACTACGCGCGGCTGCTCAGCGCCGAACTGACCGGAAAGCCGCTGGACCGGGCCATGTTGGCGGCCTTCGCCGAGTACGTGCGCGACGACGCGGGCGGCGGGGGCCGGGCGGTGGCCGACCTTGGCTGCGGCCCGGGCCGGGTGACGGCGCATCTGGACGGGCTGGGTGTACGGGTCTTCGGCGTCGACCTGTCCCCGGCGATGGTGGCGGTGGCCCGCCGGACGTATCCGGGGCTGCGTTTCGAGGTGGGGTCGATGGCCGCCCTGGACGTGGCCGACGGGGTCCTCGGCGGGGTGCTGGCCTGGTACTCCACCGTGCACACCCCGCCCTCCGGGCTGCCTGCGCTGTTCGCGGAGTTCGCCCGCGTGCTGGCGCCGGGCGGCCACCTCCTGATCGCCTTCAAGGCGGGCGACGAGCGGGTCCGGCTGGACCACGCGTACGGGCATCCGGTCGACCTCGACGTGTACCGGACACCGCCCGAGCTGATCGCGGGCCTGCTGGCCGGGGCCGGACTGACCGAGGTGGCCCGCCTGGTCCGCGAGCCGGTCCCCGACGAGAGGTCCCCCCAGGGCTTCCTGCTGGTACGCAAGGGGTAGTCCGCCGAGGTCCCAGCGCAGGGGCCGCCGCTCCGACGGCGCTGTCGACCGTCGCCATGAACATCGAGGACGCGGTGGCCTGCGGCGCTTCCGGGACGGTGACCCGGTGGAGGAGCCGACCGCGTCTGCTGCCCCGGGCCCACGCGGACACGTCGCCGCCGGCCGGAAGGGGCGTCGTAGGGCCCACCCTCACCAGCGCAGCGGCAGCCGTGTCACGCCCCGCATCAAGGTGCCCGGGAGCCAGTCGGGCGGGCCCGCGTCCGGGTCGCTGGCGAGGTCCGGGAAGCGCTCCAGCAGGGCCCGGACCGCGATGCGGCCCTCCATGCGGGCGAGCGGGGCGCCGAGGCAGAAGTGGATGCCGTGACCGAAGGCGAGGTGGCCCGGGCCGCTGCGGCGGATGTCGAAGACGTCCGGCCCGGGCTGCGCGAAGCGCGCCGGATCGCGGTCCGCCGCGGCGAGGGCGACCAGGACGGAGGAGCCGGCCGTGATGGTGACGCCGCCCAGCTCCAGGTCCGCGGCGGCGAAACGGTACGTGGCGTGCTGGACCGGGCCGTCGTAGCGGAGCATCTCCTCCACCGCCCCGTCGATCAGCCCGTCCGGGTCGGCGCGCAGCGCGGCGAGCTGGGCGGGGTGCGCGAGCAGGGCCCGTACGCCGTTGCCGATCAGGTTGACGGTGGTCTCGTGACCCGCGACCAGCAGGAGGAAGGCCATCCCGATCAGCTCGTCGGGGGAAAGCCGGCCGCCGTCCTCGTCGCGGGTGCGGATCAGGGCGCTGAGCAGGTCCTCGCCGGGATCCTCGGCCTTGGCCGCGACGAGTTCGAGGAGGTACGCGGTCATCTCCTCGACGGCACGGGGGTCCGCGCCGACACCGTCGAGCGGGGCGACGATCTCGCCCGACCAGTAGCGGAAGCGCTGTCGGTCCAGGCCGGGGACGCCGAGGAGTTCGCAGATGACTGTCATCGGCAGCGGGACGGCGAAGGACGTGATCAGGTCGGCCCGGCGGTCGGGCCGGGCCGCCATCGCTTCGAGCAGCTCGTCGGTGATCTGCTGGACGCGCGGGCGCAGGGACTCCACGCGGCGGGCGGTGAACTCCCGGGCCACCAGGCGGCGCAGCCGGGTGTGATGCGGCGGATCGGTATCCAGCATGCTGGTGGCGACGGCCGGGACGGGCACGGTGCTCGCGAACAGCTCGGAGCCGAGCCAGTTCTTCGACAGTCCCGGATGGGCGAGGGCCTGCCTGGCCTCCTCGTGACCGACGACCAGCCAGGTGCGTTCCCCGCCCAGCACCAGCCGGTGGACGGGGCCGGCGGTGCGCAGCGCGTCGTAGAAGGGGTACGGGTCGGCGTTGAACGCGTCGGCGTGCGCGCTGAGATCCACGAGGGCCATGGGGGCAGCGTACGGCGGCCGTTCGCGGGTCGCGGAACGGTTTTGCGGGTCACGTTCGCGGGTCACGGATCGCGGGTTGCGGGTCACGGGTTGCGGGTCACGGATCGCGATACGGCAATAGGACAAGTCGAGCCGTTTCGGCTGTGCGCCGTTCAGGGGGCACCCCGGTGCGTGTGGGACCCGCCTGCACGGCTATCGGCCCGGGCGGTGGCAGGAAGGAGGTATGAGCCTCAATCGCCGCCAAGTCCTGGGCAGCGCGGCCGCGGCCGTCCTCGCCACCGTCGGGGCGGCGGCCCGGACCCCGGACTACGGTGCGCTGGCGCGCGGGATCGACGGGCGCGTGGTGCTCCCCGGGGACCGGGACTACCCGGAGGCCCGCCGGCTGTTCCAGCCCCGCTACGACACCGTCGCCCCGGCCGCCGTGGCCTATCCCGCGCACGCCGGGGACGTGGCCGTCTGCCTGGACTTCGCCCGCCGCTCGGCCGCGCCCGTGGTCCCGCGCGGCGGCGGGCACAGCTACGCAGGCTGGTCCACGCGATCCGCCGGGCTGGTCGTCGACACCGGGGCCATGGCCGCGGTGTCGGTCGAGGGCAACGACGGCGGCGACCGCGACAGCGACGGCGGCGGCAGCCTGCGGATCGGAGCCGGGGCCCGGCTCGGGGACGTGCACGCGGCCCTCGCCGGGCACGGCCGGTCCGTCCCGACCGGCCTGTGCCCCTCCGTCGGCATCGCCGGACTCACCCTCGGCGGCGGCCTGGGCCTGGCCTCGCGGGCGTACGGGACCACCGCCGACCGGCTCACCGGTGCCCGGGTGGTCACCCCTGACGGGATCGTCCGGGACGTCTCCGCCGACCGGGATCCGGAGCTCTTCTGGGCGCTGCGCGGCGGTGGCGGCGGCAACTTCGGCGTGGTCACCGAGTTCCGCTTCCGTACGCACCCGGTCGGCGCGTGCGCCTTCGCCGAACTCCACTGGTCCGGCGGCGACTCCGCGGCCGTGCTGCGCGGCTGGCAGCGCTGGCTGGCCGGGCTGCCGGACCCGTTCTGGAGCCAGGTGGAATTCACCGTCGAGGCGGGCACCGGGGCCGGGGCGCCACCGGCGGTGCGGGTGGTGTGCCTCGACGGGCGCCAGGAGCTGGAGCGGCAGTTGACCCGGCTGTCCGACCTGGTCGGCGGGGCGCCACGGGACAACTGGATCGTCGTACGCAGCCATGAGGACACCGTCCGGGCCATGTCGGGCTGCCTGGAGCTGAGCCCCGCGCAGTGCCGGCTGCCGGGCACGCTGCCGGGCCGGGACCCGCAGGGACGGCTCGGCCGGGATTCGTACGGCGCCCGGTCCGACTTCTGGGCGGGCGGCGGGCTGCCGGACGCGGCGATCGGCGCGGTCCTGGACGCCGTGCGGCGGTACGGGACGAGCGTGCCCCGGGGCGGCCTGGGCGTGGTCCAGTTCGACGGGGTCTGCGGCGGTGCCGTGAACCGCGTCCCGGCCGGCTCCACCGCCTTCGTGCACCGCGACAGCGCCTTCCTCGCCCAGTACCTCGCCTACTGGCCTGCATCCGCACCGGCCGCCGAGGTGGCCCGGCACCAGGGCTGGCTCGACGCGCTCTGGCAGGACCTGCGCCCCTGGGCGAGCGGCCGCGCCTACCAGAACTACACCGACCCCAAGCTCACGGGCTGGCGCGAGGCCTACTACGGCCCGAACCTCGCGCGCCTGCAGGAGGTCCGGCGTGTCTACGACCCGGACCGGCTCTTCCGTTTCCCCCAGGCCCTTTAGGGAGTGTCCGGCATGCGACGTACGTTGACGATGGCCGTGGTGGCGGCCGCCCTGCTGGTGCCGGGAGGGCCGCTGCCCCTGGCCGAGGCCGGGAGCGTCGCCACCCCGGTGACCGTCGGCCGCTGGTCGGCGCGTGAGGCGCAGTCCTTCTGGACCGCCGAACGGATGGCCTCCGCCGCCCCGTTGCCGCCCGTGCCGCCCGAACTCGTGGATCCCGCAACGCCCGAGCTGCCCGAACCGCCGGAGCCGACGGAACCCGCCGAACCGGCCGAACCCGCCGAGGAGATCCCGGTCGCCACGCCGACCCCCGTCGTGACAGGACTCCCGGTGCCGTCCGCGACCCCGGCCGCCACACCCACTCCCGCACCCGCACCCACACCCACTCCCGCACCCACACCAGCACCCACTCCCACACGCACACCCGGTGCCGTTCCTACGCCCACCCGTGCGCCATCGGCTCCGGCTCCGCTTCCGGCCCCGGCACGCCCGGCCGTTCCGCGGCTGCCGGCCCTCACCCCCGGCATCGGGCAGAACTTCGACGGCATCCCGGTCGCCGGCCGGATGTACCTCGTCAAGGGCGGCGGGGCCTACTTCTGCACCGCGAGCGTGGTCTCCTCCCCCGGCCGCAACCTGGTGCTCACGGCAGCGCACTGCCTGCTCGGCTCCGACACCCAGCAGGTGGCCTTCGTACCGCAGTACACGCGGGCGAAGCCGCAGCCCTACGGCATGTTCCCGGTCCCGCGGGACGCCGGCGGGCGGTCCAAGATCTGGATCGACCCGCGCTACCGCTCCCAGGGCGTCGACCGCGCGGCCGCCCTCGACGTGGCCTTCGCCCAGGTGGGTCCGGACGCCCGCGGCTTCCCGGTGGAGACGGTGGTCGGCGGGAACCGGCTGGTGACCGGCGCCGGTTACGCACACGCGCGGGTCACGTTGATCGGCTACCCGGCCTCCGCCGCCCGGCCGCGCGTATGCGTCAACCGGACGACGAAGTTCACCAGTGCCGACGCGCGGATCCCGGGATCGTTCCTGCGGATCAACTGCACGGGCTATCCCGGCGGGACCAGCGGCGGGCCGTTCCTGACCCGCTACGACGCGCGCATCGGGACCGGTGACGTGGTGGGGGTCATCGGCGGCTGGAAGACCGGCGGGGACAAGGCCGACACCTCGTACAGCTCCTACTTCGGCGCGGACATCAGGAAGTTGTACGAGAAGGCGGTTGCCGGGGCGAAGGCGCGGCGGTGAGCACCCGCGCCCAGCGGGTCCGGCGCGGGTTGCCGACCGTACGCGGGGTCGCCGCAAGCCCGTCGCCGCCCAGCGCGTCGGCGGGCACGAGGCCGAGCCGGCGGCGCAGGTCGGCGAGGGCCGCGTGGACGGGCGCGAGGACCACCTCGGCGCCCGGGTCGACGGACGCGAGGGCGTGCGCGGTGGTCTCGATCGCCTCGGCGGCGTCCTCGGCGGCGGTCCGGCTCCATCCGCCGGGCGCGCCGGTTCCCCAGGGGGCGATGGTGTCGTAGAGGTGGCAGGCGGCATCCGCCACGGCGTCGGCCCGTTCACCGACGCCCGGCGCCGCGATGGTCGGCAGTTCCATGCCGGGTCAACGAGCCGATGCCGCCCGGGGTACGTACGAGCGGATACCGGGGGCCGGCAGGTGCGTCATACCCGTACCCCGTCGCGATTGGACAGTCTGAACGTCCTCGTGACAAGCGTCTCCCCCTCTCAGCGGCATGGACGGCCCGCCAGTAGAGTCGGTCCGGAGAGAACGCGGATCTGGGGGACTCATGACGGCTACGGATGCACCACCCATCGTCTTCGTACACGGGACGCGGTTCAGCGCGGGTCAATGGAGCCCACAGCTCGCCGCGCTCCAGAAAGACTTTCGGGTGGCCGCCGTTGACCTACCGGGCCACGGCGCGCGCTCTGCTCAGCCCTGGAGTCTGAGCGCGGCGACGGAGATCATCTCTTCTGCGGTGGACTCGCTCGACCGCGGACCCGCTCTGGTCGTCGGGCACTCGCTTGGCGGATACGCCTCGCTGGAGTTCGCGCGACGCTGCCCGGAGCAGCTGCGGGGGCTGGTTCTTGCGGGGGCCAGCGCCTCGACGCGTGGTCCGTGGGCAACGCCGTACCGGTGGATCGCCGGGCTCGTCCCTCGCATACCGGCGGACCGGTTGACCCGCTGGAACGACAGGTTCCTACGCCTGCTCTACTCTCCCGAGGTGGTGGACGCCACCATCCGCGCCGGCTACGCATTCCACACTCTGCCGACCGCCTGGGGTGAGGTACTGGGCCGCTTCGACGCGGATGCGATGCGGCATGTGTCGGCTCCCGTGCTCATCCTGAACGGCGAGAAGGACACCGTCTTCCGGTCCGGCGAGGCGGACTTCGTCCGGGCTCATCCGCACGCCCGCATCGAACTGATCCCGCGGGCGAGACACCTCGCGAACTTCGACGATCCAGATGCCTTCACGGATGCCGTCCGCCGCTTCGCCCTGGACATACCTGCTCGGAGCTGACCGCCCGCCTGAGCAGGGGCCCATCACCAGGCCTGCCCGAGCGCCCTTGCAACAGCACTCCACCAGCCGTGGCGGCGGTCCGCCCGACCACGGACGGCCGTGCCGCCGCGCGGCGGGAGACAGGCCGACGCAGCGGATCCCGCCCGCCGGGGGCCACTCCAGCGCCGGCCCCACGGCGTCGCCGTGTTCGGCACACCAAGCACGTGGCGAGGCGGGGCGTGAAGTCTGCGAAGTAGGCTGGCGCGTCGGACAAGTCGGACAAAGGAGCACCGCGCATGACCTTCCGTTTGCGAGCGATCAGCCGTGACGAGCATCTGGCCTTCATCAAGGACCGGCCCTCCGCGAGTCACATGCAGGTGCCCTCGTGGGGGGACGTGAAGCCGGACTGGCGGGCGGAGAGCCTCGGATGGATCGACGGGACCGGCCGGATCGTCGGGGTGGCGCTCGTACTGTTCCGGCCGGTGCCGAGGCTCAAGCGGTACCTCGCCTACCTTCCCGAAGGTCCGGTCATCGACTGGTACGCCCCGGATCTCGAGCGGTGGCTCGAGCCGATGCTGGCCTATCTCAAGACCCGCGGCGCGTTCTCGGTGAAAATGGGTCCGCCCGTGATCGTGCGCCGCTGGGATGCGGGAACGGTCAAGGACGCCATCGCAGACCCTCGGGCAGGCCGGCTGCGCGACGTCGAGGCCAGTTCGTGCGAGCCGCGGGCCTTCGATGTCGCCGACCGGCTGCGCCGCTTGGGATGGCAGCAGGGCGAAGTGGGCGGCGAGGACGGGTTCAGTGCGGGGCAGCCGCGCTACGTCTTCCAGGTCCCGCTCGCCGGAAAGTCGCTGGAGGAGGTCCAGCGCGGCTTCAACCAGCAGTGGCGCCGCAACGTCAAGAAGGCCGAGAAGGCCGGCGTCAAGGTCGTCCAGGGAGGCTACGAGGATCTGCCCGCCTTCTACGAGATCTACAAGGAGACCGCGGAACGCGACCGGTTCATCCCCCGCCCGCTGGCCTACTTTCAGCGCATGTGGACCGCGCTCCGGGCCGAAGACGCCGACCGGATGCGGCTGTACCTGGCCCATCACGAGGGCGAGGTGCTGGCCGCGGCCACGATGCTGACCGTTGGTGAGCACGTCTGGTACTCCTACGGGGCCTCCACCAGCCGCAAGCGCGAAGTCCAGCCGAACAACGCCATCCAGTGGCGGATGATGTCCGACGCCCACGAACTGGGCGCGAGCGTCTACGACCTGCGCGGCATCACCGACACCCTGGAGGAGTCCAACCACCTGCTCGGCCTGCTCCGGTTCAAGGTCGGCACCGGCGGCCAGGCCGCCGAATACCTCGGCGAGTGGGACTTCCCGCTCAACAAGCTCCTCCACAAGGCCCTCGACCTCTACATGTCTCGCCGCTGAGCTGAGGGGGCCCACGCGCTGGTCGTGGGCACGGATCCAGTTTCGGTGGAACGGCACCGACGACATCACCTGACGGTGAACGGGTGGCCGCCGCGTAGGGTGAGCGGAACCAGCACGCCTGCCGCCGCCCTCCCCAGGAGAGAACTGCCCTCATGCGCATGGTCTTCGCCAGCCAGGTGATCGAGTGGCGTGGACCTGCGCCCTTCTACTTCGTCCCCGTGCCGGAAGAGCCCTGCGCCGACGTACGGCAGGTGGCTTCGGCGGCCACCTACGGCTGGGGAGTCGTCCCTGTCGAGGCCAGTATCGGCGAAGTCACCTTCGAGACGTCGCTCTTCCCGAGGGAGGGCGGTTACTTGCTGCCCGTCAAGAACGCTGTCCGAACGCCGCTGGGGCTGGTGGCAGGAGACGACGTGACCGTGGAGATGACGGTGCGCCTACCGGGCTGAACGCTGCCGGTCCCACCACGGCGTGACGGGGAGAGCCCGCCTATCCTGCGGGGATGATCCATCCGATTGAACTCGTCATATTCGACTGCGACGGCGTATTGGTCGACAGTGAGCGCATCGCCGTGCGCGTGGATGCCCTCGTCCTGGCCAGACTGGGGTGGAACCTCACCGAAGCCGAGATCGTCGACCGATTCATGGGCCGGTCAAGCCAGTCGATGACGAAGGAGATAGAGGCCCACCTCGGGCACAGCCTGCCGGCCGACTGGGAGGAGGAGTTCACGCCGCTCTACCGCGACGCCTTGGCAGCCGAGCTCACCCCCGTCCCCGGCATCGTCGACGCCCTCGATGCGCTCACGCACCTCCCCACCTGCGTGGCTTCCAGCGGGAGCCACGACAAGATGCGTCTCACACTCGGAATCACCGGCCTCTATCAACGCTTCGAAGGCAGCATCTTCAGCGCCACCGAGGTCGAGCACGGCAAACCGGCACCTGATCTGTTCCTCCACGCTGCGCAGCAGATGGGCATCGCGCCCGAGGCATGCGCCGTGGTCGAGGACAGCCAATACGGTCTTCAAGCAGCCCGAGCCGCAGGGATGCGCGCATTCGCCTACGCCGGGGGAATGACTCCCGCGCACCGCCTTGAAGGCCCCGGCACCGTCATCTTCGACGACATGCGCAAACTGCCCGGCCTCCTCACCGATGCGTGACCACCATCTCCCCGGCCTCACCGTCCACAGGAATTGACAATTCCGCAGAACTGGCCGAGTGGCTGCCGTTGGTCCTGCGTGCGGTCGCCGAAGAACCGGCCCTGCGCACACAGAGACTTGATCTCCTGGTTGTCTTCAAGCAGTCAGGCGCTGCCGAAGTTGGGCGACATCGTTCTGCTCGGCGGCGGGGTAAGAGACGGCTACGGTCTGCTTTCGGTGTCTGCGACGGTGGCCAATCTGCAGGCAAGTCGGTGGCAGGCGTCTGCGAGTTCGGGCGGGTGGACGTCGGTGAGTTCGGTGTCGAAGGTGGCGAGGATCCCGGCGATGCCGGCCCAGGACCAGGCACCGAGGGTGAGGCGGCAGTGCTCGGTATCGAGGTGTTCCACGACCGAGCCGCTTGGTGCCCAGCGGGCGACGACGCCGGCCGGCAAGTTGAGCCGGGCTCGGCCGGTGCACTGCCAGTCGGCGGGAGTGTCGCCGCGATCGTGACTGCTCATGACGAAGTGAGCGAGGTCGTCGTACGGAGGCAGGCGCGGACCGAAGCGGTGTGTCGTGGGGCGGGGGCGGAGCCGATCGACACGCTGCACTCGCCACTGGTGGTCTCCGAGGTCGTAGGCGACCAGGTACCACCGGCCGGCCCAGACGACCAGATGGTGGGGCTCGATGCGGCGGGCGGGCAGGAAGTCGTCGTCGCTGGTCTCGGGGCGTGAGCCGTCGGCGCGCAGGGTTTCGGCGACCAGTACGTGCCGGTGGCGCACCGCGGCCCCCACGGTGGTGAGCGCGGCCGAGTCGAGGGGTGGTGCCGGGAACTCCCAGTAGTTCTGCAACCTGGTCAGGCGTAGGGACTTCATCGACTCCCGCAGCGCAGCAGGCATGGCCTGCTCCAGGGTGACCAGCGCCCGCGCCGCGTCGTCTCTGAGGCCGAACACCGTGCTGGGCGCGGTTTGCAGGGCCACCGCGACCGCAAGGGCCTGATCGTGGTCGAACATCAGCGGAGGCAGGGTGTGCCCTGCACCGAGCTGATAGCCGCCATCGGGCCCGTGGACGGTGGTGATCGGGTATCCGAGCCGGCGCAGGGTCTCGATGTCGCGGCGTACGGTGCGCTCACCGACCCCAAGCGAAGCCGCGAGCTCGCGCAGTGGCCACAGGCGGCGCGATCCGAACAGGGACAGCAGCCGCAATGCCCGTCGTGAGGTATTCGCCATCGTCCCATCCTGCCCGGTAGTGGTCACTCCGTGTCCACTACCGGTGTCACTGTTGAGTGCTCGTGCAGGCGAACAGTGGTCGAAAGGGACGGACAGCTATGCGTGTTGTCGTGGTCGGTGGCGGGATCGGTGGACTCGCGCTGGGGGCGGGGTTGCGCCGCGGGGGATTCGAAGTGGCGGTGTTCGACCGCGACACCGACGTGGCGGCGACAGGCGGCTACCACATCACCCTGGACGAGCGGGCCCAGTCAGCGCTACGGGAGCTGGTGGCGCCGGAGATCACGCAGCGGCTGCTGGCGTCGGCCTCGGCGCTGCGGCTGCGCGACCGCGACGCGTTCTGGGACCGTCGCGGCCGGCTGCTCGGACGTGGGCGGGATCTCAGCGGCGATTCCGGCGTCGATGTCGATCGCATCACTCTGCGCATGCTGCTGGCCGAGGAGGTCGGCGATGACCTGCATCTGGGGCGGACGGTGTCCGAGGTCGGCCTGGGCGATGACGGCTTACCCCGAGTGCTGTTCACCGACGGCGCACCCGTCTCGGCGGATCTGGTGGTGGGCGCGGACGGCGCCCACTCCCTGGTTGCCCAGCACCTGGCGGGAGGCCGGACCAACAGCCCGGCGGGCATCATCGGATTCTCCGGCCGTACCCTCCGCACTGACCTGAGTCCCGGTGAACAGCAACGACTCGGACCACGATCAGGGCTGGCGATCGGCCCACGGGGTGCAGCTCTGTATGTCGGCTTCCTCGACCCGGTCGGCAACGCCACGCTCGACGCCCCCGAGCTGCGGATGTCCGTCACCACTGGTCCCACCTATATCTGGGGCGCCATGTTCCCCGAATCCCCCGCGACCGACTCCCTACGCGGATTGCGCGACGGCGTTGTGCAGGCCGCGCTGTTGAGACGGTTCCAGGAGCAGGGCTGGGCCGAACATACGCTTGAAGTCATCGCCCGGGCCGACCCGCACAGCGTGGCCGCGTACCGCTTCAACGCCGCATCGACCCGCGCCTCCGAGCTCGCGCCATGGCCTGCGGGACGCATCACCGCGCTTGGCGACGCCGTCCACGCGACACCGCCCACCGCCGGAATGGGGGCCGGCGCGGCCATCCGCGATGCTGCCGCCCTGCTTCGGCACCTGGCCGACGTCGACAACGGCGATACGACGACGGCCGTGGCCGTGGAGCAATTCGAGGCGGGCATGCGCCGGCGCGGCAGCGAGGTCCTCACCCTTGCCATGCGAACGGTCCGCCTGCTCCTGGCCACCGACACCGTATTCGGCGCCGCCGCCACCTCCGTGACCACTCCGATCCTTGCCGCTGCCGCCCGGATGCGTCATCGGTGATCAATATCGGCGAGCCGCGCGGCTCACGCGACTCAGTCCCCGCGGCAGCCGTACCGGCCGAGTGTGTTCAGGTTGCGGTGCTGGAGCGGGGACGGCCGGGCGACGGCGTTCCTCACCAGCGCCAGTGAGAGTTTCGCCCTCCGCCACCCCGGCCCCGGTTGTCCGGAAGGGCAGTTGGGGCTGTCATCTCGGTGGCTGCGTCAGGGGACGCCGGCGGTGTCACCAGCGCAGGAGCATCACCGCGCCGCTGGCACCGCTGGCGAGTCCGAAGAGCGCGACCTGGTCGCCCGGGGCCAGCCGGTTGTGGACGGCGGCGTGGGCGAGTTGGAGGGGCAGGGTCGCGGCGGCGGCGTTCCCGGTGTGCGGGAAAGTGGGGATGATCTGCGCGGTGTCGATGCCCATGCGGGTGCGGAAGGTGTCCACGAAGGGCACGGACGGCTGGTGGACGCAGACGAGATCGAGGTCGCGGACGTCGACGTGCTGTTCCTTGAGCCACTGGGACCCCTGGACGTCGAGGTCGACGAAGGAGCCCAGCAGGGCCTCGGAGTCGACGTGAAGACCCTGGGGGTGGTCGGGGGCGTGGTGGGGGTCGTAGAGGGTGGCGGCGGGCCATCCTGCGGAGTTGGCGAGGAATACCGAGCCGGTGATGCCCGGCACGGGTGAGGCCTCCACCAGAAGGGCGGCACCCAGGTCGGCGCCGGTCAGGGAGGTCAGGCCGGTGCGCAGCTGGTCGCGGGTGAGGTGCCAGCGGGTGAGGCGGGTGAGGGTTTCTCCGCAGGTGATCAGGACGCGGCGGTGCCGGCCGGTGCGGATGAGGGCGTCGGCGACCTGAAGAGCGTTGATGACGCCGTTGCAGGCGTTGCCGATGTCGAAGGCCGGGCAGGCCAGGCCCGTCTTCGCCGCGACGATGTGGGCGTTGGCGGGTTCGCGGACGTCCGCGCTGACGGCGGCGAACAGCAGCAGGTCGATGTCGGCCGGGACCAGGCGGGCGGTGTGCAGGAGGCGGGCGGCGGCACGGGCGGCGAGGTCGGAGGGCAGATCGCCGGGGTCGGCGACGGCGCGTTCGTGCAGGCCGAAGGTGCGCTGAAGAAGACCGGCGGGGAGGTTGAGGGCCGGGCTGTGCTGGTGGAGCAGTTGTTCGATCTCGGTGACGTGCTGGCGTCGGGCGGGCAGGTGGACCGCGGCGTGGGTGATGCGGCTGTAGGGGTTCACGCCGTCTCCTTCACGCGCCCGGGCCTTTCGCCGGGTTCGGGTTCTGGTGGTGTGGCGGGTGCGGGCGTGCGGGGCAGTCCGGTGATGGTGTGCTTGAGGCGGTCGGTGAGGGTCAGTGGCAGCAGGGTGTGGAGGGGGATCAGGAAGCGGGCGTCGCGGCCGACGACGTAGCGGGGACGCGGCCGGCGGGCTGTCAGACATGCCTCGACGGTGCGTGCCACCGGACCAGGGCCGGGCACCCGGCGGTCCACGGCGGTGAACAGGCGTGTGGTGTTGTCGTATCCGGGGTTCGCGGGGTCGCGGAGGGTGTCGAGGTCGGTCAGGGCACGGCTGAGCATGGGAGTGGCGAACGCGCCGGGTTCCACCAGGCTGACGCGGACTCCGAGGTGAGCGGCCTCTACGCGAAGGCAGTGGGTGAGGGCCGAGAGGGCGTGCTTGCCCGCGCTGTACCAGGCGCCCATCGGCCAGGGAACCCGGCCCAGCCCGGAGGAGATGTTGACGATCCGGCCGCCGCCGCGGGCGGCCATGACCGGCAGGACGAGCCGGCACAGCCGAGCCGGGCCCAGCAGGTTCACCTCCAGCAGGCGACGGGCCTGTTCGTCGTCCACGTCGGCGACCGCGCCTGCCTGCGGGATGCCGGCGTTGTTGACCAGCGCCCACGGACCGCCACCCGTCATCTCGGCGCACTCCTCCAGCGCCTGGCGGCAGGATGCCTCGCACGCGACGTCCAGCTGGACGGTGCGCAGGGCCAGGCCCCGCTCGGCGGCATCCGCCACGAGGTCGCGGGCCTTGTCCGTATCGCGTGCACCGGCGATCACGTCCCAGCCCGCGCCCGCCAGACGGAACACGATCACCCGGCCGAAACCTCCCGTCGCCCCCGTCACCAGCACACTCCGCCCGCCCGACCCCGCCACCAACGCTCCACGCCCTTCCATCCAGACAGCAGTGCCGCGGCCGGCCGGCCGCGCCCCTCACGCGGACAACGACAACGCCCCGGCAAGGTAGTGGCCATCGGCGGACCGGCGCTCGGGGCCCGTCCGTCCACCGTGTGGCAGGGCGCGGCGATGTGGCGGACGGCGGCGGACGGAGTGCTCCCGACCGCCACCCACAGGCCGGTGCACCACCACGCCCGCCGGCAGCGACAGCCCCGAGTCTGCGTCCGCGTACCCCGCCCAGTCCGCGCGGCGGCCGCGATGGTGACGGCGGCGACGGCCTGGTCGACACCCGCCCCAGCCGCGTGCGCGTCGGTGAGGATCCGTGCGACGTCGACACCGGACTGTTCGAGGCGGCCCATGGCGGCGGCGCTGTCCGGCCGCGCTGTCCGGCTGCGCCGGGAAGCTCCGGTGGCATGACCCGCAACGTCACCCCTGCCGCGGAACGCATCGCCTCCCCCGCCCGCAGCGCCCTGGGGGATCGGCGCCGCGGCCTGCCGGCGGGGGGGCCGACAGCCCCGTGAGAACCGGCCGTCCGTGCGTCGCGCCGGGCGCTCCGGGCCGGAACCGCGATTCCAGCCGCCTTGTGCCGCTCGCTCGGATCGCTCGCTCGGATCGCTCGTGCGTATGCGCAATACACTGGACGGCGAGGTGGGCACCCCCGCGCCCAAGCCGGAAGGAATTCCAGATGGCCCGCGCCGGCAGCGATTCCGACGGCCTGCGACAGCCACTCTCCTCGTGGGCGGTGTCACCTGACGGCGGGCTTCCCGAGGGGCGTGTCTGTTCCCACCTGACGGCCCTGCCCGCATCGCCGGGGACGCCGTACGAGGTGTGCGTGCAATGCCGCGCCCGCGGCTGGACCTGGACCCGGCTGAGGTGGTGCTCCACGTGCGGGCACGTCGGATGCTGCGACAGCTCCCGAGGCCGGCACGCCTACGCTCACCACGCGCGGACGGGACATCCCGTGGTTTTCTCCCTGGCCCCTGACGAGTCCTGGGCCTGGTGCTTCGTCGACGAAGTCTTTCTCGTTCGGGTGCCTGAGGAAGACGGGTCAGGCTCGCCCCGCTGAGGGCGGCGGCCATCGTGCCTCCACGTTCGCCACGAGGTCGGTGCACTGCATCCGCCGGCGAGGAATCCGGCGAAGGCCACGTGGAGGTGCACGCGATGAGTGAGGCTTGGCGCATGGATGGCCGGCTGTCGACGGAATCGGTTGGGGAGTATCCGCAACCGCCGCGTGTGGAGGCGGATGCGCGGCGCGTGGTGATCGAGCATCGGGGGGTGACGCTCGCCGACTCCCGGGCATGCCGACGCGTGTTGGAAACGAGACACCCCCCGGTCTTCTACGTGCCGCGCGACGATGTGCGCACCGACCTGTTGTCAAGGTCGCAGGCGACGACCGTCTGCGAGTGGAAGGGGCCGGCCACGTACTGGACCTTGGCTGTGGACGGGTGCACCCTCCGAGACGTGGCATGGAGCTATGAGGCTCCCTCGCCGGGGTACGGAAGCATCGCCCGTTACCTGGCCTTCTATGCGGGCAAAGTTGATCTCTGCACGGTGGACGGAGAGCGCGTGCGGGCCCAGCCTGGCGACTTCTACGGCGGCTGGATCACCGCCGAGATCCTGGGCCCGTTCAAGGGCGGTCCGGGAACCACCGGCTGGTGAGGGCGGGACCAGGCGGCGCGTGGCGTCCGTCAGGGCGTTCCCGCAGTCCTGAGGTCGGCGAGAACCTCGCGGGCCGCTCTCGCCCCCGAGGCGAGTGCCCCCTGGAGCGAGCCCGTCGCGCGGTGGTCCCCGCAGACATAGCGGCCCGGGCGGCCCGGGGCGATGCGGGTGGTCCGGGTGAGGGGCATCGGCGGGGGCACGGCAGGCAGGGCGTTGCGCACCGTCACACGGTGCACAGGCTCCCAGGTTCCGGTGTCCACGCCGTACGCCTCGGCGAGGGCGGAGAGCACGGCGGCCTCTTCCGCCGGGGAGGGGGCACCGAGCACGGAGGTCGACACCAGACTCCTGCCGTCACTGGAATAGCCGGGCTGGACCTGGGTCAGGACGCACGTGTTCAGGAACCTGCGGCGTGCGTCGATCAGCAGGGTGGGTTCCGGGAGGGGAGAACGTTCGACCGCGTGGTAGAGGGTCGTGACGGTCCGTCCCACAGGCGGCTCGAGGCCGGGCAGCAGGCGTGCCGCGGCTCCGGTGGCGACGACGACGGCTCGCGCCCGCACTTCCCCGTCGCCGGACGCCACTCCCGTTGGCGTCAGCGCCGATACCGGCGACGAGGTGCGCAGCACCTCCTGGGGCAGCCCGGCGGCTAGTTGAGCCGGCACGGCGCCGATGCCGTCGCGAGGGAGGCAGAGCGTGCCGCGCAGCATGCTGCGCCAGACCAGGTGGAAGAAGCGGGCGGAGGTCTCCAGGGAGTCCTCCAGGAAGACCCCTGACAGGAAAGGCCGGAAGAACGTTTCGACGAAGTCTTCGGAGAAGCCCGCGTGCGCCAGGGCCGTACGGGTGGTGACGTCGGGTCGGGCCCGCACACGGGAGGCGGGTGCGAGCATGGCGTGTGCCGACAGGGCGCCGAAGGCAAGCAGGTCGCGTGGCTTGACCCGCCCACCGGTGAGGAGACCGATGCCGTCGCGTGGGCGCCGCGTGGGATCGGCGAGCCGAAGCCTCCCGCCGTCGGTGTGCACCAGCACACCGGGCGTGAACGGACGCAAGAAGAGAGCGG
Source organism: Streptomyces sp. NPDC001549 (assembly GCF_042894025.1). NCBI lineage: Bacteria > Bacillati > Actinomycetota > Actinomycetes > Kitasatosporales > Streptomycetaceae > Streptomyces > Streptomyces sp. NPDC001549. Next base: position 21,533 of record NZ_JBIAVJ010000053.1, read on the forward strand.
GCAGGTCGAGGCGGCGCCTGACCTGCGGGTAGCCGGTGTTGAACACCTGGAAGCCGAGGTCGGTGGTGAAGCCCGCGACCCGGTCGGTGCGGATGCGGCCGCCGACCGTGTCCTCGGCCTCCAGCAGACGCACCCGCAGGCCGGCCGCAGCGAGGTCCGAGGCGCATGCCAGTCCGGCGGCTCCCGCACCGATGCGAGAGCGCCGCACCGGCGGTGGCCTCCCGGGCCCGGGCGCTGGTCCTGGAGCCTGGTGGTGGGCGGCTTTCCGAGCTGGGCGTCGACGGGCCCGATGCCCCTCGGCCGCGAATCCTGCGCGACCCCGATGCGGCTGCTGCTGACCGCCGGCGGTGATGAGATGGACGCCGGCTCACACAGCTGGGTGCCGTTGGAGGACCTCGACCCGTCCCTGCCGAGTAAGGCCTCCATCAGGGGCGGCCCGTCCGCAGCCCAACCAACCCGGCTCCGCTTCGGCCGGGACCGGGACCGGGACCTGCACGTCCTCACCTGGCCGGCCGACCCCGGCCACCCACCCCAATGGGTTCTCTCTTCAAGTCCGATACCTGAAGCATCACGCCTGCGGGCCGCCGCCCGGTCCGGCTACACCGCTACCGGGCCTGCACAAGAAGCCAACGGCGACGGTGCTCCGGTCGACAGGAGTGGGCGGCGCCCTACGGCCTGCGGCGCGTTCTCCGAAGCGCCGGGTCAGTTCCGGCAGGTCGTAGGCGGGGAAGCTCAAAGACCGGCCGTCGCACACAGCACGCGCGGGTCTACTCCGTGCCCGGGCCCTCAGACTTCCGGCACCGGCACCGGCACCGTGTCCGCCGTCGGGGCCGCGGCCGTCACCGCTCGGCGGCGCAACCGCAGCGCGGCAACGCCGAACACCGCGCCCAGGAACAGCAACCCACCGCCGGCGGGCACGGCCGACCGCAGGCCGACGACCAGCGGGTCGTCCTCGTCGATGAGCGCGCCCTTCACCGCCGACAGGGGCACGGTGCCGCCCTCCGACTCCTCGAACCGGTACCGGGAGTCGGCGGAGTTGCCGCGGGTGTCGCCCAGAAGGAACAGCCGGCCCTCGGGCACCTTGACGCTGAACGCGCCGGGTGACCCTGCCACCGGGTCGCCGTTCAGGACGTACGGTTCGTCCAGCGGCCTCCCGTTCAAGGTCAGTGTCCGGTCCCCGGGGGTGTAGGCGATACGGTCGCCGCCCACCGCGACCACCCGTTCCACGGCCAGGTTTCGTTCGCCCCAGGCCGCGGCGTCGAAAAGCACCACGTCACCGCGGTCCACACCGGCGACCAACAGGTTGAAGACCATCGATCCGCCTGCCGGATGGGACGGCCTCATATGGTCCGACGGCATAACCCTGGTCGGCATGAAGAAGTACCCGCCGAGACCCCCGACACAGCTAAGAAATCCACCCAGCACCAGCAGCGCCACCCCTGCCACCCCGCGACGGCGTCCCGGCCCCCGGCCCTGCGTTCCCACGGTCACGCCCTGCTCTCCTCGCTCCGATGTGCGCCTGAACTGTACGGGCCCGCGGCGCGAGGAACGCCGACGGGGGCTCGCACCGTGCGGAACCCTGTCAGGCGAGTGCACGGGGATGATCGGCCTGGGCGGTGCGGAGTCAGTTGAGATGACACTGCTGTCGAGTTCTCCGTCGAGAACCAGGGTGAGCACGCCGATGGAGGCCAGCCGGTCCGCTGCACCGATTTCTCTCGGCATCCCCGCCCCGAGCCCGCGGGCGTGCCGCACGACATTGCGGACGCTGACACATGCATCCGCTCGCGCAGTTGCGGCTGGCCTGGGGTTCCCAAACCTGCGGAGCAGTGCGCTGCGGACGACGACTGGGAGTGCGCCAGTGTCGCCGTGGCCCGGCAGCGGGTACTCCCGGCCCGGGAGTACGGCAACGCCGTGGAGGACGATCCGCTCGGGCTTCGACCTCTCCCCCGACAGTCCGGCCCGTCATCACAGCCTCGTCGATCACCTTCAGCAGGTGCATCGACCACTCCCGGTCCGCCGTCTGGCGCGCCGAGCGGCACGGACCGCGCCGATCTGTTCCGGATCCGCTTGGCCGGAGAGCTCGGCCGGGCCTAGGTAGCGGCTTCGGTGGCGGGGTCGACGGGCCGCTTGTAGTACCGCCATGGGAACCATCCCGCACCAACCGGAATCCATCCTTCTGATTCCAGCCGCCTGTGCCGCGTGACGGAGGGGAGCGTGACCCGGCAGTGCTCCCAGGGGTGGCCGGACGCCTCCACCTCGTGGAAGAAGGGGCCGTAGCCGACCAAGTGCCAGCCGTCACGGCCGGCTTCCTCGAGGGCGGCCATCTCGTTGAACGCGGTCAACCCGCCCAGGGTGCGGCGCTTCGGGGCGTTCGGTCCCCCGGGGAGCGGTGCCGACGGGGCTGCGCCCGCGGCCTTGCCCGCGAAGCGCTGCTGGGCGGCCTGGCGGCTCACCCCCAGGACCCGGCCCACCGTGTCCCAGCTGTGGCCGGCAGCCCTGGCGCCCTGAACGGCCTCACGCAGCAGCCGGCTCGCCTCCTCGGCACCGACGCGCGAGGCGTCCACCAGGCGCAGGTAGCCGTGGGCGTCGTGTTCGAGTGACTCGGCCAGCCCCTCGGGGGCGCCGAGGACGGCTGCGGCGATCCCTTCCCGGATCCGGTCCATCTCCACCGGGTGGAGCAGCGGTTCGTCGCTCATCGGCGCAGTCCGGCAAGGGGTTCGAGGGCGTCGAGGACCGCCTCGTCGCGGCGCGCCTGCTCGGCGGAGCGGGCCGCCGCACGGGCCGCCAGGCCGCCCGTGCAGGCGATGAGGGCAAGGCCCACGACGATCAGGGCGACGGTGGCAAAGGTGCCGAACCGGCCGCCGAACATCACCGTCACGGCCGGGAGACTCACGGCGAGCGGCAGCACGGCGGCCATGGGTGCGGTGGCGGGGAAGGGGTCCCGCTGCCGGGCCTCCGAATTCAAGATCAACATACGTCAAGGAAACCTTGACGCGGCCGACTTGTCAAGAATTCCTTGACACCCGCGTCCCGCACCACGGCGTCCAACAGCCGCGCGCGGCCGGCATCACCCCCGCCCCCGCCCCGACGCTGCCACCGACACGGCAGACCCGTACTGCGCGTAGCGGGTGGTGAACGGGCTCGGCCGGATCCGCCCGCTCCCGACGGTCAGCCCGAGTACCGCCTCCTGCAGGGCGGTGGCTTGCGCCAGCAGCCCGTCCAGAGAGGACGCCGCCTCGGGGCCACGGCGCACGGCGAAGGCGTGCCCGTCCGTGAGGACTGCGGCTTCCTCCTGCTCGAAGAGGCCGGCGACGGCGCCGAGCGCGGTCTGGATCTTGAGCTGGTCGGCGCCGACCAGCGCACCGCAGGGGCCGTTGCCCTCGTCGGAGAGGTGGAGGACACCGCAGTCCCTCAGGTGCACGATCACGTGCCCGGCGCAGTGAGCCTGGCTGCGCAGCACCCGGACCACACCGTCGGCGAAGGTCCAGCCGGTGAACCGCAGCGAGCCGATCCGGATCCGCTCCGGCGGCCACTCCTCGTAGGTCCGGTCGTCGCGGCGAAGGGCCGCATCGGCACGAAGAGCGACAGCACCTTGTCTGCCAGTTCGGGTGCCGGCAGCGGCGCCGCCCAGGCGATGCGCTCGGAGGACCGCACCCAGTAGGACTCCGGGTCCCTCGTCTGGTCCGGTCGGCGGCGGGGACACAGTGCTCGACGGGCACGCCCAGCTCGTCGGCCAGGTCGTTGTTGCCGACGTGACCGGGATGACCGTGCGTGGTCAGCAGCAGCGCCCGAGACCAGGGCCCGACGCGGTCGGCCGCCGCCCGCAACGCCGTACGGAGGGCCGGGTGACGCCGGTATCGACGAGCATCAGGGTGTCGCCGGCCCGGTGCACCAGGGCGTTGGCGACGTCCGGCTGATCGTGCGCGAGATCCAGTTCCTGGCCGAGGACCAGCACGGTCCTGTCGTCGATCTCGATCAGGTCGCCGAGCGCGGTCATGGATCCTCCCGCCGTCCGGGAAGGTGGCGGCCGGAACCGCTGCTCCAAGCTGGCGGGAACACCAGACTCCCGCCGTCGGGCGTACGCCGCACCAGCGCCCCGCGCGACCGTCCCGTCTCGATCGCGAAGCTTCTGCGCGGCCTCGCCGTGGTCGTGGCGGTCGGCCTCGCGACACGGGCCCGCCGTCGCCGTGGTGCCCGGTGCGGCACCGGCACCGCACCGGGCGAAGACGGGGCGGCGAGACCCGCCCGCGCGTACACCCTGATGGGTACTCGGGCCCCGGACGGCCAGGCGGTCCAAGTCGCCAGCAGCCGCCCTGCCTGCGTGACGGCGAGATCGGCCGCGGTGCGGCCGTCGCAGTCGACGGCCACCCAGAATCCGGTGGCGGGGCTCGGATCTGGAGGCGGGTGTGGACGTGTTGTTCGCCGCTGGTGTCCGAGACGAACGAGGCGCCGGGGACGGTGAGGCCGATATGGAACTCGGCGTCGAGGTCGCCGCCCGCGACCGTCCACGGGGACAACCTCGTCGACGCGTACGCGGCTGCGCTCGCGGCGCTCCCGGGCATGGTCGGCGGCGGGTCGGGCTCGGCCTCGGGGTGGGCCATCGGCATGAAGGAGGCGAAGGAATGGCAGCTGCCCTGGGCTTGGCCGTCTTCGGCGGCGGTCAGTGCGAGGGCCGTCCGCGGCCGCGGCCGTCGGCGCGCAGCCGACCGCCTTCAGGTTCTCCTGCCCGTCGGCGGCGAGGGTGGGGCCGAGGTCGATGCTGATGGTGGTGACCTGCTCGTCGCCCACCAGCGCGCACCGCCGACCCCGCGTTGAAGCCGGTCCCCGCCCCGAACTCCAGCACCCCCGCAGGGGCCTGGGCCGGCGGACCATCAGCAGCCGGCGTCCGCCCTCTGCATCAGCGCGGCCAGAATGTCGGCGCCGAGGTGGCCGCGCAGCTGGTCGGCCGACCGTCCCGGCGCCGTCTTCTCCGCGTCCTCGCCAAGTTCTTCCTCGTCGGAGACGGTCATCACCAGGACGGGGCCACACAACGGCAGATCCAAGCGGGGCCGACTGAGCAGGCCGTCCTGTTCCATCGGCGGCTGCTCCTTACCGCGCGCCGGTCCTGTTCAAGGGGTCGAGGAGGCCGGTGGAGCGTCTGTACCTCAGCGCGCGAACTCGGGGGCCTTCTCCGTGGGCAACGTCCGCAGCGTTCGAAGCGGTGACAGGAAGTTCGGAACGACGCTCAGCGTCATGCCGGCTGCACCGATCCACAGCGTTCCTGTTGCTCCGAACACAGAGCCCGAGGCTCCACCCAAAAGCCCACCGAGAGGAATGCCGCCGCAGGAAACGAATCGAGCTGTTGCGCTCATCCGGCCCAGAAGCCGATCCGGCGTCAGGGCCTGTTGGAAGCTTGATTGAGCCACCACGCGAACGACTCCGCCCAGTGAAAGAGCCGCGAGTCCGATCGCAGCCGCGTATACGCTCCAACCCGTTCGCGCCAACGGCATGAGGGCGGTCAACGGACAGGTGACCAGTGGCGCGAGCCAGATGACCGGACCTTGCCCGACCCACTTCGAGACCCTGGTTGCCGACAGTGCACCCAGCAAGGCACCGCAACCCATTCCCGACAGAATGAGGCCAACGCCGAATGATTGGAGACCTGCCTCCCGCTCCAGAAAGACCAGCAACATGGTTTGATACATGACCAGGAAGAGGTTGAATATCGCATCCCCCAACACAATTGCACGTAAGGTGGGGTACTTGACGAGGAACTTCAATCCCTCCTTGATCTCTCGACCCAACCGAGGGCGCTCACTCGGCTCTGGCTTCTGTTCGCGTTTCCGGATGGTGATCGCGAGCAACGCCGACATGGCCATCCCGGCCGAACTCATCGCAAGCGTTGCAGGGGATCCGATCAGGCCGACCAGTGGCCCTGCCACCGTCGGCCCACCGATACTGGCCGCCGAGCGTATTGCCGACAGTTTTGAGTTTCCTTCCACGAGATTGCCGCGCCCCACCAAGTGTGGGAGATAACTGACGTATGCAACATCGAAGAAGACAGTCAGCACTCCGTGGACCAAGGCGACTGCGTAGAGCCACCAGATGGTGAGAAGGCCCGCCCACCACGCCACCGGTATCGTCAAGAGAACCAGCGCGCGAGCAAGGTCGGTGCTGACCATCACCGATCGCTTCCGCGTGCGGTCCACCCACGCGCCTGCCGGCAGCCCGACCAGGAGCGATCCTGCCGTGGTCAGCGCGGTCAGCAATCCGACCTGGAACTCGTCGGCATGCAATGCCGTGATGGTGGCCAGAGGCAGAGCGAGAAAGATGATGCGGTCGCCGAGTTGACCGAGCGCAGTGGCGGCGAATAATCGCCCGAAGTCCTGATCATGCAAGAGGCCGAACCGGGGGGATTTCGACATTCCAATACCCTACTGTCGAATACGCGATGTCTCTCTGATGGTTACAACGACTACGGGCGGTCGACTCCGAACTCGTAGACCACTTCCCGGCGCACGTCCGGAATGACCATGTCGGCCGTTTCCACCGGACGTCCGTCCGTGTCGAAGATGGTCCGCTCGATCTGAAGCACGAGGTCTCCCACGCTGATCCCCAGGAGGTTCGCCTGCACCTGGGTGGCACGAGCCGGGCGTGGCACCTCGACCACGGTCGACACGACCACGCCGATGGAGCGCATGCGCTCAACCACCCCCTTTCCCGCCAGGGGACCCATCTCGGGCAGCACGATCGGCGTTCCATCCGTGATGGCCATCGGCTCCCAGGATTCGGAAAGCTGCACGGGTTGCCCGTCGGCGAGGAACTCGTAATGTGTGGTGACACAGAGGTTCCCGGGGCTGATGGCGAGCCGCTCGGCGATCGCCTCGGGGGCGGGGACGCGCACCTGGCTGTGCGCATCCCAGGCGTCGGCCCTGCCCCGCTCCTTCCTGTCGGGCCAGTGTCGAGAGCCTTCCCGGCGTTCGCGGTGTCGCGAGCGGACCAGCCGCAGGCGCTCTCGCGGCATGCGGACGTAGGTGCCCGAGCCGGCCCGCCCTTCGAGGAGACCGTCGATGATCAAACGGTCCATGGCCCTCTGCATGACGTTGCGTCCGACCCCGTACTCCACGGCGAGCCGCGCCCGGGACGGCAGGCGCTCCCCGATCTCCCACTCCCCCGCGAGAATCCGTGCGCGCAGCACGTCGGCCACTGCGAGGTACGGCGCCTCTCGGGGCATGGGCGATCCTCCGGTTGTCCTGCACTGCGGCAGCTGGTCGGTCCCAGGGGGCGTTGGCAAGTTGGCAAGTTGGCAAGCTACTGCACCAGGTGAAAGCTGCTGGAGTAGAAATACGCTCGGCGCTCATACGCCTACGGAGGTTTCCGGCATCGCGTCCCTGACCGCCCGCCGCGGAGCAGGACCGGGCACCTTCGCCGGATGATCGCCTCGACCCTGTTCAGCCAGGAGGCCCCAGGTCGGCAGGACGGCCAACCGGACCTGCCGGCCGGGCGCCTACGAACTGTTCAAACCACACCTGCGCCCTGACTGACCGCATCGACACCGGGCAACAGCACCGCGGCGCCCCATCCCTGCTCCGCGTGGAGGTACCGCGCCTTCGCGCCAGGACTCGAACGAACTCGCTGTCGGAGAGATACCAAGCGAGTGGGTGGAAACCACCCTCAGCAACACCGGCGTGACGTCCCCCGGGCCCTGGACGTTCTACAGGAGAACTGGACCGGCATACGGCGGATATGCCGGGACCTCCGGCGCGGAGTCCTGCGGTGGAGGTCTCCTCAGAGCCGGACCTGGTTCACCGGTGGACCATCGATCGGCATGCAGGTCAGTGCGCCCGGCAGGCCTCGGTGATGCGGGGGTGCCGATCGCCCGGCGATGGCCTTGACGCCCTCGTCACCTCCGCCGGCACCACTTCCGTCATCCAGAGTGTTGGTGATATCCGACGCATGTCTTCGAATCGCCTCCTGGGAGTTATTGAGCCGAAACTCCTCGGTTGCCTGGTCGTTGGTCGGGTGTGATCGAGAGTGGGGATATGCGCCGGCTGTCGCCGGATGCGCAGGAGGA
>NZ_JBIAVJ010000054.1:0-28219 GCF_042894025.1 Streptomyces sp. NPDC001549
CAAGTCCCTCGCCGACTACCTCACCAAGATCACCCCATCCGAACCGGGCAACCAGGCGCAGACTTAACCCTGAGATTTCTGGCGCAGAACACTAGAGGGTGTCCGAGGTGGTGGCCGGTCCGACCGAGGACCGGCGGACTCAGCCGGAGTCGCCCGGCCGCACCAGCCCCGCCTCGTACGCGAAGATCACGGCCTGAGCCCGGTCCCGCAGGTCCAGCTTGGCCAGCACCCGCCCGATGTGCGTCTTCACCGTCTGCTCCGCCAGCACCAGGTGCCCCGCGATCTCCTGGTTCGACAGCCCGCGCGCGATGAGCTCCAACACCTCGGTCTCGCGCGGGGTGAGCCCCTTCAGCCGCAGCGCGGGGTCCTTGCGCGGCGCCGGGCGCTGCTGGACGAAGTCCGCGATCAGCCGTCGGGTCACCGAGGGCGCCAGCAGCGCCTCGCCCGAGGCGACCACCCGGACCGCCGCGATCAGATCGGCCGGCGGGGCGTCCTTGAGCAGGAACCCGGAGGCTCCCGCGCGCAGCGCCTCGTACACGTAGTCGTCGATGTCGAACGTGGTCAGCATCAGCACCCTCGGCCGGTGCACCACCCCGGGCGGGGGATCGAGGATCTCCCGGGCGGCCGTGAGCCCGTCCATCTCCGGCATCCGCACGTCCATCAGCACCACATCGGGGTGCGTGGAGCGCGACACCTGTACCCCCTGCCGCCCGTCGGGCGCCTCGCCCACCACGTCGATGTCGGCCTGCGCCGACAGCAGGGCGGCGAACCCGGCCCGCACCATGGCCTGGTCGTCGACGATGATCACGCGGATGGTCACATCGAGTCCTCGGTCGGATCGTTCAAGGGCAGCCGGGCGGCGACCCGGAAGCCGCCGTCGGGCAGCGGGCCCGTGTCGAGCGTGCCGCCGGTCAACCGTACGCGTTCGCGCATTCCCACCAGACCGTGCCCCGTGCCCGAACTCTCCAGCTCCACCGCGGCGTCCCGCGCCGGGCCGTTGACCACGAGCACCAGGACCTCGTCCTCGTCCACCGTCACCGAGACCCGGGTGGGGGCGCCGGGCGCGTGCCGGACCACATTGGCCAGGGCCTCCTGCACGATCCGGTACGCCGACAGGTCCACCGCCGGCGGCGCCGCCCCGGCCGCCCCGGCCGCCAGCGACAGCTCCACCGGCTGCCCGGCCCGTACGGTCGCCTCCACCAGCTGCTGGAGCCGGTCGATCCCCGGCTGCGGGGCCCGTTCGCCGTCGGCGCCGACCGCGCCGTCCGCCCCGCCCGCGCCGTCGCCGCGCAGCACGGTCAACAGGCGCCGCATCTCGCCCAGCGACTCCCGTGCGCTCGCCGCGATCGCCGCGAACTCCTCCCGTACGGGCTCCGACATGCCCGGAATCCGGTACGGCGCCGAATCGGCCTGCACGGTGATCACCGACATGTGGTGGGCCACCACATCGTGCAACTCGCGTGCGATCCGCGCCCGTTCCTCCAGCAGGGTCCGCCGCGACCGCTCCGCCTCGCTGATGCTCTCCTGCTCGGCGACCCGCTGCTGCGCGTCGCCGAGCCCCCGCAGCGCGCCCGTCAGGACCAGCATGACGCCGCTGAGCACGAAGAGCAGGGCATTGGTGTTCATCACGCCCGCGGGCTCGGAGAAGCCCAGCACCGTACCGACGACGCCGGTCACCAGCCACACCCCGACCAGGGTCCGGACGGACTCGCGCAGTCCCAGGCAGGCCATCAGCACCAGGTAGCCGACGATGGTCATCGGCGGCCACGGCCAGGAATGCCCGGCCACCTTGTCGGCGCCGATCAGCAGCACCGCGGCGACGATGTCGGCGGTCAGGACGACGAGCCAGGCGTGCAGTGGCCGGGTCAGCGCGAGGAGCAGCGGCACGGTCTGCGCCACCCCCAGCGCGCCCGCCCAGCCGCCGCCCGCCCCGTAGTCGTTGGACAGCACCGCGATCGTCACCGGCAGCAGGGTGACGACGAAGATGCCGACGACGACGAACGGCAGCGCCCGCTGCCACCTCCTGGGCGCCTGCGCGAACAAGGGCTGCGCCGCCCCGGCGGGCGTGCGCAGCACCACGGCGAGCCGCGTCAGCGCGCCGGGCACCCGGGCACCGGCCGCCGAGGAGGTACGGATGCGTTCGCGGGTGCGGCTGCGCAGCCGGGTGCGGGGTTCGTCGCTCATGATCGGACCAGCCTATGCTCGGGAAGGCCGGGAAGGCCGGGAGGGCCCGGGAGGGCCCGGAAGGCCCGGAGGCGGGTGGGGCTAGGCTGCACGCCTGTCGATCATGGGGGATGCGGGCATGGGTGGCGCGGCGGCGTTGGAGAAACTGGTGCCGGTGCTGCTGGCGTTCGGCGGCGGGGTGGTGCTCGCCCGCCGGAAGATCGTTCCGGCCGAGGCCTCGAAGGTCTTCTCCGACTACGCCTTCCTCTTCGCCGTCCCCTGCTACCTCTTCGGCAATATCTACGCCAGCGACCTCGGGGCCCTGTTCAACTGGCGGGCCATCGGCGGCTATGCCGGGGCCGCGGCCCTCGCCGTGGTGGCGGTGGCCGTGGCGGCGGTCGCCCACGGCCTGCGCGAGCCCCGCGACGTGGCGCTGCGCGTGATGGCGGGAGTCCAGGTGAACACCGCCTACTTCGCCGTACCCGTCTTCATCACGGTGTTCGGGACGGCGGCGCCGATCTTCCCGATCCTGCTGTTCCAGGTCTGCGTACTGTCCCTGGTCGTCATCGCCCTCATGGAACTGGGCCGCGCGGGCCCGGCGGCCGGCGGTCCGGGCCGTCGCCTCTCCCGTGCCGTCGGCGCCTCGCTCGCGACCCCGCTGGTCCTCGCCTGCAACGCGGGGATCCTGCTCAACCTGCTCTCGGTACGGGTCCCGGCCGTCGTCCTGGACGGCGCCGCGTTCGTCGGGGACAGCGCCTCCCCGGTGGCCCTGTTCGCCCTCGGCCTCCACCTGGGCGGCCTCGGCCTCGACCTGCGGGGCACCACCCGCGAGGAACTCGCCCTCGTAGGCTTCAAGTGCCTGGCGTTCCCGCTGCTGACCTGGGCGGTGTGCGGGCTCCTCTTCGGTGTGCGGGGCGAGTGGCTCGCGTACCTCGTCCTGATCGCGGCGATGCCGACCCCGCAGAACCTGTTCATCTTCGCCCAGCGCTACGACGTCGGCGTCGACCTCTCCGCCTCGATCGTGATCAAGAGTTCGCTCGTGTCGCTCCTGCTGCTGCCCCTGTGGCTGCAGACGGTGGCCGTATGACTGCCGGTGCCTCCGGCCCCTCGGTCCAGGCCCTGCAGCGCTCGAACCGGGCCCGGCCCGTGAACGGGCGCCAAGGCCGCGTGCTCGCCGACGGCGTCCTCGCCACCCGCTGGTGCTGTGATCGGAAAGGTTCACCGGGTCACGGCGCCCGGCACGGCACCTCGCCGCGTTGTCGGACCGCGCACGTACGTCCAGTACGGGCCGCGGCCCTCCGCCTTGCGATGCTTCCCCCAGGCCCTGCGGGCCTGGGGAGACCCCATGCACCGGACGCCGCAACCCGGCAGACCTTCCCGGCCACAGCTAGTGGCGGCTCGGCCGCATTCCGACGCGATTCCGGCGGTCCGGGCACAGCCGAGTAGGGTGTCGCCCGTGATCAGGGCGGCATCCGGGCAGATCGGAACGACCCGCCCGAACCGGCATGAAGAGAATGGACAGACCATGACAGAGCGACGTATCGCGGTGTTCGGCGCCGGGTACATCGGCCTGGTGACCGGCGCGTGCCTCGCCGAGCTCGGCCACCACGTCACGGTCCGGGACATCAACCCCGAACGCGTCCGCATCCTCCGCGCAGGCGACGTCCCCATCCACGAACCCGGACTCGGCGACATGATCGCCCGGAACAAGGAACGCCTCACCTTCACCGAGGACCTCGCCGAGGCCGTCACCGGCGCCGAGATCGCCTACGTGTGCGTCGACACCCCGCCCTCCGCCTCCGGAGACGCCGACCTCTCCCGCGTATGGGCCGTCGTCCGCTCCCTGACCGAGGCCCACGACCTGCGCGCCGTCGTCATGAAGTCCACCGTCCCCGTCGGCACCGGCGCCCGCGCCCGCGTCCTGCTGGACGAGATCGGACTGGCCCACGTCGGCTACGTCTCCAACCCCGAATTCACCGCCGAAGGCCGGGCCATCACCGACTTCATGGCCCCCGACCGCATCGTCATCGGCCAGGACAACGACACCGCCGGCGCCCTCGTCGCCACCCTGCACACCGGCATCGACGCCCCCGTGGCCACGATGGACGTCAAGTCGGCCGAGATGGTCAAACTCGCCTCCAACGCACTCCTCGCCACGAAGATCAGCTTCGCCAACGAGATCGCGACCCTCTGCGAGAACACCGGCGCCGACGTCACCGAAGTCCTCGGGGCCGTCGGCATGGACCACCGTCTCGGCGCCCACTTCCTGCGCCCGGGCATCGGCTGGGGCGGCTCCTGCTTCCCCAAGGACAGCGAAGCCCTGCGCCAGATGGCCTCCAACACCGGCTTCCACCCCCAGCTCCTCACCGCGGTCATCAACGTCAACAACATCCAGAAGCGCCGCGCGATCCAACACCTCAAGGACGAACTGGGCGACCTCGCCGGCAAGCACATCGCCCTCCTGGGCATGTCCTTCAAGCCCGGCACCGACGACATGCGCGAGGCCCCCTCCACCGTCCTCGCCGGCCGCCTGCTCGCCGAAGGCGCACACGTACGCTCCTGGGACCCCCTCGCCCGCCCGGCCGCCGGGGAACCGTGGGACTCCGTGACCCGCTTCCCGGACCCGCAGCAGGCCCTCGCCGGCGCGGACGCGGTGGTGATCGTGACCGAGTGGCCCGAACTCGCCGAGATCGACTGGCAGCAGGCGCACGGCGTCATGCGCACTCCGGTCATGTTCGACGGCCGTAACCTCCTCGACCCCGCCCACCTGCGCGAGATCGGGTTCCGGTACACCTCCGTCGGCCGCCCCTGACCACCACCTGGCCCTTCACCGCCCATGCCCGAGCACGCAAACGATGAGACCGCCAGTGCCGGTCAGGGCGCCGAGGACGGTCGCGCCCACCGCCAGCGGTTCGGCCGCCGACGGGTGGACCAGGGCCAGGTAGACAACCGCTGCCGTGATCAACAGCCCCAAGGTCAGGGCCAGGAGAAGAACGGCCAGGCGCAGCTCCTGGTTGCCGCGGTCCTGGCGCGGCGCGTTCGTGTCAGTGGGCATGGAGGGCTCCTCTGGGTATCCGATCCGTTCGGCCTGCCCGGCGTAGGTACGCCGGGGACTTGCCGCTTCGGTGCCATTCGAGCGGGCCGGCTCCACCGTGACCGGGCGCAGGTGGGGGGTCTCCAAAGGTCTCCAAACGGTCCGCGCCGCCGCGGCCGGCGCCAGGGCGTACGCCATACGGTGGGCATCGCGCCGCCGATCGAAGAGGGAGCACCTGATGAGGTGACGGACCGTCTCATCCGTCCGCGGGGCCACGAGCGGCGCCGGTACCTTCCCGTTCATGTCTTCCTCGGACGCCCCGAGTGCCGCCGACCAGCAGCTGATCGACCACGCACACCGGCACGGGTTCACCGTCACCCCGAAGAACCTGGAGGTCTGGAGGCGGGCCCGACTGCTGCCCGGCAACGTTCCCGGGGGAGGCCTGGGCCGTGGCAGAGGCAGCACTTCCAGCCCGGCGCCCGCAGGCTTCGACCTGGTCCTCGGCCTTGCCCGTCACGCCGGCCGCGGTAAGCGTCCGAGGGACTTGGCCCTGCAGCTGTTCGCGGAAGGGCTCCCGGTACCCGGGAAAACGGTGCGGGCCGCCTTCACCGCAGCGGTGGACACCATCACCCTTCAGGGCGCTGACGACGAACCGCACAGCGACCTGGACCAGCAGCTCGACGACCTCGCCGACCACATCGAAGAAGCCGGACTGACCGTAACGCTGGTCCCCGCCCGGGCCCGGCGGATCGACGAAGGGATCGCCCGCCTCGCCCGAGCCGGCGGGCACACGTGGCTGCCGGCCGAACTCGCCTTGTGGGACGAGAATCCCGGCCCCTCGACTTCAACGCCGCAGGACGCCGCACTGACGGCGGCCACCGCGGTCATCACCGGGTCGATGTCCCTGGAGGACGTCGGCGACATGCTGCGCGCGATGAACCCCGGAACCGTGGAGAACCCCATCGCCTCGCTCGTCGAGACCTCCCGTAAAGACGCCCCGGACGTCGCCGACAAGGTCCTCACACCCGACGGGAACCTGGCCCTCGGTCCCACCGGCGATGTCCGCGACCACCTGCGCGCCCTCGCCGACACGACCCCGCCCGAAGACCTCACCGCGGCCTGGAACACCACGGAGCGCGTACGGGACTGGGCCCTGGACCTGTCTGCACGCGTCGAGGCGGAACTGGCTGCGGGGCGCCTGGGCGAGGCTGCGGCCGAGTGGCAGAACAGCCGCTACGCGATGGCCGGCCTGGCACTGCTCAGCGCGCTGAAGCACCGCGACCCGCCCCCCACGCAGCACGCGCTCGACACCCTGATGCTCCTGTACCAGCTGGAGGAGTTCCGGCGGCTCGACAGCCTCGTTCCCGGCTGCCAATGGCACCTCCCCGGCGCCGAGGGGATGATGCCGCCGCCCACGCGCGAGCTCCTGCAGGACCTCATCGGCCGGAACGCCGTAACGGTGCCGGATGAGGACGCCGGGATCCCGGGGCGGTCGTGATGTACGGACGTGTCGGTCAGCCAGTCCTGAGGGCCTCTCAGTTCAGCACTGGACCTGCACCCGTTGGGGTCGGCAGAGCGCCGAATCGTCACACTGCACTGAGGCGGCGGAATTCATGGGTGGCCATGGGGAATGATGACGAGAGGATGTCCGACTGCAACTCTCCGGTGAGGGCGGATGCGAGGAATTGCGTGCACGACACGGAGTAATGTTCCCATCGGGGGCCGCTGACCTCGTTCACCATGACGGTCCATTCGTTCGGCTCAACACCCGGAAGAACGAGCCAGTACAGGCATTCTCCGTTGTCCGTGGTCGCCCATAGGATGACCACGGATCCCTCGGTCTCCAGTTCTGCCGGCTTCTTCTCGACCGTCCACAGGCCTTCCAGGTCTTCGAACTGGTACTTGGCCCACTTGAGGAGGTCGTAGTGCTTGTTGGGACAGTCGGGCTCCAGGACGTAGAGGTAGTCGTCCCAGTTGCTTCCTCCGTAGACGCCGATGAACTCCTTGTAGTCGTCGGGGAGCTCGACCGCGAGGGTACGTTCGACCTCGCCCCAATCCTTCTGGCGGGGCCGGCTCGGCGCCGGGGCTATGTCGAGAAGACGGGCAAGGGTGTTGGTCATGGCGGGGGTCGTGTTCCTCAGGGTTGGTGAGTCCATACGGACGGGATGACAACAGGCGGGCGGACAACGGCGAGTCGCACCTGCCCGACTGCTCTCGTCGGACCTGCTTCGGCCGGCCGGGCACGCTGGTCCGTGATGAGGCGACTGCCCCTCTTGACTACCGGATTTCCGTCGAGGTCCATTGTCGCCTGGGCCCAGGAGGAAGTCGTAGCGGGTGTCGTACTCACCGTGGGGCGCCATGCTCACGGTCGACCGGTCGAACGCCACCGTCCGGCCCTTGCGAAGTCCGGGCACCACGGTCGCGGGCGATCAGGCCGGCCCTGACGCGGCCGTGCATGGTGGTGGAGTTCCCCGTCACGCCGGTGTGTTCAGCACAGTCGGTCCGTTTCGCCTCCGAACGCGGATCGGCCCGGGGGTGGCAGGGTCCGTGTTCAGGTGCTGGACGGGGCCGAACCGTTGGAGTTCAGCAGAGTAAAACCGAGGTGGGTCACCGTATGAAGGGCAGCCTTTCGCTCCCGGGTGAGGGTGGTCAGCCCGGCGCCGCGCAGCGTGGTGGCGTGCTCGCTCGCGCTGGCTGGTGAAATGCCTGCCTTCTGGGCAAGCTGCGTGGTGGTGCACGCCGGATGGTCGGCTATCACGCACAACACGACCGCCCTGGTACGGCCGAGGAGCGCGGACAGAGCCGGTGGTACGGGGGGATCGACCTGGCGTGAATCGGCCGGGGAAGCCCACAGGCCGGCCGCTTCCACCGGGTTGTTCAGCGCCGGATACACCATGACGACCGTGTCCGACTGGGGACTCGCGAACAACTGGGGAACCGGACCGCAGAACACCGATGGTGCCAGAACGAGCGGACGACCCGCCAGGTGGAAGTCGGCCTCCGGGTGGACCAGCGGCCGATAGCCCGGGATCTCCAGCACGGGCGACCTCCACACGGCCATCGGGCGCAGGCTGTCCAGCAATGCCCCCACCCCGCCCTCCACCATGAGCCGCCCCCGCCGAGCCACTTCCCCGTCCAGGTGCTGATGGATGCGCCCCCAGTACGGGGCCACCGCGACGCGGTGGCAGTCCTGCAGCGAGGCGGCCAGCCTTCGCACGGCCCGCGGGTCGGCATTCATCGCCTCGGTCAGCCACGGCGCCCGCCACCTGTCCACGCACGGAAGCACGGCGAACTCCGCGCGCAGCCGACGGTCCGGCGCACTGCTCAGCCGCTCAGCCCCCTCGTCCATACAGTCTGCCGCGCCCACCAGAGTGAACAGATCCACCAGGCCTCCGGCAGGCCGGCTCAGAAACCGCGCCGTGTCCGGCCCATCGCTGGTGACCAGCGGGCCCGTGCGCACACGCCAGCCGCCGGACAGCGCCTTGCCATCACGCCGCTGCAGGTTCCACAAGCTCAGCTGCGTCTCCGCGAGCGGACCCAGAACAGTGACCCTTACCCGCGCCAGATCCTCTGCAGCGAAGTGAAACCGCAGCACGCCTACCTCCTCGCCTGCCCCTGCAGGCGATGCTCCCCACCGCCCTCGTTTCGGGACAGACCGAAACGAGTCGACTCCTCTTCCGGCCCGGGTGAATCCTGCTCAGCAGCGGCGCCCGGCCCAGGGCACCCCGCCTCTCGTTGCATGAACCCGGAGGGACGAACCATGGAGACCGGCCGACGCTTTACCACAGGACTGTGCACAGCCGCGCTCGTCGGGGGCGCGCTCGTGGCCGCGCCGACTGCCCAGGCTCGGATGCCCGAGTCGGCAGCATCATGCTTCGACTCCTCGACCAGCTACTCCAAGCCCGCCGGAGACGTGGACCTCCCGGCCGGCCGGCTCTTCTCGACCTCGAACGCCTGCACAGACATCAACATCAGGCCCAAGACGGACCGGTACGTCAAGGTCTGCTTCGAGACCCAGGGACGGCTGGAGTGCCAGCCGAAATACAAGCTCGCCCACGGGGGTCAGTGGAACACGATCGCCACGAACGTACGGGACGGGGCCCTGTTCGCCTTCTCCTTCCGCTCCCGAGGCGGTATCCAACGGCCGCTGGGCCGCCTGACCCTCCTCCATCCTGCACGCCCTGCCCCGCGGCCTGCCCATGGCCCACGGGAGATCCGTACCAGCAGCTACCGCCCAGTCACCGACACGAAGAGAGGCTCATCCATGAACGGCAAGCAGGGACCCCGTCGTAACCGGGCCAAACGCGCCCTTCTCACGGCCGCTGTCGCGCTGGTGACTCAGATCAGAGGGGGGCGACATGTTGGCTGAGGAGTCGGGTACGCGATATCGCCCAGACCGGCGGCACAGGTGCGGGGAGTGGCCCGCAAGGCGCAGAACGCACTGGAGCCGGGATACGCGAGCAGGATCGCCCAGGGCTTCGCGGGCGGGATCGTCGTGACGGTGGTGCTGACCGTGATCTTCCATCTGCCCTTCGCGGTGGCGGGCGTAATCGGTGTGGTCGGCTTCATCGGCCTGTGGCCCGCCGAGCTGGCGGCCCGGAGGAAGCATGCGCTGAAGACGCTTGAGCAGGAACCGTGGCAGGTATGGCCGTGCCGGCTGGACGGGGAGGACAGCCCGGACCACCAGGCGCTGGTCGGGGCCCGGGTCCAGCTGCTGGCACCGGACCGCACCCCGGTCGCCGCGTTCCGCGGGGCGATGTCCTCCGAGGACTGGCTGTCGGTGCGCGACGGGCGGGGCGTGGTCTGGTTCTGCGGGGACCTGCGGGTCGGCGGGTGGATCGCGCTGCCCGCCCGACCTGCGTCCTCCCTGTTCCGGGCCGTCCCGGCGCCGGACATCCTCGGCGCCGGGGCGCCGACGACCGGCGCGCTGGTCGGGCGGGCTTCAGGCGATCCCGAAGGTCAGGGCGACCGACATCGCGGCCGCGGCCAGTACCGCGGCCGCGACGTGTGTGGGGCGGCGCGGCTTGCGGGCGAGCTTCTCGGTCGTGACGATCCCGGTGAGCAGCACCATCCAGCCGAGCATCCCGCTCCCCTCACTCACCCCGCTCGCCACGGCCATGACGAGCATCAGCGCCCAGCACGAACGGAAGCAGGCTCCGCCGTGGCGCAGCCCGAAGCGGCCGGCCCCCGCCACCGCGGGCCAGCCGCTCAGTGGTAGCGGGGAAGAGCGATGGCAGTCCCTCAGCGCGCGCCGTTTGTGGATGGTCAGCTGCCAGACGGCCGCGAGCGCCAACGCCGAAGCGAGTACGACCTCGCCGGGCAACGGCGACCACAGCGGTGCCAGCCGCAGCAGCAGCGCACCGTATCCGATCCAGACGGCCATGAAGACGGCGGCGAACGTCGCCATCGCGCGCTGCCGTCGTCGCCGCAGGCTGTTCGTGCCCACGTGCTCGAGCACCGGGACCGTCGCAGGCAGCATCATTGCGACGCTCATCAGCGTCCACATCGCCAGGTCCATGGAGCCGGATGCCCCGAAGCCGGCCGGGGGGCCGCCCGGTTCGGCGACGCCACCCGTTCCGTGCATGTGGGTTGCGCCATCCGTGCCGTGCGTTCCCCCGGCCACGACCAGCGCGACCAGGGCGATCCAGGCGGCGACGGCCACCAGCTCGAAGCCGAGGGAGACCCGCGGCCGCAGCAACCGCCGCACGCGCATCGTCCGCGGGGAGCGCACCCGCTCCGCGCTCTCCTGGGTCATCAGGTGTAGCCGAGGCTGACGCGTCCGATCTGGACCGGAGGGTCGTCCTCGCCCTCCGGCTCCGTGAAGCCGAGCGGAAGGAAGGTCACGAGCATCTCGTGATCGTCCCAGGCGTTCTCCGCCTCCAGCCTGCGCACCAGCGGGGTGATCTCCACGGTCACCCGCAGACCGTGCGGGTGTTCATCGCCTCGTGGATCCTGTGCCAGCTCGATACCGAAGAACGGCAGGTTGCCGACTCGCCGGCTCTCCGCCAGTTCCTCCGATGCTCCGTCGGGCAGGTTGACGTAGATGCCATAGACAGTGTCGGGGCTCTCGTCACCCTCGATGTCTTCGACGCTGAGGTATACCCGCCCCCGGGCCTCGGCGGCCATGGCTCCGAGGCCCACGCCGAGCGACCGCACCGTCCGTTCGTCGATGGGTACGGCGACGCTCGCAGCGCGACCGACGAGGCGTACGGGATGCTGTGACGCGCCGACCAGCTCCCTCCGTTCGGGCCGGGTTGGCCCGGAGGCGTTCGGATTGCTCATCGACATCTCGGGTACCGGGGGCAGGGGCGGGGTGGGGGTCGGGGTCGGGGTGGTGATCGCCACGTTCGACTCGTACGTGTACCCGAGTTGGTTCGCGATGTCCTCGATGCCGGCCCCCGTCAGAGGTGCCTCGGTCCCGTCGGCGTCGAAGAACCGGTATTCCTGGTCCCTCCAACGCAGGTCGGTCGGGTTGCTGTGCCCCGGGCGGCTCGACCATTCGAACCAGAGGCGGTCGATGTTGGCGTGGTGAAGCCAGAAGACGGGATCCTGCGCGGCCGTGCGGGGATTCTTCATCAGGCCGCCGAGGTGGTTGTGCACGGCGCCGTGCGGCGTGAGCTCGATCTGTCCGTGTCTGTTCCAGATGGAGTCACCGCCCGGCGTGATGCCACCGCCGAACTCCGCCTCCCCGACGAACTTCGGGCGGGCCAACGCCGACGCCGCAGAGGTGATCTGGAAGGGCAGGGCTTGGCCCAGATTCACCCTGTTGCCCCGCTGGGCGAAGAGGGGGTTGGTGCCGCCTTGCGATTCACGAAAGGCCGGCGGAATCCGGGCTTGCGTTCCGCCGGCGTCGTAGCCCCAGAACGGCAGGGCCCAGTCGGCCGGGCCGCCCAGATCCACCACCGTCGCGCGAACGATCCGCTCGAAGAAGTAGAGATACATGCGGTGCCACGAGAGGAAGAACCAGGACCCGTGCTGGCAACCGTTCCAGAGCGGCTTGGGTGGCGTCACGGTCGTCTTGTGCATGGCTGCCTGGTAGAACCAGCTGGTCGGGTCGCCCGGGTCCCGGCCCTTCATCTCGCGGACGGCCGCAGCATAGTGTGCGAGTGTCTGATCACCGTCCGGAAGTTTCCACACGTTTCTGCGCACGTGCACCGCCATTGCGTCCGCCTCCGTCACCCCGGCCGTGGTTCGGTCGCTCGCATCGCCCTGCCGCCCGTTGTCCATCAAGCAGGCTCGCGAGCCGGAATCGGGGGAAAACTACCGAACCGACACGCCTGGACGGATACGGCGCGCGGGCGACAGGGCCAGAGGGAGGCGTCTCTCCCTCCTCACCGTTGCCTTGTCGCCCCTGCCGCAGCACCCTTCACGGGCGAACGGCCGCCGGGCAGCTGCGCAGCAGTTCGATGCGGAAGCGCTGGGGCGGGCGGGTAGGTCTCCAGGGCTGGGGTGCTCCGTCAGACACCGGGACCGCTTGAGCGGCGCCCCGGAACGGGACGTCGCCGACCTCGCGGGTGAGCTGCTCGCCGCCGGGCCCCGCCCCTTCGAGCCCTGCTCGCTGATCTCCGACGACAGGGAGGACCGCCGGCGTCCGCCACACTGCGTCCTGTTTTCACCTGGCTGCCGGGAGGACGGCCCAGTAGGTGACGGTGTGCGCCAGGATGCGGGTGCCGTGGGCGCTTGCCAGCAGGGTGATGATGGCCACGCCGCGGCCGTGTTCTTCCGGTGCGCAGCTCGTGGTCCAGGCGCCCTCGTTGTGGGTGGGGCCGCCGTCGTCGACTTCGATGCGCAGGGTGCCGTCGTCTTCGGCCTGCTGCAGATGGAGGGCGACGGGCGGCAGGGCGTGTTCGAGGGCGTTGGTGACGAGTTCGGAGACGACGAGCAGTGCTTGATCGATGGTCTCGTCGTCCACGTTCCAGGCATGGAGCACGGCACTGGCGATGCGGCGTGCGGTGCCGGCTGACTCGGGGCGGTGCGGCAGCCACCAGATGCGGGGCGCGTCGGCCCGTGTAGTGGTGACGGGCGGTAGGGGCGCAGTGGGGGAGGGGGCTGCTTCGGTGCAGGGGCTGGCGTTCATGGCAGGGTCCTGCCGGGTCGGGTGTGTGAGAAGTGTGGGCGAAGCCGCGCTTGTACGGCTCTGGCGGCTACCGCAGGAGCCGGTCGAGGACGGCTGAGGCGAGCGCCGCGTCGAGCGCGCCCACCCCGGTGAGGTCGGCGACCGTGATTGCTCTCTCGGGGCGGTCGAGGGGTGCTTTGAGCAGTTCGCCCGCCGCGATGTCGCTGTCCTGGGCGGTGGCCCCGGCACGGACGGCATGGCCGAAGTCTCCGTGGTCGATGCACTGGGCGTGGTCGTCCGTTGCAATGACCTGTGCGCGGCGGAAGAGCGCGGGCGGGAGCTCGTTCTTGTGCGGCATGTCCGTGCCGATGCCCGTCACGTGAGCGCCTTCGCGCACGTGGGCGGCGTCCAGAACGGGGGTTGTGGCCGCAGTCGTGGTGATGATCATGTCGGCGCCGGCGGCGTCCTGAGCCACTGCCGGCCGGGCGTTCAGTCCGTGTATGCGGAGCTTTTCGCACAGGGCGTTGGCTCTGTGCAGGGTGCGGCCGTGAACGAGCACGGCGCTGACGGTACGGAGTTCGGCCAGCCAGGTGGCCTGGAGACGGGCTTGTTCGCCGGTGCCGAAGACGGCCAGGGTCGAGGCATCGGGGCGGGACATGGCGTGGGTGATCAGCGCGCCCGCTGCTGCGGTGCGCCAGGCTGTCAGCAGACCGCGGTCGTCGAGGATTGCGCGCATCTGTCCGGTGCGGGCGCTGACGACGCAGACCAGGCCGTGGTTGGACGAGATGCCGAGGGCGGAGTTGCTGTAGAAGCCGGTCGCGATCTTGACGGTGAAGTCGGTGGCGCCGGTGATCCAGCCGGCTTTCACATGGCAGTCGCCGTCGGCTTCGGGGAACGCCATGTGCAGCGGGGGCGGTACGGCGGTGCGGCCTTCGGCGTGGGCGATCAGCCCGTCCTGGACGGTGTCCAGGACCAATCGCGAGGTGACCGTCCGCTCGATGGCGGCCAGGCCGAAAACGGGGAGAGTCATCGACGGGCCCGCATCCACGAGGCGAAGGCGGCCAGGCCTTCTTCCGGGTTGCGCCGGCCGATTCCGATACGGAACCGGTCGGCCGGGGTGGCGGTGAGTTCGGAGTGGTAGATGCTCGCGGGCAGCAGCAGGACGCCGGCTTCCTCCACCAGACGGGTGCAGAACTCCTCCACCCCTTCGGCGCCGAGATAGCGGGGATAGGCGACGCATCCGCCGTCCGGGGCCTGCCACTCGAAGTCGTCCGCGAACTCGGCGAAGAACGCCTCGAACGCAGGCAGGTTCGCCGCGATCCGGGCCCGGTTGCGGTCCAGGAGCGTGGCGCGGGCCTTCAGCGCGATGCGGGCCAGGACCTCGCTGGGCGCGGAGTTGCAGATGGTCGTGTAGTGCTTTGCGCGCTCCAGACGGGAGCGCAGCTCGCGGTCACGACAGGTGATCCAGCCGATCCGAAGCCCGGGCAGTCCCAGGGACTTGGAGGTCACGTTCAGGGACAACGCGCGCTCGGAGAGGTCAGCGGCCTGCGGCAGGATACGGGCCGGGTCGTACTCGAGACCCCGGTAGACCTCGTCGCTGAACAGGTGGATGTCCCGCTCGTCGCACAGCCGGGCGAGCGCGGCGAAGTCGGCCGCGTCGATGACCTTGCCGGTCGGGTTGTTGGGGAAGTTCACCGAGACGACCCGGGTGTTCGGCCGTATCGCCGCCGCCACCTCGTCGAGATCCAGTGCCCAGTCCCGGTCCGGGTCCAGGGCCACCCCGGTGACCTCACACAGCGCCATCGGCACGGTCTCGGCGGCCTGGTAGTTCGGGGTCACCACCACCGCATGATCGCCCGCGCCGAGGAGGACGTTCATCGCCAGGTAGAGGGCTTCCTCGGCACCGGCGAAACAGATGACGTCGTCGGCGTCGGCGCGCTCGTACATCTGCGCGATCACTTCACGAAGTGCCGGGTCACCGAACGTCTCGGTGTACCCCAGGGACAGGTTCTCGAAGGCGTCCCGGTCCTTGTCATCGGCCAGCGCGAGGAGCTCGCCGAGCGTCATGGTCTGCACGTCGGAGGCGGTCAGGTGATGGCGGGCGGTGAACTCCCACCGCGAGAAGTACGTCTCCAGGCGGAAATCGGGCAGCCGGGTCATGGTGCATCAGTCCTTTGCGTTGGGTGCTCTGAGATCGGCCAGCAGGCCGTAGACGGTGGACCGGGACACCCGCAGCGCCCCGGCGACGACCGGGGCGGCGCGGCGCACCGCGAACACCCGGGCCTCGTCGAGGCGGCCGAGGACGACCAGGCGGTCCTGGCGGGTCATGCGTTCGACGGGGCGGCCCGTCTCACGGACGTAGGAGCCGATCACATGCTGGATGCGCTCGGACCAGTCCTCCTCGAACAGTGGCTCGGGGCGCTGTACGACCGGTGCACCGAAGGCGGACAGGACCGCCGCGGCCTGTTCCAGCGGAGTGCGGTCGAGATTGATGCACAGGACCGCCGACGGCCGGTCCTGCGCATCCCGCAGGACCGCGCTGACCGAAGACAGGCGCCGGCCGTCCACCAGCATTTTCTCGTACGGCCCGTACACGTCCTGAGCCGACTGGCCGAGTGCGTCCAGCTCGCCGAGCAGCGAAGGATCTCCCGGGCGACGGGTGGTCATCGGGTTCCAGATCTCCAGCACACGGTCGGTTTCCGGATCGTGCAGGACCACCTCGGCATACGGGCCGAGCAGCCGTGCGACGGCCTGGCACACCGGTCCCCACATCCGAAGACGAGGGTCGCGACCCGCTTCTGTTCCACTCATGTTTGTACTGTACGTCCAGTCTGGACATAGTGTCCAGGGCCTCGGCTGGGACCGTTTCCGCGGGGCCCGGAAGCCGATCCCCTTACCGGGGCTCGCACGCCTTCACCCGCCCAAACGATCACCCGGAACGGGACCGGGCCGCCAAGGCCGGGCCGGGCGGGCGTACGGCACCAGCGCCACCAGCGCCACAGCTGCCGGCCCCCGCCGGGCGGCTGAGCGGCCGCCCGGCGGCGGGATCACTCGCAGGCGACACCGTCACCATCACGGTCGAGATGCGGCCCGAAGCCAGGATCGCCACGCCGGATCGGATCCGCCCCCGCCTGCCTGACCGCGGTGCAGTTCCGGTACGACACCGAACTCCCGCCCCCGGAGCCCGAGCTCCCGCTTCCGCTGGCCCCGGTGCCGGTGCCGGTGTGGGACGAGGATCCGCCGGCGGCAGGATTGCCGCCGGAGGTCCTGGCCTTGCCGTCATCAGCCGCCGCCTGGCGCCCCGGCCCCGCCGCGGCCCCACCCTGAGGCTGCCGGGCAGCACCGCCTGCCCCCTGAGGCGCTGCAGGAGCCGGCGGTGCCAGCGCCTCCGTCGGCGGCGACACCGGAGGGGACACCGCCGGGGGCGCCGTCGGAGCAGCCGACGCGGACACCGGTGCGGAAGCCACCGGGGCGGGGGCGGTAACCGTGACCACGACCACCGGCTGCGACTGAGGCTGCTGCTTGGCGTCGACGCCGGCGGGCTTCGGATTGGCACCGGCCACCAGCAGCACTCCGAACCAGACCGACGCCAGCACCACCGTCACCGCCCTGCCGGCCTTGTCCCAACGAGCCATGAACGCCAGCGCGGCGCCGAACGGGGGTACGACCAGCGTCGCGACGACCACGGCAGGAACCGCCAACGCGGGATGCCAGCGGCGGCCCGGAACGGGCGAAGGCAGGCCGGGGTCAGAGGATGGGTACACGCGTCTCCAGACTGAAAGCACGAAGGAACGGCGGGAACGGCGAGTCACGGGAAAGTGAGCGACCACCGACCACCGGGCAGGGCCATGATCAGCCAGCCCATAGGCCGGGACACCCCCACGCCGCACAGCATCGGCACGCAGGGGCGCAGGGACGTACCAGGCCAACGCCTCCACCGCCTCCTGGTCACCGGACAGCACCCGGCCATTCCTGAAGAACGGCGCACTCGCCTGCCGGACCACCGGCCTGTGGCGGGGTGCTCGGCCTGCGGCGGATACCGCGCCATTCGCATGCACCCCGGCCCCGTGGACCGGGCGCAGACGGGCGGAGGGCCGCCACCTCGCCAAAGGGGCTGCGGATGCGTCAACGCCACGATCAGTGTCTGCCGTGCACGACTTGCGGCCTGGGCCGAGGCCAGGACACCCGCGGTGGCTGCCCGCGGTGGCTGCCCGTCGCGAGAACGCCGCCCTCGTCGTGCTGAGCCTCCGGGCCACGGGTCCCTGAGGAGGAGTAGTTCCTCCGGGAGGGCCCCGCGCTTCCTGACGCGCCTGTGCCCCAGCGGTCATCCGCCGGGGCACAGGCGCGTCAGGGCCGGGAGCTGGTGTCAGGGAGTGCAGTTCAGGGTGCCGGCGCGCAGTGCGTGGCCACCGTCGTTGCCGTCGTCGGACCACAGGACCGGCTTCTGACCGGCGGTGCAGGTGGACTGGGGGGCGATGGCGAAGCCCTCGTTGTTGTAGTCGGGCATACCGGTGGGCCGGTCGTGGACGGCGGTGGCGGTGAACTTGCCCTGGGCGTTGATGTCGAGGGCCGAGGTCTGACCCTGGCAGGTGTCGTCGCAGGCCGCCCACAGGTGGCCGGTGGCGGGCTCGAACTCCAGGTCCATGACGCCGGTGAAGCCGCTGGCGATGGTGGCGACGCGGGTGTAACCGCCACCGGACAGGTTCAGCGCGTAGGCGTAGACGGTGCCGTCGGCCTCGACGCCGGTGAAGAACAGGCCGCTGCCGTGGCCGGGGTAGGAGGCCGGGTTGTACACGGCGCCGGTGTGCTCGTCACGGAAGCCGTGCGCGGTCAGGAACGAGTCGGGCACCCACGAGATGCCCTCGGGTCCGGCATTGGCCGGCAGGGAGGGCAGGTCGGAGGTGAGGTTCCACTCGGCGGTCGCGTTCAGAGAGGAGGCGCTGGAGGCGGTGTCGTAGCGGAGGATCTTCGGCAGGCTCGTGGAGCCGTTGCCGTTGTCGCGTTCGGTGGCGACGAACAGGCCGTCGGGGGTGACGACGACACCCTCGGCGTCGGGGTCGCCGCTGCCGTTCGCGTAGTGCAGGGCCTTGCCCGTTGCCCAGCCGCCGGCCGGGTCGGGACGCCATGCCGTGCCGTTGGGTACGAGCCGGTAGAGCTTGCCGGGCCCGTTGTTCACCGCCCAGAGCACGCCGGCGCTCTCGAAGGACAGGCCGCTGAGGTTTTCCCCGAACGCGTTGGAGGCGTCCGCAATGGTGACTGCGGAGTTGCCGGGCCAGGGTCCGTGGGCGGGCTGGCCGCCGCCGGGGGTGCCGCAGGCGTTGGCGGCGCCCTTGGTCGCGGCGGTCGTGGTGGTGAACGCGCCTGTGCCGTCCGGGCAGCGGCCGTAGGTGGTGGTCGCGTGGTCGGTCCAGGTGTAGGAGTCGACCAGGGTGGAGCCGTCCGCTGTGAACAGCCGCGCGGAGTCGGAGCTGCCCAGGCCGAACGACGGCTCGACGTCCAGCGCGAGGAAAGCGCCCGGAGCCAGCGAGGTGTTCTTGGCGATCTTGTAGGAGTGGGAGTTGTCGTTGTCCTTGACGACCCACTTGGAGATGTCGACCGCGGCGGCCCCGGTGTTGACGAGCTCGATCCAGTCACCGGGGCTGCCGCCGCTCGACTCGACCTCGTTGATCCGCACCGTCGGCTGCTCCTGCGCCGAAGCCGGCGCACCGGACAGGCCGACGGCCAGGACGGTCAGGGAGACGGCGATGATGTGGGCTTCTCTACGCCAGTTCGTACGCAACGGCCGGTCCTCGTCTCATCCGGTGGGCAGGCGAGCGCGCCCGCGCTCCCGGCGAAGCGTGGGGCACAGCGGCAGCCGCGGGCTGAACACGCCGCGAACAGCGCGGGTAGCTCATAGAACGGGCTCACCCCGGACGGTCCCGGACGCCGAGGCCCTCCGGCAGGCCGAGCGAGCCGGTGGACCGCTCGGTGTTCGCGGGCGGTCAGGGGCGGCGGTCGGCGCCTGGCGAGGTCCGGGATGCCTCCGCGGGTGGCCGGTTGCTGTCCCCGGGCGGCGGTGGACCCTCCCTAAATGACTGGCACGCATCGTGCGGCAGCGGGATGATCCGGAACGTCCAGGCCGCCCGAGGAAGAGCCGTGATGACCGCTACCGCGTCCGAGCCGTCCGAATCCGAGCCCGAGGTCCGCGTGGCAGGCGGGGTGCTGCGCGGCAGCCGCGAGGCGGGTGTGGCGGTGTTCCGCGGCATCCCGTTCGCCGAGCCGCCGGTCGGCCCGCTGCGTTTCGCCGAGCCGAGGCCCGTACGGGGATGGGACGGGGTACGGCCGGCGGTGGCGTACGGCCCGCCGCCCCCTCAGGGCGGCCATTTCGGCATGGACGCGCTGGCGCGGGACACGGCCGGCGACGACTGGCTGACGGGCAACGTCTGGTCACCCGAACCGAGCCCGGGCGCAGGGCTGCCGGTGATGGTGTGGATCCAGGGCGGTGCCTACTCGATCGGCATGTCCGGTCTTCCCGAGTACGACGGCGGACGCCTGTCACGTGACGGCGGTGTCGTCGTGGTGACGTTCAACTACCGTGTGGGCCTGGAAGGGTTCGGGCAGATCGAAGGGGCGCCCGCCAACCGGGGCCTGCTGGACCAGGTGGCCGCCCTGGAATGGGTGCGCGACAACATCCGGGCCTTCGGCGGTGACCCGGACCGCGTCACGGTCTTCGGCCAGTCGGCAGGTGCCGGATCGGTCGCCGCGCTGCTGGCCATGCCGCGCGCGGCCGGGCTCTTCGGCCGGGCCGTCGCACAGAGTGTGCAGGGCACATTCTTCTCTCCGGAGCTCGCCGCCGACATCGCCGCCGCCTGCGCCGCCGAGCTGGGGATGCGGCCCACGTTGGCCGACCTGACCGGGGTGGACCCCGTCCGGCTGGCCGCCGCCGGTGACGCGGTCGCGGCCAGGATGGACCGGTCGGCGGATCGCTGGGGTCCGGCAGGACACCGGGCGATCCCGTTCTCGCCGGTCGTCGACGGCGACATCCTGCCGGTCACGCCCTGGCAGGCCCTGGCCGACGGCGCCGGACGGGACATCGAACTCCTCGTCGGCCACACCCGCGACGAAACACGGCTGCTCGCCGCTCTCGACGGACTGCTCGGCCAGGTCACTCCGGAGCAGGCGGAGACCGCCCTGGATGTCTTCGGCCCTGACCGGGACGCCGCACGCCGCTACCGCGACGCGTTTCCCGCCGCGGGCCCGGACGAGCTGTACGAGCTGGTCAACTCCGACTGGCTGTTCCGCATGCCGTCCCTCCACCTCGCCCAGGCCCAGAACGCTGCCGGCGGCCGTGCCCATGTGTACGAACTGACCTGGTCCGCCCCGGGCATGGGCGGTGCCCTCGGCGCGTGCCACGGCCTCGACGTGCCTCTGGTCTTCGGCAACCTGGATCGCGGCCAGCCCGCCGTGCTGATCGGCGAAAGCCCGTTCCCGGAGGCGGAAGACCTGTCCGCACGGATGCGGGCCGCCTGGACGGCGTTCGCCGCCCACGGCGACCCCGGCTGGCCCGCGCACGACACGGAGCAGCGCCTCGTGCGGCTCTTCGATACCCGGCCGGCCCTCGCCGCCTACCCGGAGGAGGCCTCCCGCCTGATCTGGCAGGACCACACGTTCCCGGCCCTGCCGCTGCTCAGCAGGTAGGAGCTCTCCTGGGGGAGCCGGCCACTGGCCGCCGAGGCCTCGACGAGGCTCGCCCCGGCGGGTCCACCGTTCAGTCCGCCGTCTGGCCGTCGACGGGGATGTTCAGTCCGTCGGCGAGGGCGGTGAGGGTCGTTCCCAGGGGGAGCGCGACGCGGGTGGCGGCGTGCCGGTCGCCTCGGGTCGGGTCCCTGTTGACGATCAGTACGGGTTTTCCCGCCTGGGCTGCCTGGCGGACGAACCGGAGGCCGGACATCACCGTCAGCGAGGAGCCCAGGACCAGGAGTGAGGTCGCCGCATCGACCAGTTCGCGGCAGCGCTCGACCCGGCGCGGGGGAACGGTTTCGCCGAAGAACACCACGTCCGGTTTGAGGATGCCGCCGCACTCCGAGCAGGGCATGACGGTGAAGTCCCCGACCTGTTCGTCGGTGAGGTCGGCGTCACCGTCCGGATTCAGTCGGGCGGCCACGGGCTCGAAGCCCGCGTTGGCCTCTTCCAGCCGCCTGGCGAGTTCCCGGCGGGTGCTGGCGGCGCCGCAGGAAAGGCAGACGACCCGGTTCAGACTTCCATGGAGTTCCACCACGTCCTTGCTGCCGGCGGCCTGGTGCAGGCCGTCGACATTCTGGGTGATCACCGCCGAGAGCAGGCCGTGCCGCCCGAACGCGGTCACGGCCCGGTGCCCGGCGTTGGGCCGGGCGCGGCCGAAGGTGCGCCAGCCCAGGTGACTGCGTGCCCAGTAGCGGCGCCGGGCGTGGGTGCTCGTGGTGAATTCCTGGTAGGTCATCGGTGTGTGGCGGCGCAGGCTTCCGCCCTCGCCCCGGTAGTCGGGGATGCCCGACTCCGTGGAAAGGCCCGCCCCGCTGAGCACCAGCACGCCGCCGGTCCTCAGCGCGTCGGCGACCGGCTCCGGATCCGCGGTGCCGGGCCGCAGGTCCTCGGTGGGGGTCCAGCTCAGAGTGGGGCGCGTACGCATGTAGCCAGCGTACGGAACAGGCCCGACACCGGCACGGCACCGTGCAGCCTGTGTGGGCACCCCACCACGCCGAGCCGGAGCTCGACGGACCGCTGAGCCGGGCGCCGGCGAGGCCTGGCCGGGCGCCGGTCTGATTCCGACCGCAACCGTGCTTGACGGCGGGAGTGCGGAGTGCGACACCGGCTGGCCATCGCCGGCCCCAGCCGCTGCCTGCGAGGAGCTCCCCGTACGGCCCTGGCCCACGGACGGACCGACCGGACGACCGGACCGACCGGGCGACCGGACCGACCGGGCGACCGGAACTCACGCCACCACGCGGGAACGGTCCGTCACGCGTCGGGGGGTTCGCCGGCGTGCGGCCCCGAGTGACTCCTTGCGGTGTGCGGGGCGGGTGTCACCCGGGGATGGAAACAGGCGGTGATCGTCTTGCCGCCGTGGAAGGAATGGGCGTCCCAGGTATCGGCGAGGGCGTCGATGATGGCGAGTCCCCGTCCGGAAGTCGACTCGCGTGAGGGTGCGCGCGGGGCCGGCAGGTCCGGGTCTCCGTCGGCGACGCTGACGTGCAGGCACCGGCCGTCCCAGGTGAGCACCAGCCCGGCGCCGCTGTGGGCGTGGATGTGCGCGTTGGTGACGAGCTCCGAAACCGTCAGCAGGACGGAGTGCGCCGTGTCGGGGGCGTCCGTCGTCCACTGCAGGGCGTCCAGGCGTTCCGCGGTCCACCGGCGGGCCTCGCGCACCCCTCGGTGTACGGGAAAGGAGGTGGCCCACCCCTTGGCACGCATGGACACCGCGTTCACCTCGCTTGCGCTCTCGCGTTGACGCCGGACCGGACAGGTCGGGACGTTTGTCAGAACCGGCTCGCCCGGTGCCGGGCACGGTGCCCGCCCTTCCGGTGGACGAGCAGCAGGGCCAACATCATCGGCGCGATCAGCAGGACCATCGTCGTCATGGGAGTGCTCCTTCCCTCGTAGTCCGTTCCTCCTGTGCGTGTGGCCGTTATGAGGCCTCCGAAACCCCACCGGTTCGTGCCGCCTGGCTCCAGTGGTGAGCGGCCTGGTAGGGAAACCACACATGGCCTCCGCGAGACGGAAACGGTGTGGGCGGCCGACGGGCCGGGCCCGTCGAGGGACACCCGGGCGATGGGCAGGCGGGTGAGCGCCGCATGGTGTGCCCTTGGCAGAGTGTTCCCTGGGCGATCGAGGTCGAGGGGGAAAAGGTGTCGCGGCGGGGCTGGTTGTGGGCAGGGGCGGGATGGTTGGCACTTGTGTTGGTAGGTGGTGCATTCACGCTGTACCTGGATGAATCGGAGACTCCCGGATCAGGGCCGGCCCGATGGGAACGAGCTCCCGCTCCGGGTGACATACCTTCGCACTGTCCCAGCCCGACCGCAGAGGCCGCGGACGTCACGCGCGCCTGCGCTTTCTGGGAACGTGGCTGATGCCCTGAGCCGGAGATTCGTCGTGTGCGCCGGCCGCCGGCCTGCCGGGTCGCGGAGGAGTACCAGGCTCGGTTGGCAGCCGCCCGGGAACAGGCAGCTGAGACTTCGGCGGTAGTTCGGTAGTTCGGCAGATGGAGCAGCGCCTTGCGGGTGCGGCGGCACTCCGGGACCGGCCGAGAGCGCGGCCCGGGAAGTCAGGCCCGCCGGTGAGCAGGCCGGCCCGCCGGTCGACACGGGCCGGTACAGACTGGCCGGTAGACGCACGGATCGACAGCGTCCCGGATGCCGAGGCGGGTCCCCCATACAGCGTCACCCCCTGCACGAGGGTGACGCGCGCCCGGCAGCTGCACAGCGCCGCGGCCCCTGCCGCCGACGCCTGCGTGAGCCTCGGCTGCACGCGTTCGCCATTGGTCTGGATATCGAGCAGTTCCCCCAAACCGGATGGAAGTGGGAAGACACCGATTCCGCGCACTCCTGACCACCACCGCCCTTACGGAATGTGTGCCAGAACCCTGTTGCAGGGCGTAGGGAACCGGCACGACCGGCGCCATCGGACGGCCAGGACACCGGCGTTGGTTGCCGTCCGTCAGTGATGGTTGGGGCTCAGCAGCGTGGCGGCCGCGGCGATGAAGGCGACGGACGCTTCCTTGGCCGCATGCCGCCGCGCGTCCAGCTCGGTCCGGTCGATGGCCTTGCGCAGCGCGTACCTGGCATTTGCGGCCCGCTGGGCGGGGCCGGCCAGCTCAGGGACCAGGACCTGAAGGCGGATGTGGGGTGCGGTGATTGCCGCCCGGGTGTTGTGGGACCTTGTCTGAGCCTCCAGCTGGTGCTCGGCGCCTGCCTCGGCCAGGGCCAGCCGCTCCCGATGGAACATCGCCGAGCGGTGCGCGTCCAGGGCGGCCGCGAAGTCGGTGACGGCGCCGAGCTGGTCCTGGCGGTGGCTGTCGGCGCGCTCCTCGGCGCGGGCGGTGCGTGCCGAACGGTGCTGGAGGAGTCCGGCGGTCAAGGCGCCGGCGAGGGTGCCGAGTACGGCAACGATCGAAGTCCATATGGACATCAGGCGTCGGGTCCTCTCGGGTGGTCGGTTCTGGGTGGTGAGGTCGTCGGACAGCGAGGTACGCGGCGGTGCCTCCGGCTGCGGGGGCCATGTCTGCGGTGCTGCGGACCTGCCCTGGAGGCCGGTTTGCGGCTGGAGCCGGAGACCAGGAGTCCGGGGCCATGATCACTGACTCCGAGACGACCAGCACACCAGACGCCGGCGGCAAGTACCGAGGCGTTCTCGAAACCCGGCGACATCACGCTCACGCGGAACCGGCGGCGACGTTCCCGCCGCTGAGCATCAGATGTTCCACAAACTCACCAACTGCCCCGCTGTGCGCCCGTTCCACATCCGGTCCGGGATCGACCGGCAAGCTCGGCGGGGCGGGCGGCACATTCCGAACTCGAAGCCCTCCCGTCCTGCGGGACGGGTGCCGCCGACGCGGCAGAGAGGTCTGCCGTCGGCCCGCAGACCGCGTTCCGCTGGTGCAGGAAGGCGAGTACGGCGGCGCCGGACGAGCCCACCCAGTGGACGTCGTCGGCGAGGACGGCCGCCGGACGGCGTCGGCGGCGGGTTTCCGCTACGAGCGGGGCCGGTGCGCACGCACGGACCTTGAGACCGCTCGGGGGCAGCCGGTCCCGCAGGCCGAGGACCCGTTCGCGCGGCTTCCGTTGCTGCCGGGGCAGCGCCCGGGAAGCGTTCTTTTCGTCCCCTTGACGATATGGGCAGGCGTCGTTATCGTCGCATTGACGAAATGAAGGGGGTTCGCCATGGCCGACATCATCCGGCGCTTCGGCTGGCGTCATCTGCGCTCCGCGCCCACTGCCCACATCCGCCACCACAAGCGAGGCCGACTCGTCCACGACGGACGGGGGCTCAGTTTCTGGTACCGGTCGCTGTCGGCGGCGCTGTCCGAAGTTCCGGTCGACGACCGGGAGCTGGCCATGGCCTTCCACGCCCGTACGTCCGACTTCCAGGACGTCGCCGTGCAGGCCACCGTCACCTACCGGATCAGCGACCCGGCCGAGGCCGCGGACCGACTCGACTTCTCCGTCGACCCGGACACCGGGAGCTGGCGCGGCGCCCCCTTGGAGCAGATCGCCACTCTCCTCACCGAGACCGCGCAGCAGCACACGCTGGACGTACTGGCCCGGACTCCGCTGGCCGTCGCCCTGGTGGACGGCGTCGCCTCCGTGCGGGGGCGGGTCGCCGCCGGTCTCGCCGCCGAGCCCAGGCTCCCGGCCACCGGCATCGATGTGGTGGCCGTACGGGTCGTGGCGATCCGCCCCGAGGCCGAGGTGGAGCGCGCCCTGCGCACCCCGGCCCGCGAGCAGATCCAGCAGGAGGCGGACCGGGCCACTTACGAACGGCGGGCCGTCGCCGTCGAGCGGGAGCGTGCCATCGCCGAGAACGAGCTGGCCAGTCAGATCGAGCTGGCGCGACGCGAGGCGCAGCTGATCGACCAGCGCGGCATCAACACCCGCCGCGAGGCAGAGGAGAAGGCGGCAGCGGACGGCGTACGCACCGAGACCGAGGCGGCGCGCAAGGTCAGCCTGGCCCGCGCGGACGCCGAGGCGGCGCGCGAGACGGGCGCGGCGCGCGCCGAGGTTCAGGCTGCCTGGCTGCGCGTGCACGACGAAGCCGGCCCGGGCACGCTGCACGCCCTGGCGGCGACCCGGCTGGCGGAGAACATGCCGCGGATCGAGAGCATCACGCTCTCTCCCGACGTCCTCACCGGGCTCCTCAGCAGGCTCGGACGTCCGGAAGGCGGCGCGGGCGAGTGAGCCTGGCCCCGCGGGCGGTGCTCGTGCACCGCAGGACCGAGTACGAGGAACTTCTCGCCCGGCACGGGACGCACGGGCAGGCTGCGTTCTTCCTTTCCAGCCGGGGCCGGTCGATCGACGAGGTGGTCCGCCGCCACGAGCGCACGCGGCACGCGCTGCGGGAGGTGGCGGCGGCGGTGCCGCTCACCTGGCGCAGTTCCCGGGTGGAGCGGGCCGATCTGGACCGCTTCCTGTTCGCCCCGGAGGACGTGGTGGTCGTGGTCGGCCAGGACGGCCTGGTCGCCAACACCGCGAAGTATCTGCGCGGACAGCCGGTGGTGGGCATCGACACCGACCCGGGGCGCAACCCGGGGGTACTGGTCCGGCACCGCTGCGCCGACGCGGCCGCCCTGCTGCGTGCGGCGACCACCGCCGGGGGCCGGGCAGAGGAGCTGACGATGGTCGAGGCCGTCGCCGACGACACCCAGCGCCTTCTCGCGCTGAACGAGATCTACCTGGGCTCGCCCGGTCACCAGACGGCCCGCTACCGCCTGGGCTCCGACGGCGACAAGGGCCCGGGCGAGGCCCAGGCGTCCTCCGGGGTGCTGGTCGGCACCGGCACGGGCGCCACCGGCTGGCTGCGTTCCCTGTGGCAGGAGCGCGGCAGCCCCGCGGGGCTGCCCGCGCCCTGCGACCGGCGGCTCCTGTGGTTCGTGCGCGAAGCCTGGCCCTCCCCCACGACCGGCACGACGAAGGTCGCCGGTGAGCTGGGGCGGGGGGAGGGGCTGCAGCTGACCGTGGAGTCGGACCGGATCGTGGTCTTCGGCGACGGAATGGAGAGCGACGCCCTGGAGCTGACCTGGGGTCAGAGCGTACGGCTGGGCATCGCGGGAACGTCGCTGCACCTGGTGACGTGAGTGACGTGAGCGCCCTGCCCGACAGCTGACTGTCACCACTGCAGATCCACGGGAGGGCGACGCGCTACGGTTCCTGCGGCACTGTGCCCGCTCTGCGCGAAGGTGCCGCTACGCGTCGGAGTGGACCGCGGCCACGTTCCGTCGGCGGGACGCCGGCGCTCGATCGCTTGAGCGATCCGGACGTGGTTGCGGGCGCGATGCAGCCGTTCCCGTCGTAGTCCTTCCAGCGTGTGTTCAGCTCTCGCTGCGTCGGCTTCGGGTTTACCGGCGGACAGTTTCCACTTGTTCGACGGATTGTTAGGTGGGTCGATAAACATCTCTTGCCGGGTGGGTGT
Organism: Streptomyces sp. NPDC001549; assembly: GCF_042894025.1. Classification (NCBI taxonomy): domain Bacteria; kingdom Bacillati; phylum Actinomycetota; class Actinomycetes; order Kitasatosporales; family Streptomycetaceae; genus Streptomyces; species Streptomyces sp. NPDC001549. The sequence goes on from NZ_JBIAVJ010000054.1 coordinate 27,393, forward strand.
ACGGATATAGAATTCCGGACATGTTGATGTTCGTCGGATGGGGCTTTTCCGTTGGTTTCGCCAGGGCTCGGAGTGTCCATCCGCTCTTCCGTGTCGCGGCTGCATTCTGCTTCTTGGAGTGGGATGCGTTAGCGCCCCGCCGATATTCACTACGACCTCGCTTCCCGCATCTGAGAGCCGACCCGCCGGGTCAAATCATCGGGAATACTCACGGACTTCGGTCCAAAGCGATCCGACTCGGCATCGTCCTCCATATAGGTGTCACATGCGGCCGGGATCTATTCCGTGACCTGCGGTGGCCGCAGGTGCTCCCGGACCGACCAAAGCAGTGCAATGGTGTGGTCGGTGGCGCTCAAGTCCGGAAATAGTACTGCTTGTCAGGGGGAGTTAGAATCCCGCCATCGACTCTTTGAATACGCCGCCCACTGCACCGTAGGTGCTGCATTTTATGGAATGTGATTTCCGTCGACGATTGAAGCTGAACAGGAAGGAGGCCAGGAAGAGCCCCCCTTCGATCAATGTGGCTATTGGGTTGTAGGCGAAGAAGGTGAAGGCGGCGACTCCGAGCCAGATCGAGATGGGAAGCAAGGAACCTCGCAGGACGGCGACGAATCCTACCGGAATCGATCCGTCCGGAAGTGCTCGCTCGTTCCACGTATCAATGTGGGTGCGCGTCACACGATTCGCATAGGTCATGAATGCATGAGATCACCCTCAGTGTGATGCGCGCAATATTGAGCCGAAACTGATGGGTTTCCTATTGGATCGTGTAGCGGACGTGCCGGCCGTGGAAGTAGCCGGTCACGATGTGGGGTTGCCGCTGCCGG
>NZ_JBIAVJ010000055.1:0-24776 GCF_042894025.1 Streptomyces sp. NPDC001549
ATCAGGCCTTCCTGGAGGCCGACCAGCGCGGTGGCGTGCGTCAGGTTGGGGAAGTACCCGATGCGGACCTCGGAAGCGGAGAGCTTCTTGCCGGCGTCGACACTGGTGTTGGCGGACTTGTCTTCCTCCTTCTTCGCCGCGGAACCGTAGCCGCAGGCGGTGAGCAGGAGGGGAAGGGTCGCTGTGACGGCGATGGCACGCAGGGCGGTGAGCGGTCTTGCGGCAGACACGGAGGTGTCCTTTCACGGGATGGTTTTCAGGGAGGTACGGGGACGGAGGCGGGCGACGCGAAGCCATCGGCGCACACGGAAGCCACTCCCGGCCGTCGGCGGCGGGGTCGCGGTTGCAGGCCGGGGAACGGACATCGGACGTCCGCGCGCGAAGGCACGCGGTCGGTGAGGTCGGCCGAGGGGCCCGCCCGGCGGACGGAGAGCTGACCGGGCAGCGCCCGGTGGTGACCTGCGTGCGGCGTCAGGCCCGGCGAACGATGTCAGCCGGGCTGACAGATGGCGCTGGACGTACGGACCAGGTCGATGTGTCGGCGGGAGGTCAGAGGCGGCATCAGGCCTGCGTGATGCAGTGTTCGCACGGCCACTCCCTGGATTCCTAGTTTCCCCACCTGGTTGGTAGGCATATTGGCAGAGGAGGAGACCCGCCCCAAGGGGTTGTCCGTATCGCGGACGTCGAGATCTCGATATCTGAGAACATGCAGGTGGGGCGCAGGGCGTGAGGTTAGGGATTAGTCCAGGCGCCGGGGGCGTCGGTCAGCGCCGATACGTCGGCGGGCAGGTCCGACGCGGCGACGTCGGCGAGTGTCACACCGTCGAGGATCTCGCGCACGTTGGCCCGCAGTGCGATCCACAGGGGGAGCAGCGCCTGGGCGGGGCCGGTGTAGGACAGGTCCGGCGGGCGGACCCCGCGCACCGAGACGAGCGGTCCGTCCACGACGCGGATCACATCCGCGATGCTGATGGACTGGGCGGGCCTGGCCAGCCGGTAGCCGCCGTTGCCGCCCCGCTGGCTGAGTACGAGACCGCCTCGGCGCATATCGTTCAGGATGCCCTCGAGGAACTTGTGCGGGATGTCCTGAGCGTCGGCGATGGCCTCTGCCTTCACCGGCCCGTCATCCTGTGACGCGGCAAGCTGCAGCGCGGCACGTACCGCATAGTCCGCCCTGGCTGAGATCCGCATACGGACATTATCTGGCATGGCTGGGGCGGGTGTCCGCCGTGGGTGGCAGTCGGCCGCCGGGAGGGTACGTGTACCCGCCCGGCAGCCGCGGGACAGGTCGCGGGCCGCGACCCGAGCCGACGCTTGCGTCAGCGGAACGCCGCCACCGCGCGGTGGGAGCCGTTGAGGTAGTGCTCGCCGATGGAGCGCAGGCGGTGCGCGGCAGGGCGGTGGGCCGTCAGGACCCGGGCGTTGCGCCAGAAGCGGTCCAGGCCGGGCGCGTCGGCGAGCTCCAGCACCCGGGCGGTGATGCGCAGGGCGGCCTTCGACGTCACGGTCTCGGCCGTGGCGACCAGGGCGGCGACGCCCGCGGCTCCCTCCGCATCGAGGTGCGGCCCCGTGTCGAGGGCCTGCGCCATCACGTCCGTCGCCCGGTCGACCACGGCGGTGGCCGTCTGGGCGGCGGAGGCGAGTTCCCCGTAGGTCAGGAAGAGGTCCGGGTCCTCGCCGGGCAGCCGGTGTGCGCGGCCGCCCCTGCTGAGGTCGCGCGCCTCGGTGAGGGCACCCTCGGCGATGCCGAGGCCGACGTGGCACAGGGCGAGCCGGAGCGCCGGCTCCGCGAGCGCGGTGAAGGGTGCGGTCGACTCCTCGTCGTGCGGCCGGCGGCCCAGCACCTGCTCGGGCGTGACGGTGACCCGGTCGAGGACGACCTCGCCCGCGCCGGCGACGCGCTGTCCGAGGCGATCGTGGGCGGGCTCGACGGTCACGCCCCGTGCGCCGGGCGGGATCCGTACGACCAGGACCTCACCGTTCGCGGCGCAGACGGCGTCGACCACGATCTGGTCGGCGGTGGCCACCGCCGTGTCCACCGCCCGGCGCCCGCTGAGCACGTAGCCGGTGGCGTGCCGCCTCAGCGTGAGGTCCGGTCCATCGGTGTCGTCGTCGGGCCAAGGAGTGCGGACGGCGCCGGTCCACAGCCACTGCTCGCGCACCGACTCCTCTTCGAGGGCGGTCGCGTGCTCGTGACCCGCGTAGAAGCGGCCGCTCCACGTGTGCACGTAGTGGCGGGCGAGTACGTCGCCGACAGAGCTGTCCGCCGCGGCGATCTCCCGTATGACGGCGCATCCGGTACGCCAGTCCGCCCCGCGGCCCGGCCCGGGCGGGGTGAGGGCCGCCGGCAGGCCGGCCTCGCGCAGCCGGGCCGTCTCGTCGGTCGGTTCCTTGCCCGCCTGATCGCGGACGATGGCGTCCGCGGCCAGGTCCTCCGCCACATCGCGGGCGGTACGCAGGAGCGCGCGGTGCCGTGCGTCGGCGGATCGGTGGCCGGCGGTGCCGGGTGTCGTCGGCACCGGCGTCACCGACAGGCCCGAGCGCCGCTGTGTGGCGCGCGGGCTGGGTGGACGGTGGTGCCATGGGGGAAGGCGGTCGTCATGTCGACTGCTCCGGAACATTGTCGGGCGGCGTCGGCCGGTTGCTGGAACGTGTGGGAGGCGCGCGAGGGGTGGGAGGCGGGGGTGGGCGACCGCACTTCACCGCATCCCCACTATTCCCATCGGAGTGATAGGAATACTCCCGCAGCGGCCTCCCCGGCAAGAGCGTGACCGAATGGTGGACAATTCGATCTCGACATGGAAGACGGTGCAGGTCGGAGGCCGGTTTGGAGGCCGGGGCGCAGCCGGACCCGGTGTCAGGGGGTGCGTGAACCCGAGGAGTTCGCCCGATGTGATGGCTGCCAGCACTTTCCTATGCAATCAGTAGGGAAGTGTTGACGCGTGCCCGTCGCACACCTCACCATGTGGCCATGTCCCCGTCGCAGCCGTTGCTCGTACGTCGCAGGCACGTTGACTTCCGTCTCGTCGCCAGCGCCGTCTGCCGACCCGTTTAGGGCTTCTTCGACAGGGCGTTTCCTCGACGCGCGCCGGTGCGCCGGCTGCCGTTTCTCTCTGTGCGCCGCGCTTTCGTGCCCTCGGCCTTCGAGCCGTACGGGTCCGCCAGGCGTACGGTGCGCCGACCCTCCCGCTCGCATCCGTCGCGGAGACCCCTGCCCCGTCGTGGCCGAACACCCGGCATTTCCATCCGACTCCGAGCAGCCGAAGGGGCTCATCGTGACCACCGCACTTCCCGCACCCGCCCTCCGCCGTTCCCCGGCGCCGCGCCTCCAGCTCGTCGGCGACCGTCCGCCCGTCGTCTCCGTCCACGAGCCCGATGGCGGCCGCGTCGGATACCTCGTCTTCCTGCCGGCGAACGTCGACCCGGCGGCGGTGATGAGCGCGCACGGCATACGCCCTGAGACCCGTCCCCTCGTCGAGCCCGGGACGCCTCCGGCCCCCGAGCCGGAACCGGCTCAGCAGCTGGAACCCGACCACTCCGACGACGCCGTCCGGGTCGATCGCGCACGCCGGCTGGTCGAGGTCGACGGGCGCGAACTCGATCTCACCTACCTGGAGTTCGACCTCCTGGCCCACCTCGTGGCGCACCCGTACACGGTTCACACGCGTGATGCCCTCATCTCGGGCATCTGGGGTTACGGGCACATCGGCGACGGCCGTACCGTCGATGTCCACGTGGCCAGGCTGCGCCGCAAGCTCGGCCCCGTCCACCGGGACCGCATTTCCACCGTGCGCCGCGTCGGCTACAGGTACGTTCCCGACCACCGGTAGCCCCCAGGATCGGCCCGGGCCCCAGGCCGGCGCGAGGGCCGGCTCGGCGGGAGCGACGAGTACGAGTACGAGCCCGAGGCCTAGGCAGGGGCGAGCGCTTGGAGCCGGCAGTGGACGTCGACGATTCCTTCGACCGACCGGGTGAGGTGTTCGGCCATCGGGATCATGTCGCGGTCACGGACCTCGCCGGTCAGGGTGGCGATGCCCTGGGAGACGGTGACCCCCACGGCCTTGCGGGAGAGCGGGAAGAGGCGCTCGACGACGCTGTGCCGGATCTCGGCGGCCAGCTCCTCGTCGGTGCGGAGGAAGACCTTGAGGAGATCGGCGCGGCTGACGATGCCCTGGAGTGTGCCGTCGGCGTCGACCACCGGGAGCCGCTTGATGTGGCGGTCCGCCATGAGGCGGGCGGCCCGGGGCAGGGTGGCGTCGGGGCGGATCGTGACCGCGGGGGTCGTCATCAGCTCCTCGGCCCGCGTGGAGCCGGCCTTGGCGGTGTCGCCGAGGCGGCGCATCTGCTCGATCAGGCCGGGGTCGTGCTCGTGGAACTCCTCCTTGGGGAGAAGATCGGCCTCGGAGACCACGCCGACGACGCGCCCCTCGCCTTCGATGACGGGGAGGGCGGTGACCTTCCACCGCTTCATGGCGGCGGCAATGTCCTTGAAGCCGGTCGACGGGGTGACCGCGATGACCTTGGTGGTCATGACGTCGGCGACGGTGTACGGGGTGGAGGTCATGGTGAGTCCTCAGGATCGGGCCGCGGAAGCCGTGCCGTACCAGGCGGGGGAGGTAGCCGCAGTGGTCCGGGTGGGCGTGCGTGATGACGACGGCGTGGAGGTCGGAGGCGTCGCAGGGCAGCTTGTCCCAGTTGCGGCGGCGCAGGTCCGCGACACCCTGGAAGAGCCCGCAGTCGACGAGGATCCGGGCGTGGTCGCTCTCGATCAGGAACTTGCTGCCGGTGACCGTCCGGACACCGCCGAGGAACCTCAGCAGCGCCGGACGGGAGGCGGGAGGCGGGGCCGGCTGGGACATGGCAGCGGCCTCCTTTCGCGGACGGGTGCCGGATTCCACCGTCGCATCCGCCAGGACGCGACAGAGAGAGCCCACTGGTCCCCCGGCAGGGACCGACCGGCCCATGCGGGACGGAGGCCCATGGGCACAGCCTGGCGGTGACCCCTTCCCGCGCAGCATAGAGAGGCAGCAGTCATGAAGGCACTCGTCTTCCAAGGCCCTGGACAGACCTCCTGGCAGGACGTCCCGGACCCCGCGATCAAGGACGCTGCCGACGCGATCATCCGGGTCGACGCCGTCACCATCTGTGGCACCGACCTGCACATCATCAAGGGCGACGTACCCGAGGTGACACCCGGCCGGATCCTCGGCCACGAGGCCGTCGGAACCGTCGTCGAAACCGGCGGCGACGTGCGCAACGTCCGTCCCGGCGATCGCGTGCTGATTTCGTGCATCTCCTCCTGCGGCCGCTGCCGGTTCTGCCGCGAGGGCCACTACGGCCAGTGCCGCGGGGGTGGCGGATGGGTCCTGGGCCACACCATCGACGGCACCCAGGCCGAATACGTCTGCGTCCCCTTCGCCGACCTCTCCGTCCACCCGCTCCCCAGCGCCGTGAGCAGCCACGATGCCGTGCTGCTCGCCGACATCTTCCCGACCTCCTACGAGGTGGGCGTGCTCAACGGCAACGTGCGCCCCGGCGACACGGTGGTCGTGGTCGGTGCCGGACCCATCGGTCTGGCCGCCATCGCCACCGCAGGGCTCTACAGCCCCGGGCGGATCATCGCCGTCGACCTCGCCGCGTCCCGGCTCAGCGCCGCGCGGGACCTCGGTGCCGACGCCACCGCGAACGCGGAGGAGGAGCCCGAGCGGCTGGTGGAGGACCTGACCGACGGGCTCGGGGCGGACGTGGTCATCGAAGCCGTGGGCGTGCCGGAGGCGTTCGAGATGTGTACCCGCATGGTCCGCCCCGGCGGACGCGTCGCCAACATAGGCGTGCACGGGAAGCCCGCCACCCTGCACCTCGAAGACCTCTGGATCAAGGACGTCACCATCACCACCGGTCTCGTCGACACCCACTCCACGCCCATGCTGCTGCGCATGATGGCCGCAGGCCGCCTCCCCGGGGCCGCGATGGTCACCCACCGCTTCGAACTCGGCCAGATGGAAGAGGCGTACGACGTCTTCTCCCGCGCCGGTGAAACCGGCGCCCTCAAGGTCGTGCTCGGCGGACCGCAGCACGACACGGTCGCCGTACCGGCCCAGGAGCGGTGAGTGCCGTGAACAGCACGCCGAGCACCCGCCCCCAGCCGTCCGGCCAGACGGCCGGCCGCACCGACCTCGGCCGCCGCATCGCAGCCCGCCGTACCGCCCTCGGTCTCAGCCGTGAAGAACTGGGCCGCAAGTGCGGAGCCGACGTCCACTACATCACCTACCTGGAGGAACACGCGGCCTCTCCCGCCATCGGCACCCTCGTCCGCATGGCCGACGTACTCGGCGTCACGGTCGACGACCTGACCGGTGCGAGCGCCGACCGCGTCCGCGGCCGTTCCACCGCCCGCCGCGACACCGCGCTGGTCGCACTGGACGAGGACGAGTGCCGCACGCTGCTGGGCACCCACGGAGTGGGGCGCATCGCCGTGTTCACCCCCGAAGGCCCGGCCGTCCTCCCGGTCAACTACCTGATCGCGGGCCCCGACATCGCGTTCCGCACCGCCGCGGAAGCCCTCGCGGCCAGAGCGGCAGGCACCGAGGCCGCCTTCGAGATCGACAACATCGACGACGTCACCGCCGGCGGTTGGAGCGTCTTGGCGGTGGGCGAACTGGAAGCCGTCACGGAGCCCGCAGAGATCCGGCACCTGACGGCCACGGCCCGCTCCCAGCCCTGGGCGGGCGGCCCCCGCACCCACTGGTTGAAACTCACCCCCGTCCGGCTGACCGGCCGTCGCGTGGCGCACGAGCCATGAACGAAGTGGACGCGGTCGTCTTCGACACCGACGGAGTGCTTCTCGCCACGGCGGTCCGCCACGCGGCCGCCTGGAAGGCGGCCTTCGACGGCTGCCTCACGCGATGGCAGCCTTCCCCCGCCGCCGGACCACCACAGGCGTTCGACGCCGTCCGCGAATACCGGGACCTGGTCGACGGCAGGTCCCGCCTCGACGGCGTACGCGCGTTCCTCGCCGCACGCCACATCGACCTGCCTTCCGGGACGCCGCAGGACCCGCCGGGGTGCGCCACCGTCCACGCCGTCGCGGCCCGCAAGGAGCAGATCTTCTCCGAGACGCTCCGGACCCACGGTGTCGACGTCTTCGACGACGTCCGGCCCACGCTCCGGCGGCTGCGCGAGATGAGCGTCCGGTGTGCGGCCGTATCGGCCTCGCGGCACGCCCGCCGCCTCCTGGAGATCACCCGCCTCGACACCCTCTTCGACGCCGTGGTGGACGGTCAGGACGCTGCCGCACTGGCCCTGCCGGGAAAGCCCGACCCCGCCCTCTTCCTGGAAGCCGTGGCCCGCCTCGGCGCGGCTCCGGCGCGGGCCGCCGTGGTGGAAGACGCCCTCGTCGGCGTGGAAGCCGGGCACCGGGGCCGGTTCCACCTGGTCGTGGGACTCGACCGGGACGACGACGCACACGCGGACGAGGCCCTGCTCGCGCACGGCGCCCACCTCGTGCTCCCCGGGCTGACCGGACTGCCGGCCGCCCTCGAAGACGGCCGTGACCCGTGAACGCCCCCTGGCGCTGGGAGTACCACCGCTACGATCCCAAGACCGAGCGGCTGGTCGAGTCCCTGTGCACCCTCGGCAACGGCCGCTTCGCCACCCGGGGGTCGGCCCCCGAGAGCGCCGCCGACGACGTCCACTACCCGGGCACGTACCTGGCCGGCTGCTACGACCGGCTCACCTCCACCGTCGCCGGGCGAAAGACGTCCAACGAGGACATGGTCCGGCTGCCCGACTGGACCGCCCTGCGCTACCGCTGCCTGCCCGACGGCGCACCACCCGGCGACTGGCTCACCCCTGACCACCCGACCCTCCGCCACTGTCGCGTCACACTGGACCTGCAGGCGGGAACGCTCACCCGGCGCATGCTCTTCCACGACACCGAAGGCCGCCGCCTGGGCGTCACCCACACCCGTCTCGTCCACATCGGTGACCCCCGTCTCGCCGCACAGCGCACCGTCCTCAGCGCATACGGCTGGCACGGCAGGATCGAGATCCGGTCCGTGCTCGACGGAGACGTCACCAACGCGGGCGTGGACCGCTACCGCGCGCTGGCCGGGCAGCACCTCGTCGAGCACCGGGCCGGAGTGGAGGCGGAAGGCACTGCCTGGCTGGCCTGTACCACCGCCACCTCACGGCTGCGGATCGGGCTCGCCGTCCGCACCTGGGCACGGCCTCCGGCGCCCGTCGGGAGGGCCTGTACGGCCACCCTGGCCCGGCAGACGTTCGTCCTGCCGGTCCGGCGCGCGGAGCCGGTGGTGGTCGTGAAGACCGCGGCCCTGTTCACCTCGCTCGACCGCCCCTGGGACGACCCCGTGAGGGGCAGCGTCGAACACGTGGGACACGCTCCGGACTTCTCCACCCTGCTGGCCTCCCACAGGGCGTCGTGGCAACGGCTGTGGAACGAGGGCGAGGTGAAAGCACCGGGCGAGACCGGAGGGGTCCTGCGCCTCCACGCCTTCCACGTCCTGCAGACCCTCTCGCCGCACACCGCGGAACTCGACGCCGGCGTCCCGGCCCGGGGCCTGCACGGCGAGGCCTACCGGGGCCACGTCTTCTGGGACGAACTCTTCGTCCTGCCCTACCTCGCACTGCACTTCCCCGGAACCGCCCGCGCCCTGCTGATGTACCGGCACCGACGCCTCCCCGCAGCCCGGCAAGCCGCGCGCCGGGCCGGAGCGCACGGGGCGATGTTCCCGTGGCAGAGCGGCAGTTCCGGAGCCGAGGAGACACAGCGGCTGCACCTCAACCCGCACTCCGGCCGCTGGCTGCCCGACCACTCCCACCTCCAGCACCACGTGGGCTCCGCCATCGCCTGGAACGTGTGGCGGTACGGCGAGGCCACCGGCGACACCGGTTTCATGCACGGCCCCGGCGCCGAACTCCTCCTGCACATCGCCCGCTTCTGGGCCGGCGCCGCGAGCTGGGACACCGGCCTCGGCCGGTACCGCATCCGCGGCGTCGTCGGCCCGGACGAGTACCACGACGCCTACCCGGACGCCCCCGCGCCCGGCATCGACGACAACGCGTACACCAACGTCACGGCAGCGTGGGTGCTCGCCCGCGCCCTCGACCTGTACGGAACGCTGCCCGCGGCCAGACGCGCCGAGCTCCGCGCGCAGCTGGCCGTCAGCCCGGACGACCTCCGCGACTGGGAAGACGTCTCGCGCCGCTTGTTCGTGCCGTTCCACCGTGACGTGATCAGCCAGTTCCAGGGCTACGGCGACCTTGCCGAGCTGGACTGGGACGCCTACCGCTCCCGCTACCACGACATCCGCCGCCTCGACCGGATCCTGGAGGCGGAAGGTGACACGCCCAACCGCTACCAGGCGTCCAAGCAGGCCGACACCCTCATGCTCGGCTACCTCTTCCGCCCCGCGGAACTCTCCCGCCTGTTCTTCCACCTCGGCTACCGCCTGGACGACGAGCTCTGGCGGCGGACGATGGCGTACTACCTGCGGCGCACCTGTCACGGCTCGACGCTCAGCAGCCTCGTCCACGGCTGGATCCTCATGCGGCAGCAGGGCGAGGGCGCGTGGCGCTACTGCCAGGAAGCCCTGCTCGGCGACGTCACCGACATCCAGGGAGGCACCACCGGCGAGGGAATCCATCTCGGCGCCATGGGCGGCACGCTCGACCTCGTCGAGCGCGGCATCGTCGGCCTCGATCCCGGGACGGACGGCCTGCACGTCGACCCGGTACCGCTCTCCGAGGTACCGGCCTCCTCGTTCTCGGTGTGCTACCTCGGACACCGGGACGTCCGCATCAGCTTCCGGCCCGGACGGATCGGCATCAGGGTGCCGCCGTCCCCGCTGGGCCCCGTGCCCCTCGTTCTGCCCGGAGACAGGCGAGAGAGCGTTTCAGCAGGTCAGGAAAGGTGGTTCCGCTTGTCCCAGCACTAGAAGGAGTCCGCCGGCATCCGCCGGTTCGGGCAGCGTTCGCGGCTTCGGCCGCTCCGCACGGCGGGGCGTACCCGCCTCGCACACTGCGGTTGTACAGCCATCGAAAGGGTGAGCCGGGATGGACGAGCAGCTGGAGATTCCGAGGGTCGTCGTGGGTGTCGACGGATCGCCTTCGTCCCAGGCCGCGCTGCGCTGGGCGGTCCGGTACGCGGGCCTGGTGGGCGGGAAGGTGGAAGCAGTGACTGCCTGGGACCTGCCCGGCGCCGGAACGTGGTCGGCTCCCGCGGTCGACGCCGACTTCGACGAGGAGGAGGCCGAGCGGCGCCTGGTGGAGGAGGTCCGCACGGTCCTCGGTGAGGGCGGTGCCTCCCAGGTCCACGAGCGCCTGGTACGGGGCAATCCCGCCGAGGTTCTGGTGGACCAGGCAGTGGGTGCCGACATGCTGGTCGTGGGCAGCCGCGGCCACGGCGGCTTCCGCCGGGCCCTGCTCGGTTCGGTGAGCCAGCAGGTGGCACTCCATGCCTCCTGCCCGGTCACGATCGTCCGGCCGGACGGACCCGCCGAGTAGTTCCCTGCCGGGCTCCGGGCTCCGGGCTCCGGGCTCCGGGTTCCGGGTTCCGGGCGAGCGGGTGAGGACGTGGGCGGCACCGAGGCGAGCCGTTGTCGGCGAGGACCGAATGGCCTTCGCCGGGATCCGTCCGGCCCATGCGGTACCGCCCCGGGTTGCGTGACAGTGACAACAGACCTTCATCACGCCGCCGAGGAGTACCCGTCATGAGCACCAAGCGAGTTCTGATCGCTTACGGCACCAAGCACGGTGCCACCGCAGGCATCGCCGAGCAGATCGGCGAGACCCTCCGCGAGGACGGTCTGGATGCCGTTGTCCTGCCCGCCGACCATGTTCGGGACGTCCGCGCCTACGACGCCGTCGTTCTCGGAGGTTCCCTGTACGCCGGGCACTGGAGCAGCAAGGCCAAGCACTGCGCGGAACGCAACGCGGAGTCCCTCAGGCACCGGCCGGTGTGGTTGTTCAGCAGCGGCCCGCTCGACCGTTCCGCCGACGAACATGACGTCCCTCCGGTCGCGGCCGTCGCCCGGCAGATGCAGCTCATCGGGGCGCGCGAGCACATGACCTTCGGCGGCAGCATCACGGCCCGGACCCCCGGGTTCCTCGCGAAGGCACTGACCCGCCAGGGCAAGGGCGGCGACTTCCGCAATCCCGAGCGGATCCGGACCTGGGCGCACCACATCGGCGCCGAGCTCGCCGCCTGAGCCGGCGGCCCGGCACGCACACAGCACGGAGGCGCGTCATGCATCACCGCAGGCCGGGGAGGGAGCGCAATCCGCTCAGGCGCGACGCCGACCGCACCCGCGCCCGCCTGCGTGCCGCGTTCATGCTGGCCTGCCTGCTGGCCGTGATCTGCGGCGTCGCGGTCGGACGCAGCGCCTGGACGGACGCCGGTCGCGCCGCGGCAGAGATCGCACGCCACCGGTACTCCGTCACGGCAGTGACCGTCGGCGAAACCACCTACCGGGCCGGGCCGGGGCCGACCACCCGCCCTGTCCCGGTGGCTCCCGCGACCTGGCGCGACACCTCCCACCGCGTCCACACGGAAACCGTGCCGGTCCCGGCAGCGACCCGAAACGGCGAAACCGTCCGCCTCTGGATCGACGACCAGGGCGATGCGACCACCGCCCCGCCCGGCACGGCCCACATCGCGCTGAACGCCATCAGCCTCGGCACCGGCGCCGCGGCCGGAATCATGCTCGCAGCCGGCGCAGCCGTCCACGCACGCCTGCGGATCGTCGACGCACGCAGCGGACGGGCATGGGCAAGCGAATGGGCGAGCGTCGAGCCCCGGTGGTCCGGCCGTCTGCGACCCGGACAGGGAAGCGGCGATGACTGAGACCGCCACCGCTCCTGAACCCGTGGAGGAACACCATGTCGCACACGACCGAATGGAAGACCCGCGTCTACCTGTTCGAGGAGGACCGCACCACCAAGGTCCGCGTCGAACTCGACACCGGAACCAACCGGCTCACCGGGCACGGCACTGCCCGCTGCAACCCCGAGGACGAGGACGTTCCCGAGATCGGCGACGAACTCGCCGCAGCCCGCGCGCTGGAGGATCTTGCCGCCCAGCTCAAGCGCATCGCCTACGGCGACATGGTGAAGGTCGGGGCCGCGCCGCGGGAGGTGTCGCTCACGCCCTACAGCGGCTGGATGAACGGCGCGGTCAGCTAGTTCTGTGACCAGGCAGGGTGCTCGGGCCGGACCCGGGGACGGGTCACCGCCGGGTGGCACCGCATCCCGGGTACCCGCCGGGCGAACTGCGTTCCACCCGGAACTCTCCGGAGCCGGGACCCTCGGTCTGCCGTCCGCGGTGCAAGGCGCCGCCGTCCCGCGATTCTCCCGCCCTGAGGGGTGGCTACGCGTGGATCTCCAGAACGTCGGCGACAGGGCGGCGGGGTGTGCCGGGTCCGTGGGGCCCGTAGCCGAGGCGCAGGACCATCTGGACCTGGCCCATGACCTCCAGCGGGTCGCGGACCGTCCACCGCAGTTCCGGCCACTCGAGGGGCTGTGAGGTCATCGAGGTCGCCAGGCCGTCGGCGGTCGCCTGGAGGAGGACACGCTCCAGCGCCTGTCCGGCCCGCATCCAGTCGACCCGCGTGTCCGCCGGGGTGCCCAGCAGAGCCAGCTGCGGCCGCTTCTCGAACACGGCCCAGCCGCGATCCGCCGCAGGACGGTCGCGGCCGAAGTCGCGTACGGGGGACGGGCCCGCGGAACTGCGCGGACCGAACGCGGTGGCGGGAATGCCGTCACGGCGCGTTCCGGCGGTTCCGGTCGGGGCATGTGGATCGGCAGCCCAGGCAGAGGTCTCGGCCCGGACGAGCGGATCGATGTCCTCCCGGTGCTCTGCGTCCCGCACCAGCCCGAGCACGGTCTCGATGTGCCAGTCGCCCGGGACGGTCAGCCGGCAACCCTCCAGACGGGCGGCGCTCTTCAACCCGTCCATGAGAGCGTCCGGCACCGGCTCGTCACCGAACGGGAAGCGGCTGGTGTGCCGCCGCCGGAGAGCGGAATGCAGGGCGGCGAGCTCGTGCTCTTCGTCGGAGGGCCCGTCGAGTGCCGCCGTCGCCAGCAGCCACGGCCGGGAGCCGTCGGGCAGCAACCGCACGCGAGCCCGGAGTCCGTGGTGGACCGCGGACACGCGCAGGTTGAACAGGGCAGCCGCACAACCTAGGTGGAGAGCCCGGTGATGGGGATCGGTCCGTGTCATGGCACGGTCCGGATCGCCGTGCAGCTCGAGGACATTGCCTTCAGGGCTGAACACGAATTTCCACGGTTGCGCGTTGTGCATGGACGGGGCGGTGACGGCGTCGCCGACGAGCTCGGCGACGGTGCCGGGGGCGAGGATGGTTGCGGTCACGGGACTGTTCCTGTCTGTGCGGCCTCAGTCGTGTGCCACGACGGCGACCGGTGAGCGGGCGTGGTGCATCACCGCGTGGGTGACGGGCCGATGCGGGTACCGAGCGGCCGCGCGCGCGGCCCGGTCGGCCGCGGCGCCGACGGCGCCCGGTCCGGCCGGACCCACCGTGATCCGGTTCGGCATGGCGTTCCTCCTGTGGCCGATCGGCTCTTCCAGGCTCCGCCGTGCGCCGTGCTCCGGGTAGGGCCCGAGCGGCCCTATCCGGGACCGAACGGCCTAGCCCCAGGTCAGCTCTGCCCGGCTCCGGACGCGGGGACGGGGAAGTCCGCCTTCACGTCCACCACGCCGGGTACGGTGCCGACAGCGCGCACGACGGCGTCCTCCAGCGTCGGCTCCGGCAGCGAACCGTAGAGGTAGACGACACCGTTGGCCACGTGGACGTGGACTTCGACGGAGTTCCGTGGAATCAGCTGATACGTGATCATCTCGCGGATCTCGGCGGCGATGTCGGCGTCGGGGCGCAGGTAGACCTTCAGCAGGTCACCGCGGCTGACGACGCCGGTCAGGCGGCCGTCGCCGTCGACGACGGGAAGGCGTTTCAGGTGGCTGTGGGCCATCAGACGGGCCGCTGCGGGGATGGCGGCGTCCTTCGTCACGGTCACGGCGGGGCGGGTCATCAGCCGCTCTGCGGTGGTGACGCCCGCGGTGCCGGTGCCCTGTTCCTTGAGCAGCAGGTCGGCTTCTGAGACGACACCGATGACGCGGCCGTCCCCGGACAGGACGGGCAGGGCGCTGACGTTCCACATGCGCAACGCTTCCACGATGTCCTTGAACGCTGTCCCATGGTCGAGGGAGACCGCGGCGTGGGTCATGACGTCATCAACGATTCGAAGGTGTTTCATGGCCTCTGCTCCATCAAGGGGGTGCTCCAGCCGTCTACTCGTGGGCGACGACGGCCACCGGAGCGGCAGCATGGTGCAGGACGGCGTGGGCGACGGAGCCCAGGTGCGTTCCGAGGGGAGAGCTGCGCAGGTGGCGTCCGATGACGACGAGTCCGGCGTCCTGCGAAGCCCGGACGAGTTGGCCGCCCGCGGATCCCATGAAGACGCTGTGGCTGACGTCCACGTCCGGGAACTTGTGCCGCCAGGTCAGCAGCATGTCGTCCACCATGTGCGTGATGCTCCTGCCGATGTCCCGCTCGTCGTCCGGGTCGAAGAACGGGACGTACGTGTACGCGAGCGGCATCTTCCAGCCGTGCACGGCCCGTAGTGCACAGTCCCGCCGGGCCGCCTCTTCGAAGGCGAAGGCGAGCACACGGTCGCACGATTCGTGGATGTCGACCCCCACGACGACTTCGGAGCCGGAGCCGGAGCCGGAGCCGGAGGCGGTCCGAGGGCCGTCCGGGGCGTCGGCGATCCGGACCATGACGACCGGGGTGTCCGTGGCCACGAGGGCGGACATCGCGACCGAGCCGACGAGGAACCCGGCCAGCCCGCCCAGGCCTCGCGAGCCCAGGACGAGCAATCCTGCGTCGGCGGCCTCGGCCGCGAGGGCCGCTGCCGGCCGGGCCGCCGGACAGCGAGTCGTGATCTCCAGCCGGGGATGGCGTTGGTGCAGCTCCTCCGCGGCCTCCGTCAGGGCCTGGTCGGCCCAGCGATCCACGTCCTGGCGGCCCAGACCCGGAAACACCGGGTCCAGGGGCCAGTCGACGGCGTGGACGAGACGCAGGGGTACGTGTCTCAGAGCGGCTTCTTGTGCGGCCCAGCGCGCGGCCGCCCGGCTCTCGGGGGAGCCGTCGACTCCGACGGTCACGTGGTTCTTCATGGCTGCAGCCTCTCCCATCCCGGTCGGCACCTCTTCACCACGGCTGCGCATCGCGTGCGTGGCCGGCGTGCGTGGCCAGTGTGTCGTCGGTTCGGGCTCCGACGTGCGATGCCACAGCGACGACTCCATCGAGCCGTTCGACGAGGCTGAGGAGCGCAGCCAGCTGACTCCGGCGTTCGACGCGGCCGTTCAGGGTGACGAAGCCGTCCACCACGTGGACGTCGATGTCGCCGGTCGGCACGCCGAGTACCTCGGTGAGGACCTCGTCGGTGACTCGCCGGCGTATCTCGGAGTCGGGGCGGACGAACAGGCGCAGCAGGTCCCTGCGGGTGACGATGCCGACCAGCCGGTCCTCCTCGTCCACGACGGGCAGCCGCTCGATGCCCCGGCGGGTCATCAGCCGGGCGGCGTCGGCGGCGGTCGCCTCGGCGTGGACGGTGACCGCGGGCGTGGACATGACGTCTCCGGCGTTGGGCGGCCCTGCCGGTGGAACGGCCGGCCGGGCCGGGCGCGGGTCCGGCGCCACGTGGGCCAGGATGTCCGTCTGCGAAACGACACCCACCACCCGGTCCTCGTCGTCCAGGACGGGCAGCCCGGAGACGCCGTACTGGGCGAGGAGCTTGGCGACATCCTTGAAGGCGGTCTCCGGGGCCACGGAGACGACTTCGTCGGTCATCAGATCCGCCACCTTGATGTGTTTCATGACGCCCTCCTGCTCCGCCGTGTCGTGCGAGGCATGTGTCCGAGTCGGGTGTGCCCCCACCATCCGCCGGTGCCCGCCCCCGATCGAGGGCCGAACGGCCCCGTCCGGGGGCCGTACGGGCCATGCGGGCCGGAGGAACGGGGCGGTGCCGGGGCGGATGGGGACCATTGGTCCCGATCGTGGTCCCGTGCGGCCCTCTGCACCGGGCGCTGACGGTGCCAGCGTGAGTGGTGTCCGCATCGGCTTCTCGGTTGGGAGGAACCGTGGAATACACATTCCGCACCCCGGACACAAGCACGGTGGTCGTCGGCGTGGACGGCTCGGACACAGCCCGCGCCGCTGCCATGTGGGCAGCGGGGGAGGCCGTACGCCGCGACCGCCCCCTGTACATCGTCTACGGGGCCGACATCGACGGCAGGGCGCTGTACCTGTCGGCGGAGACCGTCGAACGGGTCCGCACCAACGGCCGGCAGCTCTTGGACGACACGGCGAAGGCTGTGACGGACGAGTACCCCGGTCTGCACGTGAGCACGGAGTTCAGCCGCGCGGACGCCGCCCACAGTCTGCACCAGGCC
This sequence comes from Streptomyces sp. NPDC001549, assembly GCF_042894025.1. Taxonomy (NCBI): domain Bacteria; kingdom Bacillati; phylum Actinomycetota; class Actinomycetes; order Kitasatosporales; family Streptomycetaceae; genus Streptomyces; species Streptomyces sp. NPDC001549. Next base: position 16,490 of record NZ_JBIAVJ010000055.1, read on the forward strand.
GGAGCCCTGCACGGCACGATCGTGGTGGGCAACCGCGGCCTGGGCGGCTTCAATTCCCTCATGCTCGGCTCGGTCGGCCTGGACGTCGCCGCTGCCGCCATGACCCCGGTCGTCGTCGTCCGCGGCATCGACGGGGCAGAGGAGACCGGCACCGTGCTCGCCGCCGTCCGTGACGAGCACGACCTTCTGTACGCCCGGTACGCCGCGCGCGAGGCCGAACTGCGCAAGGGATCCCTCCGGCTCCTGCACGTGTGGAACGTGATGGAGTCCGTCGGCGAAGTGGTCAGCATGCTCGACGGCGTCGACGCGATCGCAGGTGCGCACGCAGACGCCCTCCGGGCCGTCACGGACGGGGTCCGCGACGAGTTCCCCGATCTTGAAGTGCGGGCCGATGCCGAGAAGAGCATCTCCGTCGCCGGCGTCCTGGTCGAAGCCTCCCGCCACGCCGACCTGCTCGTCATGGGCGGCCGCCGTGTCCCCAGCGCCCTCGGACTGGCCCGCAACCTGGGCAGGGCCACGCACAGCGTGCTGCACCACGCGCACTGCCCCGTCCTGCTCATCCCCCGAACCGGCAGCGACTTCGGGGCCCGGTCATGACCGGCCCCCGAAGCCGTGACGTCGTCGTCGGTATCGACCCGGCCAGGAACTGGCACCTGCCCCTGGCCTGGGCCGCCGACGAGGCGCAACGCCGTAGGCTCCCCCTGCGTCCGGTGCTCGCGGTGCCGCCCCGGCACGACACCCACCACGTCGACGGCACACCTGACCGGACAGCCCTGCGGCGGGCGGCAGCCGACAGGCTCGAACAGGCCTGCGGCTGGGTACGCGACCGGCATCCGGAAGTGGAGGTCACCGGCGATCTGCTGGAAGGGTTCCCCGCTCCTGTACTGGGCGGCGTGGCCCAGGACGCCCGCTTGGTCGTCCTGGGCTCCCGGCACCTGAGCCGCACCGCCGAGTTCCTCAGCGCCGGATCCACCGTGGTTCCCGTGAGCGCCCAGGCCCGCTGCCCCGTCGTCGTCGTGGGCGACGCGGAGCACATCAGCCAGCAGCCGCCGTACGTCGTCGTCGGCATCGACGGCAGCGCGTCCGCCACCGCCGCGCTGGCGTTCGCCTTCGACGAAGCCGATCTGCGCGGAGCCGCGCTCCGGGCCGTCTGCGTGTGGCAGCGGCCGGTGTTCACGCTGGACGACAAGGAGGTGGCTCTGCGGGCCCAGCGCACCTTGCTCTCCGAGGCCACCGCCGGCCTGTCGGACAAGTACCCGGACGTGCACGTCACCCACGAGGTCCTGACCGGCCACCCCGTCGAGGAGCTGGCACGCGGGGCCGAGCATGCCCTGGCCGTCATCGTGGGCCGCCGCGGCCGCGGCGGATACACCGGCATGCGGCTCGGTTCCGTCGTCCACGGACTCCTGCACCGGGCGCACTGCCCGGTGATCACCGTACCGGCGGAGTGAAGGCGGCCATGAGCAGTCGCACCACCGACGCGCCGCCTGCCGGCTCCCTGGCGGGGCCGGGGCCGGGGCTGACGCAGGCCGAAGCCGGGCGGCGGCTGGCCCGGTACGGGCGCAACGAAGTGGAACCGCCGCGGCCCACGCCGCTCCACCGGCGGGTGCTGGCGCAGCTGCGTGACCCGCTGATCCTGGTGCTGCTGGGAGCGGCGCTGCTGACCATCGTGATCGGGGACCATCCGGACGCCGTCGTCATCGGCCTGGTGGTCGTCTTCAACACCACCGTGGGAGTGGCGCAGGAGGTCCGGGCGGACCACGCCGTTGCCGCGCTCTCCGCCCTCTCGGCCCCGCACGCGAGGGTGCTGCGGGACGGAACCCCGCATGAGGTGTCGGCAGCGGTCGTGGTGCCGGGTGACACCCTGCTCCTGGGGGAGGGGGACGTGGTCGCCGCGGACGCCGATCTCACCGACGCGACCGCGCTCCTGGTCGACGAATCCATGCTCACCGGCGAATCCGAACCCGTGGACAAGGCCGCGAACGACACGATCAGTGCCGGCACGGTCATCGTGCGCGGCCGGGGTGCGGCCACTGCGACTGCCACCGGATCCGCCAGTGCCCTCGGCCGGATCGCGGCGCTGCTCGACACAGGCCGCGAGCCCACCCCTCTCCAGCGCCGCCTCGCCTCCCTGGGCCGCGTCCTGGCGGCCGTCACCCTCGCCCTGTGCGTGCTGTTCTTCGCCCTGGGCCTGGTCCGCGGCCTCAGCGTGAGCACGATGGCCGTCACCGCCATCAGCCTGGCCGTCGCCGCGGTGCCGGAGTCCCTTCCGGCCGTGGTCACCCTCGCCCTCGCTCTCGGGGCGCGCCGGATGGCGGCGCGCAACGCTCTCGTCCGACGCCTGCCGGCAGTCGAAACCCTGGGCTCGGTGAGCGTGCTGGCCACGGACAAGACGGGCACGCTCACCGAGGGCCGCATGGTGGTCCAGCAGCTGTGGGTGCCCTCCGGCGTCGCGGACGTGTCCGGCACCGGCTACGAACCGACGGGCGACCTGACCCGCGCGGGGAACTCCTTGTCACCCGAGCGGCTCCGCCCGCTGCAGGAGCTGCTCACGACGGCGGCCCTGTGCAACGACGCGAGTCTGCGGCCGCCCCGTCAGGGTGCCGATGCGTGGAGGGCCGTGGGCGATCCCATGGAGGCGGCGCTGCTGGCAGCCGCTGCCAAAGCAGACTGCCCGGACCAGGCTGTGCTGCGACAGATCTGCCCCCGGTTCGCGGAGGCGCCCTTCGACAGCCTGCGCAAGCGGATGACCACCCTGCACCACCTTCCCGACGGGAACGTGCTCGTGTGCCTCAAAGGGGCGCCGGAGGCGGTCCTGATGTCCACGGTGCTCACCGAGCCCCCGGAGCTCCTGGACCGGGCCCGTCGCCAGGCTGCGCTCCTGGCCGCCCGGGGATTCCGCGTCCTGGCCGTGGCAGGGGCGGAGCGGCTCGTGTGGGACCTGCCCGCTGATCAGGCCGAGCACGGACTGAACCTCCTCGGCCTCGTCGCGATCAGCGACCCCCCGAAAGCGGCGGCCGCCACGACCCTGGAGGCGTGCCGCGCGGCGGGCATCACCCCCGTCCTGATCACCGGCGACCACCCGGCGACCGCCCACGCCATCGCCGTACGCACCGGCCTGGTCGAGGACGGACCCGCCGGTGAGGTCATGACCGGCCCCGAGCTGGCCGCGGCCCCGGACACCGACCTGACCGGGGTCCGTGTCTTCGCCCGGACCGATCCGCAGCAGAAGCTGGACATCGTCCGCGCCTGGCGCGCCCGGGGCGCCGTCACCGCCATGACCGGGGACGGGGTCAACGACGGTCCCGCGCTCCGCCAGGCCGACATCGGCGTGGCCATGGGTGCCCGCGGCACGGAGGTGGCCCGGCAGGCGGCGGACCTGGTGCTCACCGACGACGAGCTCTCGACCGTGGTCACGGCCGTCGAGGAAGGGCGCCGCGTCTACGACAACATCCGCCGCTTCCTCGTCTACGCCATGGCCGGCGGCACCGCCGAGATCCTGGTGATGCTGGCGGGCCCCCTCCTCGGCCTGCCCCTGCCGCTGCGCGCAGGTCAGATCCTGTGGATCAACCTCCTCACCCACGGTCTGACCGGGGTGGCGATGGGCGCGGAACCTGTCAGTCCGCAGGCCATGCACCGCCCGCCCCGACCCCCTGGACAGCACATCCTGGCCGCGGGCGTGTGGCAGCGCCTCCTCGTTCTCGCCGCGGCCGTGACGGCGTGCAGCCTGGCCGCCGGCGTCGTCGCGCGTGCCATGGACCTGCCCTGGCAGAGCGTGCTCTTCCTGGCTCTGCTCGCGGCTCAGCTGGGCGTGGCCCTGGGCCTGCGGGCCCGGCTGTGCACCACGCAGAACCTCTTCCTCCCCGCCTCCGTGGCAGCCTCCGCCCTTCTGGCGACGGCCGCCCTGTACGTTCCCGCGCTGCAGTCCCTGCTGGACACCGAGCCCGTGGGCCGGACCGGCGCGGGACTCGCTCTCGCGGCCGCCCTCGCGGCATTCCTCGCCGCCCGGCTCATGCGGGGCGCGTTCCACGGAAAGGCATGACCGTGCAGACGTACGCACCCGGACACGGCCTGCACGCCGAGTCGCTCATGGCCCACCGTATGCAGCAGCAGCACCCTGCCCGGCGGGAACTCCGTTCCCGCCGGGACTACGGTGAGGGAGGTGACGCTCCACCGTTCCCGTCGGCCGGAGGTGGGACATGTGCGCAGACGGCCGGCCCGCCCAGGGTGGCGTGCCACGGCTGCGGCTGGACGAGCTGCTCGACGAGCTCCAGGCACGGATGGACGAGGTCCGGGGCACCCGCGACCGGCTGAACGGCCTGCTCGAGGCCGTCATGTCGGTCGGCCGTGAGCTGGACCTGCCCCAGGTCCTGCGCGGCATCGTCGAGGCCGCCGTCGTCCTCGTGGACGCCGAGTACGGCGCCCTCGGTGTCATCGGCGACGACCGAAAGCTGGCGGAGTTCCTGCCCGTCGGCATCACGGACGACCTCCGTGCGCAGATCGGCGAACTGCCCTCGGGCCACGGCATCCTCGGCGAGCTGATCCGGCACCCGGAAACCCTGCGACTGCCCGAGCTGTCCGAGCACCCCGCCTCCTACGGCTTCCCGGCCCACCACCCGCCGATGCACTCCTTCCTCGGCGTCCCCATCCGTGTGCGCGAGGACGTCTTCGGCAACCTCTACCTCACCGAAAAGCGCGGCGGCGTCGCCTTCGACGAGGAGGACGAGGCGGTCCTGTCCACCCTCGCCGTCGCCGCCGGCATCGCCATCGAGAACGCCCGTCTCTTCGAAGAGGTCCGCCTGCGCGAGCGCTGGCTGGCCGCCAGTTCGGACATCACCAGCGCTCTGCTCTCCGGCGCCCCCCAGGACGAGGTCCTCGCAGGCATGCTGGCGCGGGCCATGGACATCACCAGAGCCGACATGGGTGTCTTCTACCTGCTCGGACCATCCGGAGAACTGTGCGGCTCCCTGGCCCTGGGAGACGGCGCCGAAGCACACCGGGGCATCGTCCTGCCCAGCACCGCCGGGACCCTGGCCGAGGCCGCCGTGGCGAAGGAAGGGCTGATCACGGTCGCGGACGTGGCGACCGACCCGCGCGTCACCGTCCAGCCGGAGCGGTGGACGGGGTTCGGCCCGGCCGTCGCCGTCACCGTCGGCACCAAGGAAAAGCTCAGCGGAATCCTGGTCCTGGCCCGGCGTCACGGCCGCACAGGGTTCGCCACCGCCGAGGTCGCCGCCCTGCCCGGATTCGCAAGCCAGGCGGCCCTCGCCCTCGAACTGGCGGAGCGGCGCCGCGACGCCGAGCAGATGAGCTTGCTCGAAGACCACGACCGCATCGCGCGCGACCTCCACGACCTGGCCATCCAGCGCCTCTTCGCCACCGGCATGACCCTCCAGAGCGCCCAGCGCTTCGTCGACCACCCCCAGGCATCCGAACGCCTGGCCCGCGCCATCGACGACCTGGACGCCACCATCAAGATCATTCGTTCGACCATCTTCGGGCTCCGCGATCACGAGGCGCCCGGCGCGACACCCAAGCTGCGCTCCCGCACGGTCCAGGCCGTGGACGAAGCCGCCGCGGCGCTCGGATTCGCCCCGGCCCCTGCGTGTCCTTGATCGTGGACCTGGGCGGCGATGACGGCTGCCTGGACCCGCCGCTCGACTCCCAGTTTGCCCAGCAGCCGGGAGATGTGGTTCTTGACGGTCTTCTCCGACAGGTAGAGCTGTTTGGCGATCTGGCGGTTGGTGAGGCCGTCGCCGATCAGTTCGAGGACGGCGCGCTCCCGCTCGGAGAGGGCGGCCAGGCGGGTGGCCTCGGGCACTTTGGCGGCCTCGGAGTCGCGCAGTGAGTGCATCAGGCGGGCGGTCGTGGCCGGGTCGAGCATGGACTGCCCGGTGGCCACCGTACGAATGGCGGACACCAGGTCGGACCCCTTGATCTGCTTCAGCACGTACCCGGCGGCCCCTGCCATGATCGCGTCCAGCAGGGCGTCCTCGTCGTCGAACGACGTCAGCATCAGGCAGGCCAGGTCCGGCATGCGGGAGCGCAGCTCCCGGCAGACCGTGATTCCGTCACCGTCGGGCAGCCGTACGTCGAGGACGGCGACGTCCGGGCGGAGCGCCGGCCCGCGGGCCAGGGCCTGCTCAGCCGTGCCCGCTTCGCCCACCACGGTGATGTCCGACTCGGCATCGAGGAGGTCCCGCAGCCCGCGCCGGACCACCTCGTGATCGTCGAGGAGGAACACCTTGACGGGGGCCTCCGCGGAGGCACTCGGTACGTCGGACATGTTCGCCGCCTGATCTGGAGGACGCTGCGCATGCTTCCACTCGGATTGTCTCAGGACGGGGTCATGTGCACCGGCCCGGGCCGTTTCCCTGGGCGGCGACACGCATCAACCGGCGATCCGATGATCTGAAGGAAACGGCCTAAGGGCGGAGCATCTCGGTCATGGGCGACTGCGGCGGGATCAGGCCCGGCAGCAGCCAGGGCTGGAAGAGGCTCAGTACCGCGAGTATGAGGAAGGCGGCTCCGACGACCTGCGAGAAGACGGGGCCCAGCCGCCAGAGCTTCTCCACGAAGATCACCACGGCCACCGCGGCCATCGCCAGAACGTTCATGACGCCCAGCGGGACAAGCACGACCATCAGCCCCCAGCAGCAGCCCACGCAGTACGCCCCGTGGTGCGCCCCGACCCGCAGATCGCGGGCCCGGGGCCGGAAGCCCGCGTAGCGCACGAGCTGGCCCATCGGGCTCCGGCAGTGCCGCAGGCAGAGGTCCTTCCACGGGCCGAACTGGTACAGCCCGGCGACCAGGAAGGCCCCGGCGCCGATCCAGCGCCCGGCGCCCGGGTGCTCGTCCACCAGGGCCCCGGTCCCGGCGAGGAGCGCGTAGGCGATCAGGCCGAAGGCCGTCCAGGCCAGCAGGTACCCGCCGACGAACTGGGCGGTACGAGCCACCCGCACGACTCCCGTGGGCGACCGGCGCCCGATGGCCCGCGCCCAGGTGAGGGCCACCGGGGCCACCGACGGGAACATCATGGCGATCATCATGACCAGCCACAGCAGCAGGAACAGCGGGACGCCCATACCCATGGTTCCCGGCTCGACCCCCATGTCACGGGCCTGGTCGACCACCAGCACCCAGGCGAGGAGGGCGATCGACGCCATCACGGACCAGGCGAACGCAAGCTGCCGGGCCGACAGCAGATTTGCCGGACGCAGAGGGGGTGACAGGGCCTTCCGGTCGAGGCGCACACCTCCAGCACATCACGGCGGACCTGCGGGTGCGCGCGGGAACGCGTGTACGTGTGTATGCGGAAAACACCTCCTCCGGGTGACCCCTGCGGTGGGACAATCGGGATGGACACCCGTACGACCCGGGCGTGGGCCGGCGATGGTTCCCGGGGGCTCCGCCGTCCTCCCGAGACCGACGCCCCGGCACGGTCAGGAGGAGGCAGGGAGATGTCCGAGACGACGGCGACCGTTCCCCGGTGGCACGCGGCGGGCGACTGGTTCGACACCTGCAAGTGCAACGTGCCCTGCCCCTGCTCGTTCGCACAGCTGCCCACGCACGGCGACTGCGACGGCGTCCTGGCCTGGCACATCCGCGAGGGCCGTTACGGTGACGTGCGGCTGGACGGCCTGAACGTGCTGATGCTGGCCTCGTTCGTCGGCAACATCTGGGCCGAGCACACGGACACGTACGCCGCGGTCTTCGTCGACGAGCGCGCCGACGACCCCCAGCGCGAGGCACTTCAGATGATCTTCGGTGGGCAGGCGGGCAGTTGGCCCGCCGAGATGGTGGGCATGATGGGCGCCGAAATGCGCGGCATGGAGTTCAGCCCCATCGAGATCGAGGTCGCCGACGACCTCGCGAGCTGGCGGGCCGCGGTACCGGGCCGGGTCGAGGCGAGCGCGGTCGCGCTCACGGGACCCACGACCCCGGAGGGCGCGCGCGTCCAGTCGACCAACCTGCCGGGTGCGGAGACCGGACCGGGCCAGGTCGCGACCTGGGGCCGCTCGACGGTGGACCGCGCCGATGCCCACGGCTTCCTCTGGAGCCGCGAAGGCCGGTCCAGCAAGCACATCACCTTCGACTGGACCGGGCCCGACTAGGGCCTGTGTGGTGTCGTGATCATTCTTGGGTTCTGTCCTGTTCGCGGGGCGGAATCCGGTAGGACTGTGGTCGTGACGCGCAGGCAACTCACCAATGCCCAGTGGAAGTTCATCGAGCCGTACCTGCCGATCGGTAGGTACGGCCCTTACCCGGAGCGGTTGCGGGAGCAGTT
>NZ_JBIAVJ010000056.1:0-24223 GCF_042894025.1 Streptomyces sp. NPDC001549
CGACCTGTTCTCGGTGCTGATGGGTGAGGACGTCGAGGCGCGGCGCTCCTTCATCCAGCGCAACGCCAAGGACGTCCGCTTCCTCGACATCTGAGTCGGCTCCGCTGACCGCCGCCTGAAAGGACTTCTGACCAGCAATGGCCGACGAAACCACCCCCACCGCAGAGAACGCCGAGAATGCCGCGGAGGAGCAGCCCGTGCTGCGCATCGAGCCCGTCGGGCTCGAGACGGAGATGCAGCGCTCCTACCTCGACTACGCGATGTCCGTCATCGTCTCGCGCGCCCTGCCGGACGTGCGCGACGGTCTCAAGCCGGTGCACCGCCGCGTGCTGTACGCGATGTACGACGGCGGCTACCGGCCCGAGAAGGGCTTCTACAAGTGCGCCCGTGTCGTCGGCGACGTCATGGGTACCTACCACCCGCACGGTGACAGCTCGATCTACGACGCCCTGGTCCGCCTGGCCCAGCCGTGGTCGATGCGCATGCCGCTGGTGGACAGCAACGGCAACTTCGGCTCTCCGGGCAACGACCCGGCGGCCGCGATGCGCTACACCGAGTGCAAGCTCATGCCGCAGGCCATGGAGATGCTCCGGGACATCGACGAGGAGACCGTCGACTTCCAGAACAACTACGACGGCCGCAACCAGGAGCCGACGGTCCTGCCGGCGCGCTTCCCGAACCTGCTGGTCAACGGCAGCGCCGGCATCGCCGTCGGCATGGCGACCAACATCCCGCCGCACAACCTCCGCGAGGTCGCGGCCGGTGCGCAGTGGGCGCTGGAGCACCCGGAGGCCACGCACGAGGAGCTCCAGGACGCGCTGATCGAGCGGATCAAGGGCCCCGACTTCCCGTCGGGCGCCCTGGTCGTGGGCCGCAAGGGCATCGAGGAGGCGTACCGGACCGGTCGCGGCTCCATCACGATGCGCGCGGTGGTGGAGGTCGAGGAGATCCAGAACCGCCAGTGCCTGGTGGTCACGGAGCTCCCGTACCAGACCAACCCCGACAACCTCGCGCAGAAGATCGCGGACCTGGTGAAGGACGGCAAGGTCGGCGGCATCGCCGACGTCCGTGACGAGACCTCGTCGCGGACCGGCCAGCGCCTGGTGATCGTGCTGAAGCGCGACGCCGTCGCCAAGGTCGTGCTGAACAACCTCTACAAGCACACCGAGCTGCAGACCAACTTCGGCGCGAACATGCTGGCGCTGGTGGACGGCGTGCCGCGCACGCTGTCGATCGACGCGTTCATCCGCCACTGGGTGACGCACCAGATCGAGGTCATCGTCCGGCGCACGAAGTTCCGCCTGCGCAAGGCGGAGGAGCGCGCCCACATCCTGCGCGGTCTGCTCAAGGCGCTGGACGCGATCGACGAGGTCATCGCCCTCATCCGGCGCAGCAACACGGTCGAGATCGCGCGCGAGGGCCTGATGGGCCTCCTGGAGATCGACGAGATCCAGGCGAACGCGATCCTGGAGATGCAGCTCCGCCGCCTCGCGGCCCTGGAGCGGCAGAAGATCGTCGCCGAGCACGACGAGCTCCAGGCCAAGATCAACGAGTACAACGCGATCCTGGCCTCGGAGGAGCGTCAGCGCACCATCGTCAGCGAGGAACTGGCGGCCATCGTCGAGAAGTTCGGCGACGACCGGCGTTCCAAGCTGGTGCCCTTCGACGGTGACATGTCCATCGAGGACCTGATCGCCGAAGAGGACATCGTCGTCACGATCACGCACGGCGGCTACGTCAAGCGCACCAAGACCGAGGACTACCGCTCGCAGAAGCGCGGCGGCAAGGGCGTGCGCGGCACCAAGCTGAAGCAGGACGACCTGGTCGACCACTTCTTCGTCTCCACCACGCACCACTGGCTGCTGTTCTTCACGAACAAGGGCCGGGTCTACCGGTCCAAGGCGTACGAGCTGCCGGACGCCGGCCGCGACGCCCGCGGGCAGCACGTGGCGAACCTGCTGGCCTTCCAGCCGGACGAGAAGATCGCCCAGATCCTCGCGATCCGCGACTACGAGGCGGCGCCCTACCTGATCCTGGCCACCAAGGGCGGCCTGGTGAAGAAGACGGCGCTCAAGGACTACGACTCGCCCCGTTCGGGCGGCGTCATCGCGATCAACCTCCGTGAGATCGACAACGGCGCCGAAGGCATCGCCGACGAGCTGATCGGTGCGGAGCTGGTGTCCGCCGAGGACGACCTGCTGCTGATCAGCAAGAAGGCGCAGTCGATCCGCTTCACGGCCACCGACGACGCGCTGCGCCCGATGGGCCGCGCCACCTCGGGCGTGAAGGGCATGAGTTTCCGGGAAGGTGACGAACTGCTCTCCATGAACGTGGTGAGGCCGGGTACGTTCGTCTTCACCGCGACCGACGGCGGCTACGCCAAGCGGACGCCGGTCGACGAGTACCGCGTCCAGGGCCGTGGCGGTCTGGGTATCAAGGCCGCCAAGATCGTGGAGGACCGCGGATCGCTCGTCGGGGCGCTCGTGGTCGACGAGAGCGACGAGATTCTCGCCATCACGCTCGGCGGTGGTGTGATTCGTACGCGCGTCAACGAAGTCAGGGAGACCGGCCGTGACACCATGGGCGTCCAGCTGATCAACCTGGGCAAGCGCGATGCCGTGGTCGGCATCGCCCGGAACGCCGAGGCCGGTCAGGAAGCTGACGAGGTCGAGGCCGACGAGAACGACACCGAGGTGGCCGACGGACAGGCCGCCGAGGCCGCCGAGGGCACGCAGCCCTCGGCCGGGGAGCACGAGGAGTAAGTCGTGAGTGGAGCCACGGGCGCCGGACCGGCCAAGACTGGAGCGAACGGTGCCCGTGGCCCTGCCGCGGACTCCCAGGGGGGAACCGTGACGGACACCCGAGGTCCGAAGCCGTCGGTCGGTGCGGACGCCGGCCAGGACGAGCCCGCACAGCCGTACCACCCGCCGCAGGCCTATCAGGCGCCCTCGGGCCCCGCGACGGCGCAGGGCGGCACGGGAGCGGGCGCGCAGCGCAAGCCGCGCACGGGGGTCCGTACGGCCCCCCGCACGCGCAAGGCACGGCTGCGGGTGGCCAAGGCCGACCCGTGGTCGGTCATGAAGGTCAGCTTCCTGCTGTCGATCGCGCTGGGCATCTGCACGATCGTGGCGGCGGCCGTGCTGTGGATGGTCATGGACGCGATGGGCGTCTTCTCGACCGTCGGCGGCACGATCAGCGAGGCGACCGGTTCGAACGAGGGCAACGGCTTCGACCTCCAGTCGTTCCTGTCGCTGCCGCGCGTTCTGATCTTCACATCGGTCATCGCGGTGATCGACGTGGTGCTGGCGACGGCACTGGCGACGCTGGGCGCGTTCATCTACAACCTGTCGGCGGGCTTCGTCGGCGGTGTGGAGCTCACCCTCGCCGAGGACGAGTAGGCCCTCCGCCCGGGCGCCCGCGACGGGTCGGATGACCTGCGCAGACGCCTCCGGACAACGGATTTTGGCCTGACCGGGTCTGTGCGCTAATCTTCAGGAGTCAGCGCGCAGCGCGGATGGGGCTATAGCTCAGTTGGTTAGAGCGCATCCCTGATAAGGATGAGGCCACAGGTTCAAATCCTGTTAGCCCCACAGTGTCGAAGACCCCCAGGCCAAGGCCTGGGGGTCTTTGTCGTTGGGTCAGTTGGTGGACCCGCAGGTCACCGATCGGTATCGGTCGGTGTGTATTGTTGGGCGCCAGAAGTCCCCTACGTCAACGAAAGACGAGGTCGCGCGGTGAAGAAGCTGCTCCTGGTCGCACTGGCCGCCATCGGCGGGCTCCTCGTGTACCGCCAGATCCAGGCGGACCGCGCCGAGCAGGACCTGTGGACGGAGGCAACTGACTCCGTGCCCTCTGGTTCCGGTGTGTGAGACCCAAGGCTGATTCATGAAGCCCCGGCTGCCGCTGCGGCCGGGGCTTTGTGCTGCTCTGTGACGAAAAATTCCGTTATGTAAAGATTTGGCTTGCGCGAGCAAAGTCGGGGTGGGCGTGATGGTTCGGGGACGGACGACAGCGTGGGCGGCGGCCCTGGGCCTGGTGGCGGGAGCGCCGGGGGTCGCGTACGCCGAGGGGGCCGCGCCCGGCCCCCTGCCGGCCTACCGGGCCGCGGACGGCGCCAGGGCGATCGAGGGCAAGCCCTCCACGGCCGACGCCCCGAAGATCGAGGCCGGGAACGTCTACCAGGACACGCTAGGGCCGGGGGAACGCCTGTACCGGCTCGTCCTCGACAAGGACGGGTCCGACGTCTACGTCTCCGCCGTGGTCCGCCCCGCGGCGGGCGCGAAGGTCTCCGGCGGCGACGGCATCGACGTGGAGATCATGACCACCGCCGGGCGCCCCTGCCCCCGCAGCGCCGGCCGGGCGAACTTCGGCTACGACCCGTACCCGATCGGCGCCGCCGGCGTCCGCCGGGGCGCCGAGGACGAGGACTGCGCGCCCGCGGGCGTGTACTACGCCAAGGTCACGCGGACCTCGGCCAAGGGCTACGACCAGAGCCCCTGGCCGCTGGAGATCAAGGTCCAGCGGGAGCCCGGCCTCGGCGCGGGCGGTCCCACCGCCGCGCCCAGCACCTGGCCCTCGGGCGCCCCCGTGCTGCCCGGCACCGAGGCGGTGCCCCGCAGCGGCGGCACCGGCTTCAACGACGCCCGCGCCCTGGGAGCCGGTGTGTGGCGCGACGAGATGCGGCCCGGGCAGACCCGCTTCTACCGGATCCCGCTGGACTGGGGGCAGCAGCTGGGCCTCGGCGCCGAACTGGCCGCCGCGAAGATGACGAAGACCTACGGTTCGGCCTCGGGCGGGCTCACCGTGTCCCTCTACAGCCCGTACCGGGGCCTGATCTCAGACAAGGACACCTCGTACGACGGCAAGCAGGCCGGGATCACCCTGGAGAAGACCCCGCCCGTTGCCTACGAGAACCGTTTCGCAGGTGACGCGAGCGTGAAGCCGGTCTCCGTCGCGGGCTGGTACTACGTCGCGGTGACCATGGGCGCGAAGGTCGCCGAGTTCACCGAGGACGCGGCGCCCGTGCCGCTGACCCTGCGCCTGGACGTCACCGGCGCGCCGGCCAAGGCGCCCGCGTACCAGGGGAGTCCGGCCGCGGGAGGCTTCGGCGTGGGCGACGAGGACCGGGCCGCGGCCAAGGAGGGGCTGACCGCCCCGGAGGCCGCCGAGGCCGCCGAGCGGCACTCCACGATGCGGATCGTGGCGGGCGCCGGATTCGGCACCGGGACCGTCCTGCTGCTGGTGCTGGGCGGCTGGACGCTGCTCGGGCGGCGGCGGGGGCGCGGTCCTACAGCTGTGTGAGGGCCCAGACGCCCACCGCGAAGCAGAGCAGCGCCGCGGCGAGCAGGGAGGCCACCGCCTTCGCCGGGGGCGGGGCGATCCCGCCGCCCGCCCGGACCGGCGCCCCGGCGGGGGCCGAGGGGACCGGCGCGGTCGCCGCGGTCGGCGGCGGCAGGTGGAAGCTGCCCGTCTCCGAGGGCCCGTACGCGGGCACCTGAGCCGGGACGGCGGGGACGGGAACGGCGGGAGCGGCGGGGGAGGCGGGAGCGGCCGGATACGGGGCCGTCGGCGCGGGCAGGGCCACCGGGGTTGTCCGTGCCGTACCGCGCGGGTCGGTCCGGACGGGCTCGGCGGGCACCGTCACGGAGGCGGAAGCCCCCGGCGCCGGAGCCTCGGCGGCGGGCGCCCGCGGGGTCGCGGCCGCCGTGCTCAGCGGGCCCTGCGGGCCGAATCCGGGTGGCAGCGGGCCGAGTTGGTCGAACACCTCCACCGGATCCTCGTCCGGGGCGGGCGGCGGCAGCAGCTCCACGGCCTCGGCAAGGGCCTTGCGCGCCCCTGTGGCCGTCCGGAAGCGGCTCTGGGGGTCCGGCTGCAGGAGGCCGGCGATGACGTCCCAGAGGGGGGCCGGAACGCCTTCGGGGGCGCCCGGGGTGCCGTGGGCGAGGAAGTGTTCCACCAGGGCCTGGGAATCGGGCTTGCGGCCCTGCAGGAGGTAGAGGGCGACCAGTCCCACGGCGAAGAGGTCGGCGGGGAAGTCGGGCTCGGCGCCCAGGAGTTGCTCGGGGGCGAAATAGCCCGGCGTACCGACCACGTAGTCGGTCTCGGTCAGCCGCGGCTCGCCCTTGCGCATGGAGATGCCGAAGTCGGACAGCCGCAGGTGCGGCCGCCCGGTTCCGGTGGCCTCCATCAGGATGTTGGCCGGTTTGATGTCGCGGTGCACCACACCCTCCGCGTGCACCGCCGCCAGTCCCGACAGGAGCTGGTCGAGCAGGGTGCACACGAAACGGGGCGGCAGAGGTCCGTAGTCCCCGATCACATGGGCGAGCGAGCCGCCGCCGACCAGGTCCATGGTGAAGAGGACCTTGTCGTCGTCGGCCGCCCAGCTGGCCGGCGCCAGTACGTGCGGATGGTCGATCCGCAGCGCCTGCTCCCGTACGAACCGCAGGAGCGTGTGGGCGTCGCTCTGCAGGAGGACCTTCGCGGCGACGTAGCGGCGACGGCGGTGGTCCCAGGCCCGCCACACGGCACCCGCGCCCCCGCGTCCGATCGGATCGATCAGCTCGTACCGACCGGCGAAGACCTCACCCATCGCTGTGCCCGTCCCCCGTCACCCGTTGTCCGCCTCGTGCGTGTCAGTTCTGGTGGGCCTCGTAGTGGGCGACCGCGTCGGCGGTGCGGCCCGCGCCGTACACCCGGAGGAACTCTGCCAGTTCCGGGTGGCTGGGGGCGAGGGTGTTCGCCGCGTCGATGATGTCGCCGGCCGCGGAGACCGAGCGCAGCAGCGACTGGATCTCGCGGACGACCCGCTTGACCGTGGGTGCGCCGGAGCTGGTGGTGGTCTGGCCGCTGTTGCTGAGGACGGATCCTCCCTGGGTCTTCTTGATCTCGTCCATCCGGTCGGTGGCCTCCCCCGCGCTGACGCTTCCGTCGGCCACCTGGCCGGCGAGATCCTGGAGGGCCTGGACGCGCTGGACCACGGCCGGGTTCCCGATCTTGGCTCGCTGGCCGCTCATCAGCTGGGACAGCATGGGCGCCGACAGTCCGAGGACGGCAGCGAGGCGGGCCTGGTTCAAGCCGAGGTCATCTATGAGCCGGCGGAAGAGCGCTCCCAGCGGCTCCCCGTACCAACTGCGCTGAAGCTCTCTGGCTCTGGCCGTGGCCTCTTGTTGTACTGCGTCCACTCTGACTACTCCCCTTCGCTGGTGCGAACCTCGCGAGCATCTTACGGAGAGTGGTCGCACGGCGGGAGTCCCTATCATTTTGCGAGATGAGGGGGTAGACCCGGTACTCTGTTCTGCGGAACGACCACACCTCCCGCACGGGAGAGGTGCGTCCACTTCCACGGGGCCTTAGCTCAGTTGGTAGAGCGCTGCCTTTGCAAGGCAGATGTCAGGAGTTCGAATCTCCTAGGCTCCACTCCTCAAATGCCCTCCGACCTGCGGAAACGCAGCCTCTGAGGGCATTTTTCATGCCCGCCGGGGTTCGCCGAACCAGTGGCCCAGGGCGCCGGCCAGGGAGCCGCCGTCCGGGGCCCAGGCGATGTAGCCGTCGGGCCGGACGAGGACGGCGTCCCAGGGCAGCGGCCGGGCGGCCGTCGCGGACACCGTGCGCACCGCGTGGGTCCAGCCCGCGCCCTGCTCGCCGTGGGCCCGGCCGGCGTCCCCGAGCAGGAGCAGGACGGGACGGCCGGGCAGCAGCAGCCGGGTCAGGTCGGTCGGGCCGTCGGCGGTGGTGAGCGGCAGGTTCGGCAGGAACCGGCCCTCCCAGCGGGAGCCTCGTCCGGTGCGCGCGGGGTACACCGTCTCCTGGGCGCTGATCACGTGGCCTACGTGGGTGTTCACCGCGTCGATCGCGAGGAGTTCGGCGACGAGGTCGCGCAGGGGGTCGAGCCCGGGGTCCGGCCGCATCAGGGCGAGCTGGGCCCGGGTGTTGTCGATGACGCGCCGCCCGGCCGGCCGGCGTTCGGCGTCGTAGGTGTCGAGCAGGTCCTTGCCCGCGCTGCCCGCGAGGGTGTGCGCGAGCTTCCAGGCCAGGTTGAGCGCGTCCTGCAGACCCAGATTGAGGCCCTGCCCGCCCACGGCGAAGTGGACGTGGGCGGCGTCGCCGGCGAGGAACACCCGGCCCTGGCGGTAATCGCGCACCAGCCGGGCGAAGTCGCTGAAGCGGGAGAGGAATCGCGGGTCGGCCATCGGCACGCGGTGGCCGAGGACGCGCTCGGCCTCCTCGCGCAGCTCGTCGAGGGTGAGCGGGGCGTGCCGGTCGGGGTGCGGGCCGCGGAAGTCGATCGTGATGAACCGGCTGTGCCCGTACGGGGAGACGCCCGCGACCGTCCAGCCGCGCGGGGTGCGGTGCCAGCCGTACGGCACGCTCTCCGGGTCGGTCAGCCGTACCAGGCCGAGCCGGGCGGACACGGTGGCCGGGTGGGTGTCCACGGCGAAGCCGAGCCGTCGGCGCACCGTGCTGCGGGCGCCGTCCGCGCCGACGGCGTACTCGGCGGTGAACTGCCGGACACCGTCCGGCCCCTGGGCGGTGACGCGGACGGCGTCGGGTCCCTGGACGATGCCGGTCACGCGGTGTCCGCGCAGTACGGTGACGCCCCGTTCGCGGGCCCGGTGCTCGAAGTCCCGTTCCAGTTCGGCCTGGGAGCGGCCGAGCACGGGTCCGGGCTCGGTGGCGGGGGCGGTGATGGCGAGTCCCGGCATGCCCGCGAAGTGGAACGCGTCGGCACGGCCGCGCCCCAGCAGGTCCTCGGTCGCGACGGGCACGGGCAGATGGCCGCGCCGGGCCAGACCCTGCGCGGTGCGGGCGTGCAGGGTGCCGGCCTTGGGCCGGTCGACGGTCCGCGGTTCGGCTTCGAGTACGACGGTGGAGACGCCGTGGTGCCCGAGCTCGGCGGCGGCGAGCATCCCGACGGGGCCGCCCCCGACGACCAGGACCTGGGTGTGGGTCACGCGGTGCTCCTGGCGGAGTCGCCGCGGAGCAGGGTGGCGATCACGGCGCACAGGACGGCGCAGACCGCGGCGAGTCCCCACAAAACGGTGTGGAAGGCGGAGTCGTAGGACCGGGCGAGGAAGTGGGAGAAGCCCTCGGTGTCCACGGCGCCGGACAGTTCGGTGGCCCGGGCGAGGTCACCGCCGGCCGCCCGGTCGGCGACCCGGTCCGCCTGCGCGGCGCCGGCGTATCCGCCGATGCCGTCCTCGACGCGGGAGCGGAGCACGGTCGCGAGGACCGATCCGTACACCGCCACGGCGATGGCCTCGCTGCCGAGCCGCAGGGTGTTGAGGAAGCCCGCCGCCATGCCCGCCTTGGCCGGGTCGACCAGTTCCAGGGCCTGGCCGTCCACGAGCCCCGCCGACAGGCCCATGCCGGCGCCGGTGACGAGCATCGGCAGGGCGACGACGAGGATCGTCGCGCCGGGCGAGAACAGCGTGAGCGCCAGGTCGCCGGCGACCAGGCAGGCGAGGCTGACGTGGACGAGGGTGAGGGCGGGGACCCCGCGGGTGACCAGCTTCGCGGCGAGCATCGGGCAGACCAGCACGGGCGCGGTGAGCAGCAGCATGATCAGCCCGGCCGCGCCGCTGTCGCGGCCGGTGGCCGCGGTCAGGTAGCTCGGCAGGTACGTGAGCATCGTGACGAACCCGAAGGACGCGGCGACCGGTACCAGGCACAGGCCGACGAAGCGCCGGTTGCGCAGCAGGCTCAGGTCCAGCACGGGGTGCTCCCGGCGGTTCTCGACGGCGGCGAAGACCGCGAGGACCACGACCGCGCCCGCGAACAGCCCGAGGACGCCCGGGCTGCCCCAGCCCCACTGCGAGCCCTGCACGATGGCGGTGGTCAGCAGCACCATGGCGACGACGAACAGCGCGCTGCCCGGTACGTCGACGCGGAGCCCGCTGCCGCCGTCGGCCGGCACGGCCCTGGCGATTGCGGGCACCGCGAGCAGGACGAGGAGCAGGGCGGCGGCGTGCACCGCGAACACCCAGCGCCAGCCGAGGCCCTGGACGAGCGCGCCGGCCAGCGAGGGGCCGACCGCCACCCCGACGCCCGCGACGGTGCCGAACAGGGCGAAGGCCCGGGCGCGCGCCGGGCCGTCGAAGACGGTCGCGATGATCGCCGCGCCGCAGGAGAAGATCGCGGCGCCGCCGATCCCGGCGAGCGCGCGGGTGGCGTCCAGCCACAGCACGTCGGTGGCGAGCGCGCCGCCCAGCGAGGCCACGGCGTAGACGCCGGCGCCGGCGGCGAAGGCCTTGACCCGGCCGACGATGTCGGCGACGGAACCCCAGACGAGGGTGAAGCAGGCGAAGGCGACGTTGAAGGCGTTCACCACCCACTGCAGGGGCGCGAGGGCGGCGTGGGTGTCGGCGCCGATCCCGGGCAGTGCCACGGCCGTGCCGGAGATCGACATCGGGACGACGAACACCGCGAGGAGCACGGCGGCCAGGGTCGCCGTGCGACCCGGCGGCCCTTTCGGCCGCACCGGTGGCGGGGCCGACGACGTGGTCTGCGTACGCATGGGGCACAACTCCAGGCTCGGCCCGGCCGGCTGACGGCCAGGTTCGGTTTTGATCGAACCTTAAGCTGGCACAGGAGGGAGGTATGATGCAAGCCGTACCTAAGGGAGGAGGGCACGATGCCCGACGAGGACGGCCACCCCTCGCTGGCGGAGATGAGCCTGCCGGCCGTGCTGAACGCGCTCTCCGACCCCCTGCGCTACGCCGTCGTGAGCGAGCTGCTGAGGGAACCGGCCGGCGCGGCGCGCACCTGCGCCTCCTTCAACCTCCCGGTCTCCAAGTCGACGACCACCCACCACTTCCGGATCCTGCGCGAGGCGGGCCTGGTGCGGCAGGTGGACCGGGGCAACAGCCGGGCGGCCACGCTGCGCCGCGCGGACCTGGAGCTGCGCTTCCCCGGCCTGCTCGACCTGATCGCCGCCGACCGCTGAGGGCGCGCCGGCCGGCCGGGACCTGCCTGGACCTGCCTCGACTGGCCTGGACCGGCCTGGACCGGCCTGGACTGGCCTGGACCGGCCTGGACCGGCCTGGACTGGCCTGGACCGGCCTGGACCGGCCCGTCGGCCGGAGGTCAGACGACGGCCGGCCGGCAGCTGAGGCAGCCCCGGAACCCGGCGGCGGAGGCCTCGTCGGCCGAGGTGAAGGGCACCTCGTGGCGGGCGGTGATGCGGCGCGCGTGTGCGCACGTCGGGTAGCAGAAGATCCGCGTGGTGCCGCTGCCCAGGAACCGGGCGCCCGCCCGCACGAACCGCTCCACCCGCTCGGCGTCCACGCCCTCCCACTCCCGCAGCCGCCGTTCGAACCCGGCCGGCAGCCCGCAGTCCGCCGGGAGCCCGTCGTCCGTGCACAGCCGGTGCGCCGGCACGAGCACGGGGACGGGGTTGGCCCGGACCGCCGCCAGGACCGTCTCGGGTGCGAGACCCGGCATTCCGGCCTCGCGGGCCAGCCAGGCCGCCGGACGGAGCTGTCCGAACGGGATGGCCCGGGTCGCCTGCAGGACGGCGCGCTGTTCGTCGGCGAGCGGCCCGAATTCGTAGCGCAGGGTCCGGTCCCGGCCGCGCAGGGCCCGCGCGAGGCCCGGCGGGGGCTTGACCCCGGAGAGCGCCGACCGCCGGGTCCGCGCCCGGTACGCGTCCTCGAACGCCCGGTCGTCGGCGTACCAGTCCGTGGCGGCGGCGCCGGTCACCGCGCCCCGCCCGTGGGCGACGTAGAGGGGGCCGACCGGGGAATCGGCCCGCACGTAGCAGTCGTAGCGATGTGCCGGAACGCCGGCGCGGTCCAGCACGCGTGCCGCGAACCCCGCGGGTGCCGCCTCGCGCAACGTGTCCAACTCGTCCGGCAGTCTCATCCCGTCGCCTCCTTCCTTTCCGTCCGGGCCGGTTCGTGTGCCGTCTTCGCCGTCGTTCCCCCGGCCGCCCCGGCCGCTCCGTACGTCCTGCGGTCGGCGGCCAGGCCGGGCTCCGCGCGCAGGGCGGCGAGCCCCCGCGACACCTGGGCCTTCACCGTGCCGACCGGACAGTCCAGGATCGCGGCCACCTCCTGGTAGCTCAGCTCTCCGATGTGCCGCAGGACCACGGGCAGCCGGTGGTGGTCCGGCAGCCCGGACAGTGCGGCCACCAGCCGGGCCCGGCGCGCCCCGTCGAGCGCGCGCTGCTCCGGCCCGGGGGAGCCGTCCGGGATCTCGATGGCCGTCACCTCGATGCCGTCGGCGACGCCGGGCCGCCGGCTCAGGGTGCGAACGTGGTTGCGCCACACGTTCGCGGCGATGGTCAGCAGCCAGGCGCGCGGCTGGAGCTGCCCGCGGCGCTCGGGCGGGTACTCGCGCAGGGCGGAGTAGGCGCGCAGGAACGTTTCCTGGCCCAGGTCGTCGGCGTCCCGCGCGGAGCCGGAGAGACGCAGCAGGACGGAACGCACGGTGCCGGCCTGGGTGCGTACGAGTTCGGTGAACCCGTCGTCCAGGTCGGTCGCGAGCAGTTCCGTCAGCGGGAGGGTCGTCTCGTCCATCCTCCTTGTGAACACCGGGCCGCGTGAGAACGTTGCACCTCACGGAAAAATTCTTTTACTTTGCCTGCCATTCGCATTCGGTGCGATATCCGGTTCCCTTTATGTCATCCGCATATCGGGCGCGCCGGTGCGATCTTCCCGGGCGCGGCGGAGATCGTGTTCGAGTGAGATCGCGGCGGACTGGCTATTTCTCGCCACTTGGCCGGTATTCGAGGGATTTCGAAAGCCGGAGGTACAGGGGGTGCGATGTGACCGGTTCGGAACAGAGGGGGCGAGCCCCTTGACCAGTGGTCGCACCGCGAAGCTAGAGTTGCGAACGAGTTGTGGGCGCTCATCCGGGTCGCTCACGGTTCGGGTTGTTCAAGATCCGTCGAGGTCTCGGGGGAGGCGTGGTGGCGACCGTTCTGCACACAGCAATGGAAAAACGATTCACAAGACGTTCCCTTGCCGCCTTCCTTTCGGCCGTTCCCGTATTCCGGGCATGATGGCGAATCGTGTCCGCGGCACGGCGACCGCGGACGAAGACTTAAGCAGCGGCAGTTGGTCGTTCGGAGAACGGCTTCTCTCGTTCCGGGGTCGGGAGGGACTGACCCAGCGCGAGCTGGCGGAACGCGCCGGGGTGAGCGTGCGGGTCCTGCGGGACATCGAGCACGGCCGCGTGCACCGGCCCCAGACGCGGACCGTGCGGCTCCTGGCCCGTGTGCTGGGCCTCGACGCGGACACCGCACGGCAGTTGGCGCCGCCCGCGCGTGAGCCCGCACGCCCGGGGAGCGAGCGGCTCCACATCGGCATCCTCGGTCCGCTGTCCGTCCGGTACCGCGGTGTCGAGACCCACGTCCACGCGGCCAAGGTGCGGCGCCTGCTGGCCCTGCTCGCCCTGCGGTACCCCGAGGCGGCCGGCCTGGGGGAGATCACCCACGCACTGTGGCCGAAGGACCCGCCGCGTTCGTACCAGAACCTGGTGCACACCTACGTCAGCCAGGCGCGCCGGGTGCTGCTGCTCCCCGGCGGCCAGGCGGGGGCACCGGCTCCCTCGTTCCTGGCGCGCACGCACACGGGCTACGTGCTGGAACTGGAGCGCGACCAGGTCGACCTGACCCAGTTCCAGGACCTGTGGGCACGGGCGCGGCAGGCGCACGGGGCCGGGGACGCGGAAGCGGCCCACGAGCTGGCCGAACGCGCCTACGGCTGCTGGCGCGGCCCGCTGCTGGCCGGCGAACCGCTGCTGCCGCACCATCCCGCCGCCATGGCGGCCGCCCGGCAGCGGGTGGAGAGCCTGCTGCTCTACACGGACCTCTCCCTGCAGGTGCGGCGGCCCGAGCGGGTGCTGGGGGCCCTGCGCGGTGCCACGGAGGAGGAACCGCTGCACGAGGGACTCCAGGCGCGGCTGATGCTGGTGCTGGCGAGCTGCGGGGAGCAGCGGGAGGCCTTGAAGATCTACTCCGAGGTGGCCCGCGGACTCGACCGGGAGCTGGGCGTCCAGCCGGGTGACGAACTGCGCCGCGCCCACCTGCGGATCCTGCACCAGGAGCTGCCGTGGCCGCGGACGGGACCGACGACCGCGTGGGCCGCGTTCGACGTGCCGGCCGCGCCCCGGCCGGCCGCGTCCCCGCCGAGGCCCCGGCCGTCCCAGACACCGGCCGCCAGCACGGGCTTCGTCGGCCGCGCCGCCGAGCTGAAACGGCTGGACCGGCTGCTCCTGCCCACCGGCGAGCGGGTCGGGCAGGTCCCGGCCGTGCTGGTCACGGGCTTTCCCGGGGTGGGCAAGACGGCGCTGGCCGTGCGCTGGGCGCACCGGGTGCGCGAACGGTTCCCGGACGGGCAGTTGTACGTCGACCTGCACGGGTACGCCGACCGGCGGGCGCTGCACCCGCAGGAGGTCCTCGCCTCGTTCCTGCGCGCCCTGGGCGTCCCCGACGGGGAGCTCCCCCGGTCCCTCGACGAAGCCGCGAACCTGTACCGGACCCTGCTGTCGGACCGGCGGATGCTGATCGTGCTGGACAACGCGCGCGAGGAGAGCCAGATCCGTCCGCTCGTTCCGGGCGCGGCCGGCTGCGCGGTCCTCGTCACCAGCCGCGACACCCTGCCGGGACTGGTGGCCCGGGACGGTGTGCCGCGGCTCGACCTCTACGTGCTCGGTGAGGACGAGGCGCTCACCCTGCTGTCCCGGCTGCTGCGCAGCGGGCGGGTGGATGCCGAACCCCTGGCCGCGCGGGCGCTGAACCGGCAGTGCGGAGGTCTGCCGCTGGCGATCCGGCTGCTCGCGGCCCGGCTGGAGGAGCATCCCGGGGTCGGGATCGCCCAGCTCTGCGTGGAGTTGCAGGAGGCCGGGGCGTTCCGGGAGCTGCCGGTCGAGACCGACGACCTGTTCACCGCGGTCCACGCGGCGTTCGAACTGTCCTACGTGTCCCTGCCGGAGCCCCTGCGCCGCTGGTTCCGGCTGTTCGCGCGGACCGAGGGACGGCTCGTCAGCGGCTACGCCATGGCGGACCTGGCGGGGACGACTCCGCTGGAGGCGACGCGCGCACTGCGCCACCTGGTCGGCGTGAGCCTGCTCCGGGAGTGCGCGCCCAACCGGTTCTCCCTCCCCGCTCCGCTGCTGCGCTATGCGCGCAGACTGGCGCTGCGGGAGGACGCGCAGTGCCCGCTGCGGTCGGTGTGACCGCAGCGGGGCGCAGGCAGGCGGCCGGGTCACCCGCCGAGTGCCAGCCGGACCGCGAAGAGCCCGAACACGGCGGCGGTGAGGCTGTCGGCGATCCGCAGCACCCGCGGTGAGCGCAGGTGCGGTGCGAGCCGGTGGACCAGCCTCATCCAGGTGAGGAGCCAGAGCAGGCCCAGGGCCAGGTAGCAGGCGGCCAGCAGCGGGACCCCGGTCTCGGGGGCCATGCCCGCGGGCACGAACTGGGGCAGGAAGGCCATCAGGAAGATGCCCACCTTGGGATTGGACCCGGTGCACAGCAGGCCCTGCCCGAAGGCCTGGCGCACCGAGGGGCCGGCCTTGCCGGCGGCTCGTCCGGATGGCGGGGGGCCGGCGGGCGGTTCACCGGTCGCGTGCGCGGGGACCGTGACCGTGGCCTGGGGCGACGGCGCCGGCGACGGGGCCTCGGCGCCGGCCCGGCCGGTGGCCCGCCGCAGGGCGAGCACGGCCCAGCCGAGCAGTACGACCGCGCCGGCCCAGCGGAAGGCCGCGAAGAGCCCGGGGCTCGCCGCGAGGAGCGCGGCCAGCCCGGCCGCGCCGAGCCCGGCCTGGACGGCCCCCGCGGTGATCATGCCGAGTGCGGCGGCGGTGGCCACGCGGAGGGAGCCGTGCAGCACCAGGTTGGTGATCATGACGAGGTCGGGCCCGGGCGTCATGATCACCACCAGGGAACTGATCAGGAAAGCGGCGGTGTTGATCGCTGCTCCTCGATGGAAAGCAGGCGTTCCGCGGCCCGGACGGCCTCGTAGTCCCGCTGGATCTGTTCGGCGTCGGGGTGGGCGAGGATCACGAATCCGAAGTTGAGGCTGTCGACCAGGTCCCGGGTGGCGGGGACGTGGTCGCCGTCGGTCAGGTTCTGGATCGAGAAGTGGTGGCTGGGGAGGTCGCGGACGCCGTCCAGGGCGGCCGTGCCGCGGACGGTTCCGGAGCGGGGCGCGATGTGGAAGACGCACATCTGGTGGACGAGCAGCTCGTAGCCCTGCGGGAGTTCGCCCCCGGTCAGCCAGCGCACGGTCCGGTCGATCTGGCTGTCGCCGGTGGCGTTGCGGTTGAACCGCGGCTGGCCGCCGCCGTGCGGCCGGGCACCGAGCTCGATGAGCAGCGGTCCTTCCGCCGTGCCCATCACCTCGACGTGGGCCGAGCCGAAGCGCAGGCCCACCGCGTCCAGGACGCCGAAGACGTACTCCGTGAGGCCGGGCAGGGCCGGATCGTCCGGGGGGAGCCAGCGCATGGTGTCGTAGACGGCCATGTGCGGACCGTTGTCGACCTTGCGGTAGGCGCACACGTCGACCACGGCGTGCTTGCCGTCGTGGCTGAAGGTGTCGATCACGTACTCGGTCCCGGTGACGAACTTCTGGACCAGGAGCCGGTCGTCGACCTCGCCGAACTGGTTGACCCGGCCGAGCTGGCGCGCGAACACCGCCCGCCAGTCCGCGCCGCCGGCCAGCTTGATCACACCGTCGGTGCTGGCGCTCTTGGGCGGCTTGACGACCAGGTCCGCCCCGGCCAGGCCCTCGCGCTCCAGCCAGGCCGCCACCTCGTCGGCGTCATCGGTGCAGAGCTGCGGGATGACCGGCAGGCCGGCCGCAGCGACGGCGGCCGCCATGGCGCTCTTGTCCCTGCGGGCATCGGCGAGTTCGGGTACGTTGCACCGCTCGGGCGTCACGAGCGGGGCGAGCCGTTCGGCCAGTTCCACCCCGGACTCGCAGCCCGCCACGACGCAGCGCGGGTCCAGCGCCCGCAGCCGCTCCGCGACGGCCTCCAGGTCGCCCTCGTAGACGATGACCTCGGGGAAGTCCTGCGGCCGGTAGGAGCCGGCGTAGGCCTCCGGGGGGCGGGGGCCGGTGACCACCGCCACCGCCGGGACGCCGTGGTCGGCCAGCGTCCGGGCGAACAGGGCCCCCGAGGAGTACGGGTCGACGATCACACAGGGGCCCTGCGGTGCGTCCGGGATCCGTTCAGCGCTCGTCACGGCCGGCCGCCTCTCCGGCCGCCAGGGCGGCCACGGCGTCGCAGTAGCGCGCGAAGAACTCTCCGGCCGGCTCGCTGATCCGGCGGGCGCGCACCGGGGCGTGCACCATCCCCTCCTCCATCACGTACGTCACCGGCGTGCCGTTCTGCCGCAGTCGGGCGGTGTACTTCTCGGCGTCCACGCGCAGCGAGTCCATCTCGCAGCCCACCACGTACGCGGGCGGCAGGTCGTGGAAGGTGCCGGTGAGCAGCGGTGAGACGTACGGGAGTTCCGCCTGTCCGGGCTCGGGGCAGTAGCACGCGGTGTAGAACTCCATCTCCCCGCCGGAGAGCAGGGGGGCGTCCTCGCCGCCGTGCCGCCACCGGGTGAAGTCGAGCACCGGGCTGATGACCGCCTGGCCGCGCAGCCGGGGGCCGCCCCGGTCGCGGGCGATCATCGAGAGGACGACGGCCATGTTGGCCCCGGAGCTCTCCCCGCAGAGCACCGCGCCCTCGGGGTCGATGCCGTCGAGCCCGAGCCCGGGCAGGTCGGCCAGCGTGCCGCACAGTCCGGCGTAGCAGTCCTCCAGCGGGCCGGGGTGCGGGTTCTCCGGGGCCATGCCGAAGTCGAGGGCGATCGCCACCAGGCCGGTGCGGTCGGCGAGTTCGGCGACCAGGCTGTGGTGGCTGTGGAGGGAGCCGATGACGAAGCCGCCGCCGCGTATGTAGAACAGCACGGCGTCGCCGGTGCGCCGGGCCGGCTCGTAGATACGGATCCGGGCGGTCCGCCCGCCGTGGGTGACGCTCGCGTCCCGGTGGCTGACGCCCTCGGGCACGGGGATCGGGAGGACCTCGGTCAGCCCGTCGTACAGGGCGCGCTGTCGTTCGACGGGGTAGGTGTAGAAGTCCGGCGGCAGGGCGCCGTCGACCGTCTTCACGAAATTCTCGATGCCGTCTGCGTAGGCCATGGGCAGCTTCGCTCACTTCCGGATCACGGCGTGCCGGCGAACCGCGGCACGGGGGAGGGGGCTCAGGGTGTTTCGGCGGGCGTCGGCGCGGCGGCCGGCTCGGCGTCCGCGGTCCGCTGCTGCTTGTCGGCGGAGGGTTCGGCCATGCCGATCAGGGTGACGGCGACGGCGACGGCGGTCAGTGCTCCGCACAGCCACCACACGGAGGCTGCCGAGGCCTGCCAGGCCGCGATGCCGATCACCGGGCCCACCGCGTAGCCGATCTGCATCGGGAAGGCGGAGGCCGCGATGTAGCGGCCCCGCAGGTGCGCGGGGGCGACCTTGCCGGGCCAGGCGGAGGCGGTCGGGGTGCCGATCATCTCGCCGACCGTCCACACCACCGTCGCGATCACGAACATGGCCATGCCGGGACCGGCCACGTACAGGTTCATGCCGACGCCGACCAGGCCGACGCCCAGCGCGACGGCGAACCGTCCCGGGAGGTGCTGCACGTACTTGGTGAACAGCAGTTCCAGGCAGATGACCATCGCCGCGTTCAGCGAGAGCAGGGCGGAGTAGAAGGTCGGTCCGTGGCCGTCGGCCTTGAGCTGGAGCGGCAGCGCGGAGGTGTGCTGGATGTAGACGACGGCGTTGAGGAACAGCGCCAGCAGGAACAGCAGGTAGCGCCGGTCGCGGAGTACGGCCAGGTACGACGCGCCGTCGGCCTGCGGATCCCGGGCGCCGGGCCCGGGGGTGGTGCCCGTGCGGACCAGGACCAGGGCGAAGAGGGCGAAGCCGACCGAGGTCACCGCGTCGATATAGAACATCAGGTCGTACGAGTAGCTGATGAGCAGGGCGCCGAGCAGCGGGCCCGCGGTGGTGCCGAGGTTGAACGCCATGCGGTAGACCGCGAACACCATCACGTGGTGTTCCTCGGGGGTGGCCTCCACCAGCAGTGCCGAGGAGGCGGGCCGGTAGGCCTGGGCGGCGATGCCGATCACGGCGGCCACCGTGATCAGCACGGGCAGGCTGTCGAGGTAGACCAGGCTGAGGGTGAGCAGGCCGGCGAGGGCCATGGAGCCGACGATGGTCCACGCGTAGCCGACCCGGTCCGAGATCGAGCCGCCCGCCAGGACGCCGACGACCGAGCCCACCCCGTACGCACCGAGGGCGAAGGCGGCCGCGGACGTGCTGAAGCCCTTGTCGGTGAGGTAGAGCACCAGGTAGATCTGGAGGAAATTGCCCAGCCGGTTGATCAGCATGCCGACCAGGACCAGCCAGATCGGTCCCGGGATCCCGCGCAGGGTCTGTACGACGGACGGCCGGGCGGCCTTGCGGCCCTCCGGAGAGTCGTGTCCGGTGTTCGTCACGGAGCGGGTACCTCCGCCGGGCGGGAGTCGAGCTCCACGATCTCGGGGGCGCTCAGCAGGGCGGCGCGGGCCTGCTCGACCGAGTCGGCGAGGGCGATCACGCGGGCGTAGCGGGAGATGTAGCCGCGCGGCGGCAGACGCAGCACCGCGCCGGGACCCGCCATCGCGTCGGCGCTGTGGACACCGGCCGGGAAGCGGTCCTCGTGGACGGTCACGGCATCGATCTCGATGTCCTCGTCCGGGTACAGGAAGGCTATGGCCGCGGCCTTGCGGTGACGGACCTCGGTGTCCGGGCGGACCCCCGCGGCGGTGTCCGCCGCCGCCATCGCGACGTCGACACCGGTGGCCAGCTCCCCGAGGTAGGGGATCATGTCCCCGCCGAGGCGGGCGTTGACCTCCATCAGGCGCAGTCCGCCGGCGGTGATGCGGAACTCCGTGTGGCTGACGCCGGTGTGGAAGTCCAGCGCGGCGTGCGCGGACCGCAGTGCCTCCAGCAGCCCGGGATCGGTCAGCAGCGGGTCGGCCCCGTCGACCTCGTGACCCGTCTCCTCGAAGAAGGGCGCCAGGCCGACCTGCTTGCGGGCGACGACGAGCGGAACGCACTCCCCGTCGAAGAAGACCGCGTCGACGCTGATCTCGGGGCCGTCGGCGAACTCCTCGACGAGCACCGACACGTCGAAGACGGGAACACCGGGGTAGGAGGCGCCGGAAGCCGCCCGGTAGGCGCTCTCCACGTCATCGGGGCCGTCGGCCTTGCGCACGCCCATCCCGCCGGCCAGCCCGCGCGGCTTCAGCACGACGGGGAAGCCGATCTTCTCCGCCGCCGCGCGGGCCTCGGCCAGGGACCGTACGCCGATCGAGGCCGGCTGCGGCACCCGGGCGCTCTCCAGCGCGGACCGCGTGGCGGCCTTGTCCCGGCAGGCGATGACGGACTCGGGGGAGTTGCCCGGCAGCCCGAGCGCCCGGGCCACATGCGCGGCGGGGGTGACGAGCCCCTCGTCGTAGCAGAACACACCGGCCACGGCGTGCTCGGCGGCCACCTGCCGGGCGGCCGCCGTCAGCGCGTCCGGGTCGGTGTTGTCCACGAGCGTGGAGCCCACGACGTACGGCTCTTCCCAGCTCACCGGTGCCGGCTGGAGGAGCCATAACGCGTAACGCGTGCTCACCGTCCGCAGAATGAACTCCCTGCTGCGCTGACCGCTGCTTCCGATCAGCAGCAGAAGCGGCTTCCCGTCCCACGCCATGGTCCACACTCCTCGTTCGTCGTGATGCCTTCGGCCGGTGCGCCGCCACCTGTAGAACACCGGGTCGGTGCAGGCCGTTGCACCCGGCGCCGGATGTCCGGCGCCGGGTGCAACGGGATGGGATCAGACCGCCGCACCCGGGCGGGCGAGTTCGGCCGACAATGGCCGGTACTCACGGCTGGTGCGGCCGCATACGTCGGCCGGGGCCGCCGCGGCGCGGGCGGGACGGTCGGGGAAGACCGCCGTGACCCGGTTACCGGTCCGCACGGCCGGGATCTCGTTGCGCAGCCGCGCCGCGGACGCCTTGCGGTCGTGCCAGGGGCAGATCAGCCGGCCGGCGTCCGGTGTCACACCGGCCAGGTGGAGCGGGCCGCCGCGGTGGGGGCACTGGGCGTTCATCACGAAGCCGCGGCCGCCGACCGTGGCGTACACGTAGGCCGTCCCGGAGACGACCACGCAGTTCTCCCGCCCCGCGACAGGGAAACTCACTACAGGCATTTGCGGTAATCCCCCACCGAGTGGATCTCGTAGACACACTCCTCGGACAGAATGTCGGCGCCGTGCAGCCGGTTGCGCCGGATGACGACGCCCTCTCCCGCCTCCAGCGTCAGCGACGAGCCGAGCCCGCTCTCGAAGCGCATGGTTCCGGAGACGATGTGGCAGAGCTCGTCGCCCTCGTGGCAGTGCGTGTTGGAGAGCTCGTTGAAGGGCTCGACCAGGTGCGCCACCGGCGCCTGGACCCGGCCCTCCTTGATGGCCTCGTAGACGGGACCGTGCAGCTTCTTGAGCTCCGGCTGGTCGTCCATCCAGGAGATCTGCGCGACGAAGTCCTTGTCGGCGACCTCCAGGAGCACCCGGTACTCCTCGATGCCCCGGACGATCTCGGGGATGATCCCCTCGCCGTGCGCCTCGATGAGCGGCGCGATGATCTTCTCGCGCGCCATCCGGCCGTGGTGCTGGTCGATGTGGACGTGCTCGGTGAAGTAGGTGGTGTCGACGGAGTCGCCGAAGACGCCGTGCAGCAGGCGGTCGGCCCGCCGGCAGAAGTCCACCAGCGAGCTCTCGGTGTAGAACAGGGCGCCGACGTAGCGGAAGAACAGCTCGTGGTTCTTGCCCAGGTAGTGGAAGTAGTTGTTCAGCAGCAGGCTGCTGTTGAGGTAGTACTGCCAGTACCGGTGGAGGTCGGACTTCAGGCCGACGGACTCCAGCGTCCTCTCGAACAGGGTGCTGTGCTTGGTGTCGTGCACCCCGTAGCCGTACTCGTCGATGACGACCTTGAACCACTCGGACTGGACCGGCCCGTAGTAGCCGAGGACGTTGCGCATCATCGGCGACGCCTCGGACAGGAAGTCGGGGGCGAACTGCACCAGCCACATGCGGGCGGCGCGCGCGGGGTCGGCGGAGCCGGTGACGGCCGCCTCGATCGGTGACAGCTCCTCGCCGCCGCCCATGTCGAGCGAGTCGAGGTAGCTGTCCAGGCTCGCCCTGGTCCACTTCCCGGACGTCTCGACCTCGTCGTCGAGGAAACCGAAGGCGTACCGCTCCAGAGCCGGGCGTATCCGCTCGCCGAGCGCCCGGTTGGCCGGGCTGTAGAACGCGCGGAAGTCCTCCTCCTTGCCCTCCAGGCCGGACTTGGGGAAGAACACCAGGTCCGCCTCGTAGACGGAGGTGAGCAGGCGCTGCACGGCCAGGCTCGTGTAGTCGAGGATGTTCTCCCGGCCCGGCACCTTGTCGAAGTCGAGGTGCGGCAGGACCTGCGGGCGCAGCTGGCGACGGTAGGGGTTGTCGTCGTTCTGCCAGTCCGGGTTGTCGAGGAAGACCGGGTTGGTGGCGTACTGCACGATCGCGTCGCGCAGTTCGGTGCCGCTGAGTTCGAACGGGACGTGCTGCGGTACGTGACTCATTGCGTTCTCCTTGGTCCGGATGCGCAGGAGGTACGGCCGGCGGCGCGGGGTGGGTCCGCCGGGGGTGTCGGTCGGACGTCAGACGTGCACGCTGAGGGAGAAGTCGCTCCACCGGAGCCGGAGCGGGACGCTCTCGCCCGCCTTCACCTGGACGGACTTCTCCAGCGGGACCCAGCCCTGCATCCAGTGCGACCGGGTGTTCTCCGGGGAGTTGGTCAGTGTGGTGCCGACCGCCATGTCCAGCTCGAACCAGACGACCAGGGCGTGCGCCTCCCCGTCGGTGCCCGCGGTGAGGTCGACCTGGCGTTCGTCCGGCTCCAGGGGGTCCTCGGCCAGGTCGAACTCCACGACCGTGGCGGTCTCGGACAGGAACCGGTGGGGCCAGGTGCTCAGGCGCACCGGGAGGTGGCCCCGGGTGGACAGCGTGTTCATCAGCGAGACGTCGAAGCCGCCGGCCGTCGTGACCTGGTTGAGCCGCAGGATGTCCTCGCTGCTGACCAGCCGGCCGAGGATCCGGGCGGCGGAGGGGAACATGATCCCGCCGGGCTTCAGCAGATGCCGGCGCGCGTGCCGGACCGACGGCAGCAGGCCCTCGCCGATCAGCCCGCAGTCGACGATCTCCGAGACCAGTACGTCCACCGGGCCGTCGAGGTCACGGCCGGACTCCAGCGAGGTCGACGGCTTTCCGATCACCGTGATGACGTCGCTGAAGCCGTGGGCGTCGATCACCTGCCGGGCCACCTCCGCGAGCAGCGGATTCATCTCGCAGGTGATGACGCGGGCCGCGCCCGCCCGGGCCGCCGCCATGGCGAGCAGCCCGCTCCCCGAGCCGATGTCCAGCACGGTCGCTCCGGAAGGAATGCCACGAGCCAGGGCGCCGGCCAGGGCGTCATTGCGCTCGGTGTCGTTCAGCATCGCGAAGTGCCAGCGGGGAACGGTTCTGCGGGCGATCCGGGTGAAGACCTCGGAGTCGGTGGACGGACGGCCCGCGGGTGTCGTGAGCAGTGCGGACGCCTGCTCGGCGATGTCGTTCATCTCCTGCGCCAGCGATTGCAGGGACGCGGTGATGAGCCGGTGCTGAGAGCTGTTGAGCGACAGGCTCGGACCGTCGGGTCCGGGATCGTGCCCTGATGTCGCGACCTGTGCGCCCTGGACGTGCTGCATGTTCGCCACCGCTCCTCACGTTGGACCGCCCGATCAGCCGTGGTGCACGACGGCTCGTCAAGATCGGCGCTCCGTCGCAAGGCGACCGTACGGAAGCCCGGTGGTGCGGAACTTCAGCGGAACTCCAGCGCGAGCGGCGGTTCTGCCGGGGGCGGGCGCGCCGGACGGGGCGCTGACCCGCGGGAACCGCTAGTTCCGCCGGTCCGCTGGAACGGGGCGGCAGAAACCGGGTCCTCGGACCGGTTGATTCCGCCGCCTTCCGGTATAGACATCCGACGACTCCCAGGCCCTGTCGTCGAAGTGCCGTCGGCCCGCGACGCCACTTCGACGACAGGACCTAGTCTTCTGAGTCTTGAATTCTGTGTAGATGTGTAGGCTTGGTCTATGGCGGGGATGGGGCGGCCGAAGGCCGAGTTGACGTTGTCGGACGA
>NZ_JBIAVJ010000057.1:0-18369 GCF_042894025.1 Streptomyces sp. NPDC001549
GGCCGAGCAGCCGCGGTTTGATGTGTTCCGGGCGCAGGGGCTCGGTCAGCAGCGGGTTGTCCATGAGGTAGATCTGGCCGACTGCGAGGTAGTTGACGGCGCGCCAGTGGGCGTCGAGCTCCGAGATGGGGTACGCGGTCATGTCCGCTCCTCCGTGCGGCGGTCCGGAACGTTCGTCGACTGAGCCGATGCCGACACTCTCCCCCCGCCCCGTTCCCGTCGCGAGGGGAGGACAGGCCCTCAGGGAGGGACTGTCGGCCCCTGTGCGGCACGGACCGTCGCGGCGAAGGTGGGTTCAGCGGCGCCGGCTCCCCCGGTCGGTGCCGCTCCCCCTGCCGGCCGACCCCGATGCCCCGGCATCAGTACGGAGGACAGACCTGTGAAGCGCACCCTCGTCGTGGGAGTGGACGGATCCCCGGAAAGCCGGGCCGCGGCCGACTGGGCCGCTCGCGAAGCCGTACGGCGCGACCTGCCCCTGCGGGTGGTCCACGCCTGGCTGTGGCAGCCGCTCGCCCTCCCGCTCGTCCAGGACCGCGGCACCGAGGCCCGGCGCGCCGAGGACATCCTGAAGGAGGCCGAGGGAGAGCTCACCGACCGGTACCCGGGGCTCACCGTCACCGTGGAAGTCCTTTCCGACGCGGTGGTGCCGGCTCTGCTGCATGCCGCCAAGGGAGCGGAGCTGCTCGTTCTGGGCACCCGCGGGCACAGCGCCCTGGCCGGCTTCCTGCTCGGCTCGTACGGCCGGCAGGTGATCGCCGCCGCGGAGTGCCCCGTGGTCTCCCTACGCTCCGCGCACGGCAGGCCGGTGGCCCTGCCGGAGCTGGGCGAGGTCGTCGTGGGCCAGCAGGGCGGCGTGGAGGAGTCCGCCGAGGTACTGCGCATCGCCTTCGAGGCGGCCGCCGCACGCGAGGTCCCGCTGCGCGCGGTCCGCGCCTGGAGCCTGCCCCCGGTCTACGGTTACAGCCCGGGCTCGATGTGGATCGCCGAGCAGTTCGGTGGCCTGGAGCCGTACGAGAAGGCGGCGCTGGAGCAGGCGCTGGAGCCGTGGCGGCTGAGGTATCCCGAGGTGGACGTCGTCGAGCACGTGGAGCGGGGCAGCGCCGGCCACGTCCTGCTCACCGCATCGTCGGACGCCCAGCTCCTCGTCGTAGGCCGCCGGGTCCGCGAGTCGTCGGTGGGGGCGCACATAGGATCCGTGGCCCATGCGGTCCTGCACCATTCGGCCTGCCCGGTCGCGGTGGTCCCGCACTCCTGACCGGCCCGGGGGAGCGGGAGGGGGCGGGGGCGGGGTGCGCGACTGTACGGCGCACCCTGTCCTGCCCACCCGCCACCACATCCTCTATTCGGCGGCCGGGACCGGGTGCCGACTCGGAGGGGTCAGCGCGTGACTGGCGATGACGGCGGCCTGGACACGACGCTCCACACCCAGCTTGATGAACAGCCGCGAGATGATGTTCTTCACCGTCTTCTCCGCAAGGTACATCCGCTTGCCGATCTCCCGGTTGGTGAGCCCCTCGCTGACCATGACGAGGATCTCCTTCTCCCGGTCGGTGAAGCCCGGCAGGCCGGGGACCTGCTCCTCCTTGGGGACGTCGCCGCGCATCCGGGCCATGAGCCGGGTTGTGGCGCCCGGGTCCAGCATGGACTGGCCGGACGCGACGGTACGGACGGCAGTGACCAGATCGGTGCCGGTGATCTGCTTCAGGACGTAGCCGGACGCCCCGGCCATCACGGCGTCCAGCAGTGCCTCCTCGTCGTCGAACGACGTGAGCATCAGGCAGGCCAGCTCGGGCATCCGCGAACGCAGCTCCCGGCACACGCTCACCCCGTCACCGTCCTGCAGCCGTACGTCCAGCACCGCCACCTGGGGGCGCAGCGCGGGGATGCGGATCAGCGCCTGCTCCGCGGTGCCCGCCTCACCGACCACGGTCAGATCGGGCTCGGCGTCCAGCAGGTCGTGCACCCCGCGTCGCACGACTTCGTGATCGTCGAGCAGGAAGACCGTGATCGGCGTCTTCGCAGGGGTGAGGGCACCGCTGTCGGTCATGACCAACTCCTTCGCCGGGTTCGTCCTGGGCGCACGGACATCGGCATCCTGCCTCCCGGAGGGGCCGAACGGACAGGGCCGATCGGCCCTCATCGGTCCGTACTCGGCTCGGCCGGGGCCCGGTCGGCGCTCAAAAGAGGGACCTTCGGCCCTGTCCGGAGGGCCTGCCGGACCTTCCCCGGTGCACCCGGCACCGGATGAACTGATGGCGCACGCGGAACGGCGCGACTCGACGGAGCCGCAAGCAGCGCGGAGGATCCCATGACGACCGCCTTGATCGACCTGAAGACCATGGCACGTGATGACCGCGGTCTGGAAGTCACCTTGTCCGGGGAGCTCGACCTCTACACGGCAGAGCAAGTGGAGCCGCGCCTCCACGAACTCGCACGAGCCGGCCACCGGAACCTGATTCTGGACCTGTGTGGCCTCTCCTTCTGTGACAGCGCCGGCATCGACCTCTTCATCCGTCTGAACCGCCGCTGTCGTGCGTCGGGAACGCGGCTCCTCCTCTGCGATGTGCCGCCCCCGGTGGTCAAGTCCATGCGGGTGCTCGGTGCCGACAGAGATCTTCGGCTCGTCGTCACGTGATCGCGATGTCGTCCGGATCCGGAGCCCTGATGTGGACCGTTCGGCCCTGGTTCCCTCACCGGATCGAGAGGGAGGCTGGTGAATCGAAAGCCGTAAGGACCGGTTTGGTACTCGACGAAGGTGCGCATCATGGACCAGGACGGCACGCAGCGCGCCGACGGCCGGGTCCGTGATACGACGCCTGCCCGGCACATGCGGGAGCTGGACAGGGCCGAGGCCCTGCGGCTGCTCGCGACGGTGTCACTGGGACGCATCGTCTTCACGCAGCACGCGCTGCCCGCCGTCCGTCCGGTGAACCACCTCGTCGAGGACGGGGACATCATCATCCGGATCCACGACGACGGTGCGCTCGCCGCCCTCGTGGCACCCGCCGACGTTCCCGGTGTGGTGGTCGCCTACGAAGCGGATGTCATAGACCCCGACACGCACCTCGGCTGGAGCGTCGTCGTGACCGGGTACGCGAGTCTGGTGGCCGATGCCGGCGAGATGGACCGCTATGCGGAACTTCTGTGCCCATGGGTGGCACAGCCCATGGCCGGCGCTCTGCGGATCCGCCCCGATCTCGTCACCGGATTCAGGCTGGAGGCGGAGGGAACGCGGCCCGCGTCGGTCGCCCCCCGGGGCCGGTCGTGACCGTGGCGTCAGCTCCCGGTGGGCAGTGGCGCCCGCCAGACGAGCCTGCTGCCTCCCTCGTCGGGCGTATCGATGGTGAAGTTCCCGCCCAGGCCCTCAGCCCGTTCGGCGAGGTTGCGCAAGCCGCTCCTGCGTCCCTGCGCCGGAATGCCCCTGCCGTTGTCGGAGACGGTCAGCATGATTTCTCCCGGCGCGGCCTTGAGGGTCACGCCGACCCGGGTCGCTTGCGCGTGGCGGGTCGCGTTGCTCAGGAGCTCGCCAAGCACCGCCATGACGTGGTCGGCGATCGGCAGCGGTACGTCCGTGTCGAGCAGGCCCTCCATGCTTAGACGCGGCGGATGGCCGAGGGCGGTGGCCGCGTCGCCGACGGCGCGGGCAGCGCGAGCCCGCAGGCCGGGGCCGCTCTCGCGGTCCTTCGTACGGAGCCCGAAGATCGTCGACCGGATGATCTTGATGGTCTCGTCCAGATCGTCGACTGCGCGACCGACCCGCTCCGCAGCCCCCTCGTGCTCGACGAGGCGAGCGGCACTTTGCAGGGTCATGCCGGTGGCGAAGAGCCGCTGGATGGCGAGATCGTGCAGGTCGCGGGCGATCCGATCGCGCTCCTCCAACAGAGCGATCTGCTCGGCGTCCCGTCGCCGCTCCGCCAGCTCCAGGGCCAGCGCCGCCTGACCGGCGAAGGCGACGAGCGGCTCCAGCTCCTCTTCGCCGAAGGCCGGATCTCCCGCCGGGCGCGCGAGCAGCAGAACGCCCCTGCTCTCCCCGGCGGTGGTTCCCAGCGGCACCGCCACGGCAGGGCCAAACCCGTCCTGTACCTGGACATCGGCGGGATACCGTTCATCGTCGGAGGCGTGCAGGGATGCGACGGACCGGCCCGCCTGATGCGCGGCTCCCGAGAGCGTCCCGGCGAAGGGGACGACGAGTCCCTGTCGTGCTTCGCTGTCCGCACCGACCGCGAACTCGACGACCAGGCCATCGGCTCCGGCCACCGGCATGGAGATGTCCGCGAGCCGCGCCGCAGTGATCTCCTGCGCGCGGCGGGCGATGAGCTCCAACACCGCCGGGCGAGAACTGCCCGACAGCAGGCTCTCGGTGATCTCCGCATTCGCCTTGAGCCAGCGCTGCTGGCGCTGCGAACCCTCGTAGAGCCGAGCGTTGTCGATCGCCACGCCCGCCGCCACGGAGAGAGTGGAGATCACCATCTCGTCCTCGGTGTCGAAATCGATTCCGCCGCGCTTGTCGGTGAGGTAGAGGTTGCCGAAGACCTCGTCGCGGACCCGGATCGGGACACCGAGGAACGTGCGCATGGGCGGGTGGTGCGCCGGAAAGCCGTAGGAGGAGGAGTGCGCGCCGAGGTCGGTGAGGCGCAGGGGCTCCGGGTGGTGGATGACCTCACCGAGCAGGCCGTGGCCGGCCGGCAGGGAGCCGATCTCGGCGATCTCCTTCTCGGTGAGTCCGACCGTGAGGAACTGCGAGAGCGTGCGGCCGTCGGGGCCGATCACTCCCAGCGCGCCGTACTCGGCATCGACGAGCAGCGCGGCCGCCTCCACGATCCGCCGGAGCACCTGGGCGAGATCCAGCTCCCGCCCGACCGACATGACGGCCTCCAGCAGGCTGTGCACCCGGTCGCGGGTACCGCGCACCGCGTCGATGCGCACTTGGAGCTCGTCGAGCAGCTCGTCCAGCCGCATCCGCGGAACTTGACTCAACGGATCCCCCACACTCACGAGCTTCTCCTCCGTTTGCCCGCCCCGTCCGGTGCCAGCGTATCGACACGCCTCGGCCCAGAGGGACATCGTTGCGCGCCGATGCCGGCCGTGACTGACTTGATCGCAGCACCGGACGATGAGGAGGGGGCGATCATGGGTCTCAAGAAGGCGGTCTACGAGAGCGAGCTGCTACGGCTCCAGACGGAGTTGGTGAAGCTTCAGGAGTGGGTGCGAGCGGAGGGCGCCCGCCTGGTCGTCGTCTTCGAGGGCCGTGACGCGGCGGGCAAGGGAGGCACGATCAAGCGAGTCGCCGAACACCTCAACCCCCGGGTGGCCCGCATCGCGGCCCTTCCGAAGCCGACGGAGCGGGAGCGCACCCAGTGGTACTTCCAGCGCTACGTGGAGCACCTGCCGGCCGCCGGCGAGATCGTGCTCTTCGACCGCAGCTGGTACAACCGCGCCGGAGTGGAGCACGTGATGGGCTTCTGCACGCCCGCGGAGCACCAGCGGTTCCTTCGCCAATGTCCGGCCTTCGAGCGCATGCTGGTGGAGGACGGGATCCTGCTCCGCAAGTACTGGTTCTCCGTCAGCGATGCCGTCCAGGAGGAACGCTTCCGGCGCCGCACGGAGGACCCGTTGCGGAGGTGGAAGCTCTCGCCGATGGATCTGGAGTCCCTGACGCGCTGGGAGGCGTACTCGCGGGCCAAGGACGAGATGCTCGTCCACACCGACACGGTGGACGCCCCCTGGTACGTGATCGAGAGCGACGACAAGCGCAGCGCCAGACTCAACATGATCGCCCACCTGCTGTCCTCGGCTCCCTACACGTTCGTGGCCCTGCCGTCGCTGACCCTGCCGCCCCGTCCCGCTTCCACGGGCTACGAGCGACCGTCCAAGGAGCTTCAGACCGCCGTGCCCGACCATGCGGCCACTCTCGGGAACGACTGAATCGGGGCGGGTGCCCGGTGGGGCCGGAGGCGCCATCAGTGAGGAGCCCGATGTCCGCGCGTGAAAGATCGTCCCTGCTGCCTCCTGGGCTCCGGGGGTACAAGCGGTCATGGCTCGGGTGGGACGCGCTGGCCGGTGTCACCGTCGCCGCCTATCTGGTGCCGCAGGTCATGGCGTACGCGGGGGTGGCCGGGCTCCCGCCCGTCGCAGGGCTCTGGGCCGTGCTGCCCGCCATCGTGCTCTATGCCCTGATCGGTTCCTCGCGGTTGCTGTCGGTGGGACCCGAGTCGACCACCGCGCTGATGACCGCCGTCGCCGTGGGACCACTTGCCGGCGGAGACCCGGGCAGATACGCCGTGCTCGCGGCGGCCCTCGCCGTGGTCGTCGGCCTCTTGTGCCTGATGGCCTGGGCCGTGCGGCTGGGCTTCCTCGCGGACCTGCTCTCACGGCCCGTACTCGTCGGCTACCTCGCAGGTGTCGCCCTGATCATGATCGTCGACCAGCTGCCCAGGCTCACCGGAGTGCGCACGACAGGTACGGACTTCCTTCCGAAGCTGTACTCCTTCGTCCTGAACCTCGCGCACGTCCACTGGCCGACCGTCTGCCTGACCCTGGCTGTCCTGGCCGTGCTCTTCGCCCTGCCGAGGTACTGGCACCTCGTTCCACGTCCCCTGCTCGCCCTGGTTCTCGCCACCGTCGTGGTGGCTGCGTTCGGACTGGACGAGAGGTACGGATCGCCGTGATCGGATCCGTACCCTCCGGGCTGCCGCTGCCCGAGCTTCCACCGCTCGGCGACCTGCCCCAGCTGGTGGTCCCGGCGCTGGGCGTCCTCATCGTCGGATACTCGGACGTGATCCTGACCGCCCGGGCCTTCGCCGGCCGCGCCGATCCGCAATCGCTGGACCCCAACCGTGAACTCCTTGCCCTGGGAGCGGCGAACCTGGGAGCGGGCGTGCTGCACGGCTTTCCCGTCAGCAGCAGTGCCAGCCGGACCGCCTTGGCCCAGTCCTCGAAGGCCAGGAGCCAGGCGTACTCCCTGTTCGCCGCGCTCGCGGTCCTGCTGGTCCTGCTCTTCCTCGGCCCCTTCCTGGCCCACACGCCGAGCGCCGTCCTCGGCGCCATCGTCGTCTACGCCGCCGTCCGCCTGATCGAGGTGGGCGAGTTCCGGCGCCTCGCGGCCTTCCGGCGACGCGAACTGCTGCTGGCCCTGGGATGTCTCATGGGTGTGCTGGCCCTCGGCATCCTGTACGGCGTCCTCGTCGCCGTGGCGCTGTCCGTGGTCGAGCTGTTGGCCCGCGTGGCCCGTCCGCACGATGCCGTGGAAGGCATGGTGCCAGGGCTCGTCGGCATGCACGACGTGGACGACTACCCGACGGCGCGGACCGTTCCGGGGCTGCTGATCTACCGATACGACTCACCGTTGTTCTTCGCCAACGCCGAGAACTTCCGCCGCCGGGCCCTGGCCGCCGTCGACGGACAGGAACCTCCGGCCCGCTGGTTCGTCCTCAACACCGAGGCGAACGTCGAGGTGGACGTCACCGCCCTGGACGCCGTGGACGCACTCCGCCAGGAACTCGGTCATCGGGGGATCGTCTTCGCCCTGGCCCGCGTCAAGCAGGAGCTCCGCGAGGACCTGGACGCGTACGGGCTCACCGCCTCGGTGGGCGCGGGTCGCATCTACCCGACCCTGCCCACGGCTCTGGAGGCCTACCGGGCCTGGAGCCGGGAGGCAGGGCTCGAGGAGGGCTGAGCGGGAGCCACCGGGTCGGGACCTGCCCCGCCGACGCGTAAGGCGGCTCCGGCCTCAGCCTCGGCCACCCGGACACCGGGGGTCGGGGATCGGCGGGGATGTCCCCGAGTCCCGGGCGACCTGAGGCCACTGCTGGGTGCGGTGCCGCGGCCCTCCGGAGCCGGCAGGCGGAACCGGCCGCCCGCCGGGGCCTGAGGCCGGAGGGGCCGGATGTCCCCAGGAAGGGCCATCCGGCCCCTCCGGAAACGCGGTGCCCGTCAGCCAGTGTGAGAGCAGAGCACGATTCCGCCGAGGAGGCTGGTGGCAGTCATGGGTTCCTACGTGTACGACTTCGCCGAGGGCGGCCGTGACATGGCCGATCTGCTCGGCGACAAGGGTGCCAACCTCGCGGAGATGGCACGCATGGGACTGCCCGTTCCGCCCGGCTTCACCATCACCACCGAGGCGTGCCGTGACTTCCTGGCCACCGGCGAGCCCCCGGAGGATCTGGACCGCCAGATCGGGGAACACCTGGCAGCGCTGGAGAGTGCCTCCGGCAAGAGGCTGGGGCAGGTGGACGACCCGCTGCTGCTGTCTGTCCGCTCGGCGGCGTTCTCCCTGCCGGGCATGATGGAGACCATCCTGGACATCGGTCTGAACGACCTGTCGGTGCTCGGACTGGGTAAGACCCCCGAGCGGGAGCGCTTCGCCTGGGATTCCTACCGTCGACTCGTGCAAATGTTCGGCAATACCGTCATGGGTGTCGACGTCACACTCTTCGAAGGCATGCTCCAGCGCGTCAAGGAGCAGCACCGCGTCGTGGACGACTCCCGGCTGGACACCTGCGACCTCATCAGGGTCGTCGAGTCGTTCAAAGACCTCATCTTCGACCGGACCGGGCGCAAGTTCCCGCAGGATCCGCGCGAACAACTACGAGAGGCGATCCTCGCCGTCTTCACCACGTGGAACAGTGAGCGTGCCCGCCTCTACGGCAGGCGCGAACACATCGCGGACGGCCTCGGCGCGGCGGTCACCATCCAACGGATGGTGTTCGGGAATCTCGGCACGGATTCCGGCAGTGGTGTCGCGTTCACCCGCGACACGGCCACCGGCCGTCCCGGCCTCTACGGCGACTATCTCCCCAACGCCCAAGGCGAGGACGTCGTTTCAGGCGTCCGCGACACTGTGACGCTCCACGAGCTGGCCACCCTCGACCCGACCTCGTTCCAGCAGCTGCGCGCGTACATGGAACAGCTGGAAGACCACTATCAAGACCTGTGCGACATCGAGTTCACGATCGAACACGGCACACTGTGGATGCTTGAGGCCCGGGTCGGCAAGCGTACCGCGCAGGCGGCTTCAGCATCCCCTCTCAACTGATCGATGAAGGCCTCTTCGGCGGACGAAGTCCTGGAACGGGTCAACGGTGAGGAGCTGGCCCGGCTGGTCTTCCCGATGGCCCATCAGGCATGATCGAGGGGAATCGCGCGGCACCAGGCAGTCATGCCAAGAACTCGCGTAGATAGGCGAGTTCAAGGGCACCGCGTTGGGCGGTTGTCCCAGTGATGGGTTGTCCAGGCGCGTCGGATGAGGCTGCGGACGGCGATGATCACATCAGCGAGATCGAAGAAGCCGGCGGTCGCGGCAGCGCGGTGTTCGTAGCAGTGGGCGAGGCGGTGGTAGGCGTTCTGCCAGGCGCAGGTGCGCTCCACGTGCCGGCGCCGACACGCTTGGATCGGCGCTTTCTCGCCCTTGTGCGCGATGCGCCCACGCAGGCCGCGTTCGTTGAGCAGGGCGCGGGTCTTGTGCGAGTCGTGCCGGTGTCCAGGTGCACGGTGACGTCGTCAGGCAGTGGCCCGAGTTCCGACAGGTGGTCAAGACTGGGGGCCGGCAACGGGGAGAAATGACAGTTCGCTCCGGCCAGGACACGGCCGAGCGGCATTCCGTAACCATCGGTCATTCCAGAACGATTCAGGCCTTGTTTGCCCCCGTCAATCGGGGAGCGCCCGGCGACCTCGCCACCGCCGGGCGCCTGGGTGATGGCGCAGTCAACGGCCATCTGGTCCAGCACGAGACCAACGGCCGGATTCCAGCTCGCCGCCGGGACGCCGGACCTCCGCGGCACCGGGGCCTCCGCGATCTGGGAAGGAACCGCCCGGTCCTCCACCATCATCGCCTGGTGGACGCCTGGCCCCCCGCTGCTGCAGCCGTCACCGAATCACTCAAGCACGCCATCCATGCCGCCGTACCCTGGCCCGGCATTCGGATCCGCTCGTCGCCACCACTCCGGCCTCACGTTGGGCCCGCGCAACCGCAGCCACAGACAGGCTCCCCTCACGACTGGCCGGCGACGGAGCCTGACAAGGTCCCGGTCTTCGGCCCGATCGCCGCTCGGGACCGGCTCTGCGAGGTGTGGGTGCGGGGGTCAGTGGTGGGCGGTGAGGCCGGTGATGAACTTGCGGCAGCGGCCCTGGGCGACGGGGGTGATGCCGTGGATGAGCTGGGCTCCGTAGGCGACGGCGGTGCCGGTGGAGGCAGGGGTGGTCCAGCGGGCGCCGGTGACGGTGTGGATCCAGGTGGTGTCCTCGTCGCCCCGGGAGATCTTGTCGTGGGGTGCGATGCGGGTGAAGCGCATGCCGGGTGCGTAGCCGGGGTGGGGGCCTTCGCCCAGGTGTTCGTCCCAGATGGCGGGGCTGGAGCTGGTCTCGATGAAGAAGTCCCCGCCGGAGATTGCGTCCTGGATGGTCACGCCGATCCGCGCGACGTGGCGGGGGAAGGCGAGGGGGTCGGGACCGATGCCGTCGAGGTGGCGGACGGCTCCTTCGCCGGGCCCGAACTCGATGTACTGCCAGGGTGAGGCCCCGTCCGTGGAGGGGAATGCCTGCCGCAGGGCGGGCAGGTGCATCTCGACGGCTGCATTCAGTACGCGCTGGACATGATCCGGCAGGTCGGTCAGTTCCTCGCCTACGTAGGAGGGCTGCCAGCCGGTGGCTGCGAGGTGGGCGTCAAGGAGGACGGTGAGTTCGCTGATCTCTTTCGGGGAGAGGAACGCGTCCACGGTGTGGGTGGTGAGAGTCTCGGTCAGAGTGATCACGATCGTCCTCCTGGTACGCGGTGGTGGGGATCCGGTGCATGGGAGAGCGGTAGGCGAGCCCATCCTCCGTCCCTGGCCCAGGGCGCGGGTGAGCGCGAGGGCGGCGCACGGGAGCACGCGCACGCCCCCGGCGCGTGCCGCAGGCGCACCACTGGGCTGGCTAGCCTCGGTGTCCCGATCACCTCGACTGTTCAGGAAGGGATCCACGATGACCGACGCCGAGGCCTACCGGGCCAAGATGGCCGCTCGGTTCCACACCTTCGACCAGGACGGCGACGGGGAGGTCACGCGCCGCGACTTCCATCACATGGCCCGCCGTGTCGCGGAGACCTTCGAGGTGACCGACGGGAGCGAGGCGGGTCTGCGGCTGACGGCCGCCGCCGATTGCTACTGGGAGGGGATGGCGGGCCTTGCCGACACCGACCTCGACGGGCGGATCACCCGGGCCGAGTTCGTCACCGCCGCCCAGGCCGGCCTGCACCAGGACCCGGGCGCCTTCGCCCGCATCGCACTGCCCTGGCACCAGGCCGTCCTCGACGTGGCCGACCCCGACGCAGAACAGGCGAGCAGCACCGCCTCGACGGTCGAGCGTGTACTGGTGGCACTCGGCGCCGAACCGCACCGGGCGCGTCTGATCTCGGCCGAACACCGTACCGACCCCACGGGACGCATCACCCACGAGGAGATCCTCCGCGAGGTCGAGAACTACTACACCACCGCCACTCCCCAACGTGCCTTCCCTGTACCGGCCTGACCGGCAGCCCTAGTGGGGGACGCGTTTCCTGGTGAGCCAGGTGGGTATCGGGGTTTCACGGACGTGCAGAGAGTCGGCTGGGACCCCTTGGTCCGCGGCGCCCTTGGTCTGCGGCCGTTCCTGTGGTGCTTTGAGCGGTAGCGGCAGGAGGTCGGCCGCGAAGTGCCAAGA
The DNA here is from genome assembly GCF_042894025.1 of Streptomyces sp. NPDC001549. NCBI lineage: Bacteria > Bacillati > Actinomycetota > Actinomycetes > Kitasatosporales > Streptomycetaceae > Streptomyces > Streptomyces sp. NPDC001549. The sequence goes on from NZ_JBIAVJ010000057.1 coordinate 11,674, forward strand.
CGACGGGGATCGTCGGGGAGCGGCCGGCTGGATCGGGGTCGGCGATGCGGCACACCATGCGGTACCAGCCCGCGCGTATCGACCGCCGTGGCCAGGTACCGGCCGAGCGTCCTGTCCATACTGAAACACTCTGATGTCACCCGCATTCCGGCTCACGGCTGGGCCTGTTCCTCGGCATGTGGATCTACAGGAGCTTCGGGTCGGCGCGGCAGGAGCGGTCAAGAAGGGGCCGACGGCGTAAACGAGCCCGCCGATGAGCGTGGCTGCTCACACCCGCGCTGTGACGGCGTCCAGGGCGCGTCGGGCCGGATGAGGCGCAGCTGTGCGGTCAGCCTGGGCCTTCCGGCGTGGGGGGCGCCCGCAAAGCGGGGACATCACTTGAGGTGCCGAGCGTGCTCGAGACGGGCGGGATGGTGCGGCACCGGCAATGGCTAGTTCGTCAGGCGGCCCGCTTGTTCGCGAAGCTCTTGGTCCTCTGTGACTCCGCTGTACCGGCGCAGGCGGACCCGCATGTCCTGGAGCGCAGCTTGAACCTTTACGGAGCGGACGCCCTCCGCGCAGTCGAGGAACTCGCGCCAAGAGCACCGAGGCCCCACGGCCGATCGGGGCCCCCACGGCGACTGCCCACCGCCCGGTAGGGAATGATCATCCCGCTCGCGGGAGCGATCTCCGCCCCGTACTCAATGGTCAGCCCCGCTCGTGAACGCCCCGCGCAGGCGTCGTGCAGGGGCGTGGTGGCCCGTGCCGGTGTCAGCCGCGTGATGTGTCTCTTCTGCGTTCCCGGGCGGTGGAGCGCTTGTCTCTGGGGTCCAACCGAAAGTCCGGGCAGTCGCGGTTTTGGCATGCACCGGGGCCCCATACGGGAACGAATACGCCGAGGGTCTTGTGGCGGTGGATCGCGACCGGCATGGATTGCTTGCAGGTCGGACACGCGTACGCTTCGGAACCACGCTTCCTTTTGACCATTTCTTTACTGTATGCCCGTATTGATGCGGAGGGAAGGGTCGTGCTTCTCGCCTTGAGGGTGGGCGGTGTCAGGCGTCCCGACCTGGTGAACCGGTTGGGGGCTCGGAATCGTCTGCAGGCGGGGGCGGGATGGCCTGTCCGCTGTCCGCTGAGCCGGCCTGGTGTCTGTCGGCCTCCTCCGCGGTGTCTGTCGGGGCGGGCCTTCTGAGGCTGAGCACCACGGAACCCGTCAGAACGACGACGATGACCGCGAGGCTGATCGGTGAGGGGATTTCCGGGATCCCGGGGCTGATCATCTTGTGGGACGCCTGGAGGATGAGCTTGATGCCGATGAAGGCGAGGATGATCGCCAGTCCCTTGCTCAGGTAGTGGAAGCGGTCCAGGAGGCCCGCGAGCATGAAGTAGAGGGCCCGTAGGCCGAGGATGGCGAACGCGTTGCTGGTGTAGACGATGAACGCGTCGTCGCTGACCGCGAGGACGGCCGGGACGCTGTCGACGGCGAAGATCAGGTCTGCGGCCTCGATCGCGGCGACCACCGCGAGCAGCGGTGTCCCCACGAGCTTGCCGGCTTCCCTGACGAAGAACTTCGCCCCGGCGTACTCGTCCCGGACCGGGATGATCTTGCGGAGCATCCGTACGGCAAAGCTCTTGCCGGGGTCGAAGCTCTCCTCCTCGTCCTTGAGGAGTTTGTAGGTGCTGTAGAACAGGACCGCCGCGAAGGCGTACAGCACGGCGGTGAAGCGGCTGACGACCGCGACGCCCAGGGAGAGGAAGATCCCGCGGAAGACGAGGGCGCCGATGACGCCGAAGAACAACACGTGGTGCTGGTAGGCGCGGGGCACCTTGAAGTAGGCGAAGATCACGGCGAAGACGAACAGGTTGTCGACCGACAGGCTCTTCTCCAGCAGCCAGGCCGTCGTGTACTCGGTGCCGGCCGTGGTGCCGAGGACGAGGAAGACGACCGCGCCGAAGACCAGGGCCAGGCTCACCCACAGGCCGCTCCAGGCGGCTGCCTCCTTGAAGCCGATGACGTGCGCGGTGCGGTGGGACAGCAGGTCCACCGCCAGCGACACGACCACCGTCGTGGCGAACACTCCCCACAGCCAGAGCGGGACCTCAAGCACGCCGAACACCCTCACCACGGCCCGCATGGAACACGCCGGGCCCTACACAGGAGTCTCCGGCAATTCGTCCCCGGGAGCATGCGGAGGAGGCGGGGGTGAACGGAGGCGCTCCGGCGTTGCTCAGTTGCGCTCGTAAGTGGGAGCGTCCGCTTCGCGCTGGTAGATGTCGGGGATGCCGTCGGCGTCTGCGTCGATGTTCTCCGCCTCCCACAGCCGCCTGTAAGTGGCGTTGCGGCGCCGCAGGAGTACGGCCGCCACGACGGCGGCCGTGAGGGAGGCGATGAGGACGGCGGCCTTGACGTGTTCCCCGACCTCTTGGCCGGGGAAGGCGAGTTCGCCGATGAGGAGGGCGACGGTGAAGTCGATTCCCGCCAGCACGGACAGCCCCAGGACGTCCGCCCAGGCGAGGTCGGGGTTGAGCTGCGCTTTGGTGAAGCGGGCGGCGAGGTAGGTGCCGAGGAAGATTCCGAGGACCTTGCCGATGACGAGGCCCATGGCGACGCCGGCGACGGACTCGGCCGCGATGAGGTCCCACGTCTGGCGGGTGCGACGGGCGGGGGAACACACGACGAGGTCGGGAACACAGTCGGCCTCACGCAGCCAGCGGCCGGCTTCCGGTGCTTCGCGGCGGCCGCGCGGGGCGAGCGGCCGCTCGGAGTCGGGCATCTCCGGCCAGGCGGACTTGGCGTGCCGCAGGACGACCAGGCGCCGGGACTCATCCGACGTCATGGCCTCGCCGGGTGCTGGTGGCCGACCTCGCGCGCGAGGTCCAGCCCGAGGACGCGGTCGAGAAAGGCGAACGTCTCGAACTTTGCACCGACCAGCATGTCCAGGACAGCGGGGACGCCGAGGTCATCGGCGAGCGCGGCATGGGCCTGTCGCAGCACGTCGGCGGGGATCGGCCTGGACGGCTCCTGCGCCCAGTCGGCCACCTGCTGCCGCCAGTGCCTCAGCATCCGCCGAGCCTCGTCGAGCGCGGCGCTGGTGACCGTGACCGGCGTGCTGTGGGCGTGGCCGAGCAACAGCATCCTCACAGCCAGCGGGTCGGTCCCCTCTCGGGCGAATGCGTCCGGGAGATCCGAGGCGAGGAGGTGGCCGCGGCCTGGGACGCCCCCGTCCGGGGGTGCCGGGCTGACCTGGCCCACGTCGATCCGGACCCCGCCGATGGCATCCTGCACGGCGGTGCCGTACGCGAGCACGTGCACGTCGGCAGCGGCGCACATCGTCTCGGTCAGATGGTGAACGCCGACGGTGGCGGGCGGGTGGATGCCGAGAACGGCCATGGCCCGTTCGAGCCCCTGGGCCGGCTCAGGCGGCAGGTCGGGCGTAGTGAGGACCGTGACGGACTGCAGCCCGTGCAACTCCGCGGTGCGCGCCAGTACGTCACCGACCAGGGGCGCCCGCACGTGCACCGCGCCGATCCCGGTGTCGATGACCGGCAGGTGGACGCAGATGCGCAGCAGGTGGCGGTGTGCGGAGGGGATCTCCACGAGGCGGCCGGTGCGAGTGTCGGCGATACGCAGCATGATGCGGAGGCTAGTCGTGGAAATCTCCGGTACGGGGGAGGACCTGACCAGGATGCCGACGTTGTGGAATACCGCGCGTCGCACGGTCATGGGGTCGCGGTCCTGTCGGTCGAGGTGCGCTGACCATGTCGGCTGTCTGGCCTGTATCGCCGCGAAACGTCACTGGTGCCGGAGAAGCGCCAGGGGCATACCATGATGAATGGGTCGGTGCACTCTCACGTGCAGCGCCCGGAAGGGCGGCCCCGGCGTGTGAATGTGCCGGGGCCGTTGTGTCACCCTCGTCGCGCTGCAGGGAGCGGGGCATGATCCATTCAGCCGCTATCCGCGAGTGGCGCGACTGCGATGTCGTCGACCCGAAAGGACACAGGATCGGCTCGCTGGAAGCGATCTACGTGCCTATCGCTACCGACGGACCGGCATGGCCACCGTCCTCACCGGCTTGCCCACCCGCCGGCGCCTGGTCTTCGTTCCTCTCGACGAGGCGATCCCGGGACCGGGCTACGTCAAGGTCGCGCACGCCAAGGCACTCGTGAAGAAGGCCCCTTGGCCGGTTCGGCAGTTCACTGGCCAACGAACTGACCCGGCGCGGCTGGGACGTGCTGGGCATCGACACCGACGCCGCTCTTGTGCAGAAGCACAGCGACATCTTCACCCACACCGCCGTCGCAGACTGCACCGATCCCGAGGTGCTCCGACAGCTCGGCGTCGGGGACTTCCCCAGCGTGGTCGTCGGCATCGGCATCGGCACCGACATCGAGGCCAGCGTCCTCGTCGCCTCCAACCTCCTGGAGGAGAACGTCCCCAACATCTGGGCCAAGGCCATCAGCCGCCAGCACGGACAGATCCTCGAACGCCTCGGCGTCCACCACGTCGTCCTCCCCGAACACGAGATGGGCGAGCGCGTCGCCCACCTCGTCACCGGCCGCATGCTCGACTTCATCGAGTTCGACGACGATTACGCCCTGGTCAAGACCATCACCCCGAACGCGATCACCGGCGTCCCGCTCGGGCAGAGCGCAGTCCGCACCAAGTACGGCATCACCGTCGTCGGCATCAAACGCCCCGGGCACGACTTCACCCACGCCACGGCCGAGACCGTCGTCGAGAAGGGCGACGTCATCATCGTCACGGGCAAGACCACCGCTGTCGAAACGTTCACCGAACTCGCCTGACGATCGACGGACGGCAGGAAGTACGCCGCCAGTACGACGCACTGCCCCGCAGCTGTGGCGGACTGATGGCGGAGCAGGTCAAGGGCGGTGCCGGGCAGGATTTCCGCCGCTGAGGTCACGGCGAGCCGGAAGGCCTGGTGCCGACCGCTCTCGATGGGGCTCCGGGGCCCTGCCGGAGGCCCGCAGCCGCGTCACCGGGCCGGCCGAGGTTCTTCGTCACGTACCAGCGAGGAAACGTCGGCTAACGGCAGTCGGCGTCCAGGCCCAGCATGAGGACACCGGCCACGAGCATGGCTATGCCGACGGCGAGAACCGGGATCCATGGGCCCGGGAGGATGTAGAGCGCGGCGCCGGCCATGGTGGTGATGGTGCCGACTACGGCCAGGGCGATGGCGGCCCAGATGCGCGACATGCTCCCTCGCTGGGCTGGTGCGGCACGACTGATGTGAAGAACGTTATACCGCTCGGCGGGCCGCTTGCAGGGCGTGCCCTCCCGGCGGATGCGGCGCGACGGGGAGGCCGAGGCCCCAGGTCAGCGTTGCGGGTGGTCGCAGCGGGATACGCGGGCGGGGCGCGGGCTGATCACGGCGTCGGGTTCGATAACCAACCCGGTACCGGCGTCGGCAACCAACCCGGTACCGGCGTCGGCGGGCTGCTCGCCGGCGGCTGTTCTGCCAGCCGGGTCGTTCTTCATCGCCCTGGCCTCGCTTTTCAGAATCCGGGCGGACTTCCCCATCGAGCGGGCGAGTTCGGGCAGCTTCTTGGCTCCGAAGACCAGGATGACGAGGGTGAGGATGATCGCTATCTCACTGATGCCGAACACTGCGTTGGCCTCCGATGCGGGTGATGCCCTCTTCGTCGAGCCTGCACGCCGGCTCCGGCCTGTACGTGTCCGCTGTGCTGGTGCTGGTTACAGATGGGAGGTGATGGCGGGCAGCAGGTCCTGGAACGTGCGGCCGTTGGCCGGCTCGCCGATCGCGGACATGTTCCAGCTCTGCCCGGATCGGTGGACCTTGGCCATGACCTGGGCGGTGTAGGTGCCGCCGCCGGAGAGGGTGTAGCGGGCCAGCTCCTGGCCGTTGGTCTCGTCGATGAGGCGGCAGAAGGCGTTCTGCACGTCCGTGAAGGTCTGCCCGGTGAAGGAGTTGACGGTGAAGACGATCTGGTCGACGTGCACGGGCACCCGTGAGAGGTCCACCAGGATGGACTCGTCGTCCCCGCCCTGTCCGGCGCCGCCGACGCGGTTGTCCCCGGTGTGGCGCACCGAGCCGTCCTTGCTGACCAGCTGTTGGAAGAACACCACGTCCACCGGATCCTTGCCCGCGAACAGTACGGCCGAGGCGTCCAGGTCGATCTCCCGCGCGGTCATCCGGGCGAGAAAGCCCTTGCGTGGGGCGGATTGCCAGCCCAACCCCATGCGGACCACGCTCAGCGTGCCACCGCCGGCCTTCTCCAGGCTGATCTGCTGGCCCTTGTCGAGATTGATTCCCACCGTGTCCTCCTGATGATCGGCCGTCGGACAGCATCTTCGCGAGGCCGCCTTCGCGACCGCCATGAATCTACAGCACTGTAGAAAAAGATGACGGTGTACGCGGTGCCCCGTTCCTGGGCAATCCGGCGCGCGGTCGTACCCGGCGGATGGGGGAGTTGCGGGTCGGTGCGGCGGGGATGCGAGCCGCACGGGCTCGAAGTCGGCTCCGCCCCCGGTTCCGGGCGGGCCTTCCTGCCTCAAAGGATCCCCGGATCGAGTGACACGGCTGCGCCTGTATCGGGTGACGGGGGCGGTCCGCCGGGCCCGGCGGACCCCCCCCCCCCGCAGGGGGGGGTTTAGAAAACGACCCCGCAAAAAGAGGGCGTGGCCGTCAAACCCGAGGGGGTGAGAAGGCCCCCCCCGCGGGCCAAACACAC
>NZ_JBIAVJ010000058.1:0-15035 GCF_042894025.1 Streptomyces sp. NPDC001549
GGTCCTGGACGTGGCGCAACCCGTGGTGGTAGCGCTCAGATATGGCGGTCCGGGTCTGAGAAGGTGAGGCCGCCGGGGGCGAGCGGACGTCGGGCTGGGGCGGGTGCGGGCTCGGTCTCGCCGGGCGGCTGGCGGAAGTCGGCGCCCTGCTCGACCGGCATCAGCCGGCGCCCACCCGCCTGGGCGGGTACGGGAGCGTCGGAAGCGGGCTCGGAGAAGGCGGGCACGAGAGCGGTCGACGGTCGGTCATGATCCCTAGTCTCCCAGGTCCGGCCCTGCGGGTAGGGCCAGGCCGCTATCAGCGGTGATAGTGCTCTGGCCCTGGCCAGCAGGGCCAGGCTGGTTGTTTCAGCTCACCAGAAGAGAGCGGTTAAGCCACTGCTACCGCCGGTGAACCGGCCCGGACCGCCGAGGCCGGGCGGCACACTGCGCGGGTGACCACGCCCCCCGCCTAAACCGGGTTCAGAAACCTCCACGCTCAGACCCCGACGCCAGCGCGTGCGCCCAAACCCTCCCGACCTGGCCCCGGCCGCCCACTCGGTTCAAGAAGCAGCCGTTCGACAACCCGTCACGACGTGGGACGGGTCCTCGCAACCGGCGAGGCGTACACCAGACCCGCCCATCACAAGAAGGGCACCAAGCCCCGCCGACTGGATAAATGACTTCCCAATCAGGGTGTCAAGCCGTTGTGGTGACTGGTGGTGCAGATTGGTAGCACGCTCCGTCGCGGATCATTGCCCACAAGACATTGGCTCGTCGGCGTGCGAGAGCCAGCACGGCTTGCTTGTGTCCTTTCCCCTCGGCGCGCTTGCGGTCGTAATAGGCCCGTGATGCAGGGCAGGTTCTCAGGCTGGCCATGGAGGAGAGATAGAACGCCCGCAGGAGGCCGCGGTGGTAGCGGCGAGGTCGGCGCATGTTGCCGCTGACGCGGCCGGAATCGCGCGGCACCGGTGACAGGCCTGCGAACGCGGCGAGCCGGTCAGGCGTCCCGAAGGCTTCCATCTCGCCGCCGGTGGCGGCGATGAAAGTAGCCCCGAGCATGGCACCCATGCCGGGCATGCTGCGGATCACCTCGGCGTGCGGGTGTTCCTGAAACCGGGCCTCGATCAGGGCATCAAGCTCGGCGATCTCCTCCTCGAGGGCCATCATCCCCTTCGCCAGGCGAGCCACCATCGAAGCGGCCGGCCTTTCGCCAGGCAGAGAGGTGTGCTGGGCCTGGGCCGCCTCGACAGCCACCTGGGCAAGCGCGGCAGCACCTTTGACCTTGCGGTTCTTGAGCCAGGTCTCGATCCGCTTGGCACCGCTGCGGCGGATGGCAGCCGGCGTCTGGTAGCCGGTCAGCAACAGGACCGGCCCCTTGTTCGTCAGACTCAACGACCGTTCCAAGGCCGGGCAGATCTCCAGGAGTTGCTCCCGGAGCCGGTTGATATGACGGGTGCGGTCGTTGACGGGGTCGGTGCGGCGCCTGACGAGGATCTTGAGGTCCACGGCTATCTCGTCGCCTGGCCGGAGCGCGCCGAGGTCCCTGCGCATGCGGGCCTGGTCGGCGATGACGAAGGCATCCTTGGCGTCCGTCTTTCCCTGGCCGCGGTAGGCGGCCGATGCCTGATGAACGGCCAGGCCGGTGAGGTAGACCATCGGCTGGTCGTGGCCGAGCAGCAAGCCGATGAGCAAGGCGGCCCCGCCGTGGTTGATATCCACCGCCCAGAGAACGTCCTCGGCGATAGCCAGCACGTCGCTGATCAGTTCTAATAGCGCGGCCTCGTCGTTCAGGACTCGCCGAGACAGTAGGCGTTCGCCTTCCGCGTCGATCACCACGCAGTGGTGGTGTTCCTTGCCGATGTCCACGCCGGCCCAGATCTGGGGCACGGTCACCTCCGCCAGCTCGTCGTTCAACTGCAGTCCCGCAGACGACCTCGCCGACGTTGTCCTACGCAGCGATCGAGTCGCATATCCCAATTAGCGGTCGAGTCGTCGCGGGGCTCCGGGCGGCCAAGTCATTTGAGCCATCAGACGGCGACAAGCTCATAGCCATACCCGGAACCCCTGGGCCCGACGATCCTACGAATGACCGCCTCAGACCCACGTCTGGAAGGTAGGACAAGCTAAGAGGGCGTAGCCCTGGCCGCGCCGGGGCCGGCGGGGTCATCCTGTGGTCGCCCGCTGGCTCAACCCGGCGGCGGACGCCCCGCACCCACCCAGCTGGGCTGTGTGGGAACGCCCGTACGTGATCGGGCTGTCCGTGGTCTCCGGTCGCCACCCGCATCACTGGCCTACTCAACGGCATCGGGGCGGCACAGCCGTCTTCCGCCGGCAGCGCTCCAGCCAGTTCGTCAACGTCGGCTCCACCACGGGCCGTCCACGCGGCCACGAAGACGGCGGTGAAGGTGCCCAAGCAAGTCCATCCCGTACGAGCGGATCGTCGACGCAGGACGCGAGCAGGCCCGAAGCTCGGCGAAGAACGCTTCGACCGGCTCGACGACCGCCCCCGCAGCATCCAGCAGGACATACGGCTGGGCAGCGGAACCACCCGTCTCAAACATGACCGGAAACTGATAGAAACGACCTCTGACCTGCGGACATGTGGAAGTTGGTTCAGTCAACGGCACCCTGCCAGTGGGCTTGTACACGGCCACCGACAGTCACACGATCCACCTCCACCAGCGACCGGATCCGCAACCGGCTCGTGACCGAGCGGACCGCCTGCACTGTTGAAGCTGGAGGGGCCTGGGGCCCCTGACCAGCGGCGTCCAAGCCAAGCCCCTCCCTCTGCGGCGTCCCGCTCGGGCAACTTCTTCCGCGCTGGCCCCGGCCTCAACGGCGCGTACGCGCTCGACTCGATCTTCTTTGCCTCGACGGTTCGGTGATGGTCAGGTCAAGTCAGTGTGTGGGTCGATGATCCAGTGGTTGGTGTGCAGAACTCGGCCGGCGAACTCCAGGTCTTGTTCTTCGACGAACGTGAAGCCGACAGCGCGGCAGATGCCGTTGGAAGGGAGGTTGCTGGTTGCGGGGAAGGCATGGATGGGTCCCCAGCGGCCGTCCTTCCTGGCCATCTCCAGCAGTGTCCGTACGGCTTGCTTGCCGTAGCCCTGGCCTTGGAAGGCGGGCAGGACCATCCAACCGATCTCGGAGATGTGATGGTCGTCGGCTTGGTTGGACCACAGCGTCACAGTCCCGGCTACGGTCGACGGGGCAGCCGCTGCGGGGATGATCATTTTGGTCCAGGCGGTGTCTTCGGCAGCCCGGCGGACATCGCGCTGAACTTTCTCCTCCATGCCCTCTCGTGGCAGTGGACCCCCGAGATCTTTCATCATGTCGGGATCGCATCGCATCCGGATGTAAGCGTCGACATCATCAAGCACCACGTTGCGCAACAGCATTCTGTGCCTCCTGGACGACAGCGACTGCCCCATGTGATCATGCAGCCCGCGCTGCTGACAAAGGTCCGTCTCCTGCCGAGGTTCAGGGAAGGCATGCAGCCCTTCCCGGCTGACCTGCCCAAGCCGCCCCGGCGCGGTGTGGTCTTAACCGGGCAGCTGCTGAAGCGTTCATCTATCGTGGTGTCAGATGCACAACCGCTCCCCCTTGCGCTGCCGCGGCTGGCGGCGCCGGGACGCTTCCTGTCCTGGGGCCCTGCCATGGCCTAACGGGAGATGGGCGCGCGCCTACTGCCGGGGCCATTCCATGGTCTCGCCGTGCACGCCTGCGGCTGTTGGGAGCATCGGTGGGTAGGTGAGAGGTCTCGCCCACGCCGCCACCGCAGGAGCAGACTATGGAACCAACGACACCACTCCGCTCTTCGGTAGACCTGTTCCCCTTGAGGGTCGTCTTCTGCGGGTTTTGCCAGGCCACTGCGGCCACCGGTGGAGCGCGGGCTCTCAGCACCGAGGAGAGTTCCTGTCGGTGACCTGGCAAAACCCCGCCTGCCCGCACCACATGGCCGATCTCATCCTCGCCGAGGACGACTGACGGAGCGCCCCTGATGGTGGTCCGGGACCGGGCCGCCGCCGCCTGCGGCACCTCGCCCACTACTGAAAAACTCCCGGCACCAGGACGACCCGCAGAAATCCCCGGCCATCACCGCACTCGAGGAAGTCTGTACGAGGGGACCTGCAGGCCGCCATCGACGGCGGCCCGTTCGAGGAAGGTCACCACCTGGACCTCAAGAAGGCGCCGAGCCGCAAGGGCGACAACCGGGAGCTGGTCCTTCACCGTCGACGGCGGCACAAGGAGAGCCAGACCTTCGAGGTCGCCACGCAGCCGCCGAACGGGTTCGGCGGCCCGCCCGATCCCCGACCCGCCGCTGGCCGCCATCACCGATGTACGCAAGTCCGAGACCGGCAACGGAACCGGCTACGGCATCGTGCACATCCCGGCCAGCCCCCTCACACCGCACCTGGTTGACAACAAGTACTTCGGGAGCGGGTACAGACCAAGTACCGGAGGGGCGAGCGACGCCGAGGTTGTCGCACTGCACGCAAGGCTGCGGAGCGCCGAAGCCTCGCCTGCTGCGGGTGAAGACCCGCTGCGCGATCGCTTCCCGCGGGAGCCAGGGTTTGGTCAGTGCAGGTATGCGGGCAGGCGGTCTCGGACGATTTCCCGGAAGGCGGCGAGACGGTCGTGCTCGGTTTCCAGGCAGTGAAGTGTCTCGTAGGCGTATGCCCTGGCGACGATCGAGGGGTGGGTAGTGAGTTCCCGGTAGAGGATCCAGACGGCTCCGCGAATGGCCGCTTCGCATTCCTCTTGCTGGTCAGTGTCGCCGCAGACCAAATGCAGCAGGAGTTCGAGCAGGGCTGTCCGGGCTTCGGGCGTGGTGAGGCTGGGGTCCGCCAGGGCTGCGAGGAGGACGGCGGTGGTGGCCGGGGCTGGATCCATGAGGTTGGACTGGATCATGACATGGTTGTCGATCGCCTTCAGAGTCGCTTCGCCGGGGTACCGGGCAGAGATCAGGTCCAGAAGGTCAGCGGGCACGTGGGCAGCTGTCCCTGTGCAGCCACATTGCATACCAGCCCAGTCGTGGCGGGAGATCTCAATGCGGACGGCCTGCAGGCCCGGGTGCTCGGCCGATGTCTGCGGGCGGGGCGCTGGATGGGCCTGCTCGACGCGGTACTGGTCCAGCACTCGAAAGAACTCTTCGACTGGGGTGGATCCTGCCGGTGTTGCCCGTTCAATCTCGGCCGCCCAGCTGAGAGAACTCCGCCGGCCGTAGTGCTTCCAGAGCCATTGGACGAATTGGTCTTCGGGCCAGAAGCCGAAGGGTTCGTCGATGGAGTGCACGCCGAGCGCGACGCGGTAGCCGGTGAGAACCGCCTCCAGGTGACGGAGTGAGCCACCTGGCAGCCACATGCCGGGCCTCAGCCGGATCTGGTCCAGGAAGTCGTACACGTCCGTGCAGGCCTGCCAGTGTTTTACGGTGGTCTGCGGGCTGTCGTCGATCGGCATGAAGTGAGCCTAAGGGGCGGGCGGGAGTTGTCCGTCAACGAAGGAGTGCACACACGAGGCGGGCGAGCGTGGTCGTGAGGGAGCATCTGCGGTCACCGTCCGCGCTGATGGACCTCGGCGCCGGGCTCGGCCTCACACCGAAGGAAGCAGCAGCAAGCCGGGGCGTCGATCTGCAGCGTCTGCACAAGGACGGTCCCCTCCTGCACGCGGCCGCCCGACCATCTGGTTCCGCTTGTAGCCCGCGCGGCCGGGGACACTGTCCTGGGAGAACTGGCCGACCCGACCGGGCGTTGGTACTTGTTCCGCCCGCGCCCGTCCTCTGAGTACGCGGAGAACCTGATCGGCTCCTTGTCCCTTGCACACCGGCCGCCGGACGGCCTGCTGTCGGTGGGCAGGTTGCGAGCGAGGTGGATTGCCGAGCTGACGCGAGCCCACATCACCATCAGTTCGTACAGGCGGCCGGGCTCGCCTCGGCCGCGTCTCGGCAGCATCTGGTCCCGCCCGTCGCTGACGGCCCCGCCACACGGCGCTCCTGCGCGACCCTGAGAGGTGACCAAACCGTGTGCCTGATGGAGTCCGGAGAAGGTCAGAAAGTATCAAGCCGCGGCCGGTCACCGACGCACCGTCGAGCCGCAGACTCATCGACACGGGTGCCGGTGACGGCGCTGGACGACGCGATACAGCCGGGCTGGGGGCAGCATCGGGACGAGTTGCGACCCGCTGCTGTGGCCCGCCTGCTGCGGGGGTGCGTCTGCAGGGGGAGCTGGTCGAGCGCCGGCCTTGTGCAGTTACCCGCGCTCCTGATGGACGGCTGCCCTTTGCCGGTGTTTCCGGCTGTCAGTCGAAGATGTCCAGGAGGTCCAGCCAGGAGCCTGAGTCGCCGGCGGCGGAGCGGCTGGGCCACATCGGGAGGGGATCCGGGTAGGTCTCCACCGCTGCCCTGGCGCGGACGATGTCGGGCCCGCCGCACGCCGCGATCGCGAAGGCGCCGAAGACCTTGGCGAATGCGGCCGGGTCGCGGAGCTCCACGCCGAACGCCCGGCCGTCCCACAGCGGCACCCACACCACCCGGTCGCACGGTCTCCATTCCTCCACCGGCTGGTGGTCCTCGGTCGACCGCCCCTCCAGCCAGAGCCGTGCCACGTGCAGCAGGTTCACCTTCTCCATCGGCAGCCGCTTGCGTCGCACCCGCAGTTCACGTGCCGTCAGCTCGAGGCGCTGGTCCTTCTTCGGGTACCAGACGACGCCGATCCCGAACGGCACCCACAGCAGGATCCCGATCATCGGCCAGACCAGAGCGTCGCCCCACGAACGGAGCAGCCCGCCGTCCAGCAGGTACAGGACTCCGAAGACCAGAACCCACTTCGCCGTCATCCGCCAGAATCCGCTGCCCTGCCGGTACAGGACCCGTCGCTTCCCCGTCATAGCCATGCCCGCACGCTATCCGCCGCCCCGCAGCTCACCGAAGGCGCCCTACGCCACCGCCGGAGGCGAGTGGCGTCAACAGGCGCCTTTGACGCCTGCTGCCGCCGTAGCAGGTGACATCAGCCCGCCCGCGGGCCAGGGCACGGAAAGCGCAACGACGGCAAGGCATGGGAGGAATCCGGCGCTGAGCCCGCCGTCGGCTGCCGATCGCGGGCGGCGGTGACCCCGGCATGGCGCCCGCTGCGCGATGATCTCCGGCTACGAAAATGTTGTCGGTCCCGCTCTTTGTATGTGCTGCAGTTCTCGCTATGATCATAAGTAAGTACTTACTTGCAGGAGGTGGGGCGTGGACAGTCGTTCACGTGTGGTGGAGGAGGCCATGCGGCTCTTCGGTGAGCAGGGCTACGCGAAGACGACCGTCGCCGAGATCGAGCGGGCCGCCGGGCTCTCGCCTGGGTCCGGAGCCCTCTATCGGCATTTCCGCTCGAAGGAGGAGCTGCTGGCCGAGGGTGTGCGCTCGAAGGTCGCCGAGAACGCCGGGCTGCTCGAACTGCTGGGTGACATGCAGGCCGTTGCCGCGCTGCCGTTGCGCGAGCGTCTGGCGACACTGGCTCGTGCCGGCCTGCGGCGTCTGGGCGAGGAGCGCGACCTCAACCGGATCGTGGTGCGTGACCTGGCAGCCTTTCCGGCGCTGCTGGAAGAGGTCCGCGAGGGCGAGATGCGCCGCATCCACGCCGCGGTGGCGCATTGGCTGAGGATGCAGGCCGGCCCGGGGGAACGGGACTGGGACGCGCTCGCCGTGGTGCTCGTGGGGGCCGTCTCGCACTTCTGGCTGCTGCGGGACGTGTTCGACACCCATCCCAGCGGCCTCGACGAGGACCGCTTGGTGGCTGCCTTCGTGGACCTGGCCGAGGGGTTCCTCCAGCAGCCCGCTTCCTGAGCGGTGGCAGAACAGCCGATCGACCAACACAGATGAATCGGAGTGGCTCGATGAACATCGCATTGTGGACCGCGCAGGGCCTGCTTGCCGCCGTCTTCATGGGATCAGGATTTCTGAAGTCGACGCAGACGAAGGAGAAGATGATCGCCACGGGCCAGACCGGCGTCGCGCCCTTCCCCCTGTCGCTGATCCGTGTGGTTGCGGCACTGGAGATCGTGGCGGCACTCGGGCTCATCGCTCCCCAACTGACCGGCATAGCCCCAGTCCTCACCCCGTTGGCTGCCGTCGGCCTCGGCGCGGTCATGATCGGTGCCGCCGTCGCGCACTGGAGCCTCAGCGAGTACAAGCAGGTCTTCGGTGCGAACATGCTCCTCCTGGGCGCCTGCGTCTTCGTCGCCCTCGGCAGGTTCTGAGCGCCGGCACTCCTCCTCTCGGATGCTCTGGCGAGGGATCCGGCTTGGCTCGCCTCCTGAGGGTGGGGTGAAGTGGCCGCCGACGAGGCCGAGCGCCAGGCCCTGCTCGGGCTCGCCGAGGACTGTCCCACCATCACGGTCGTCTACGAGCCGGCCGCCCGCTAGGGGCCCGGCCCTGTCCCGAGCCGCCGTCGCAGTGGCGTGTGGCGACAAGGGTGCGGATGCGGCCCGGTGGCCCGGGCCGCGTCCGTACAACCGAACTCATCCCCTCTGCAGGGGCTACTTCACAGAGATGAGGTCTACGACGAAGGCGAGTGTTGACCGAGGGGTCCTCTCTGTGAGGTGTCGGTTGTGCGGCCCCGAGGGAAGCCGCTAGTTTTGAGCATGTTCAAATAAAGGTGTGCGGTCGCAGGGCCGGACATCCAACCTCGGGGAGAGGTCTGTGAACATGCGCGGATGGCGGGCGATCGTTCTCGCGGTGACCGGTGTGGTGCTCACTGCGTCCTGTGGGTATGCCGCAGCGATCCACTCTGCGGAGATTCCGCAGGACGACCTGGTAGGGACATGGACCAGCTCTGCCGGGACGTCCCTGACCTTCTCGAAGGAACACACCTTCACCGGAACGGGTTTCGACAAGGTTGAGGCGCTGGGTTGCGCCCATCCCGAGACACTGTCCACTGGGCGCTGGGCCTTCTACGCCCGCGCTGAAGGCCGCGGGGGTACCGTCCCCGACGAGACCGCCACGCGTGGCCATGACCTTGAGCTGTCCTTCACCGAGGATCCGACGTGCACGGTGTGGGTCTACCTCTACGGCGATGCAGAGGACCCCAGCATGTGTCCCACGCAGGACCCGGACGACGGTTGCCCTCCGGGCGGTTACCTGAGGCGGGATGAGGCCGCTTCCCACTCCTGATGCCCGTTGCCGCCCGCGGCAACGCACACCGTTGCCGGCCCCGACCACACCGACAGACTGCCGGCTCGAACCTCTCAACCGCCGGTCGCAGGCAGGAATACGCTGCGAATGACGCTCCCCGCCAGTTGGCCCTTCATCCTGGACGGCGGCGCGGCGGGAGGCGTACACGAACGACCAGGGCCAGCCGACCTCCCTGGTTGGGGTGACGGCCCGTTCGAACAGGCAGAAGGCTGATCAGGATCCGGCGGAGTAGCCCCCTTCTGCGGACGCGCTGTGCCCGTATGGCGCCGAGTGGACCGCGACGAAGCGCCGCTGGAGCCTCGTTGTCGACGAGGTGAAGAAGGACCGGCTTGCTAGGGCCTGTGTGATGTCGTGATCATTCGGCGGTTTTGATCAGGTCGTCGATCCAGATCATTGCGGCGCGAAGGTGGAGGCCGGCGAGGTAGCTTTCGGGTGTCTTGTCGTAGCGAGTGGCGATGCCTCGCCAGGCCTTCAGCTTGTTGATCAGACGTTCGACTGTGTTCCGCTCTTTGTATAGGTCGGCGTCGTGGCTGACGGGTCGGCCACCTCGTGCGCCCTTCTTCTTCCGGTTGGCGGCTTGGTCCCGCTTTTCCGGGATGACGGCCTTGATTCCGCGTTTGCGCAGTTAGGAGCGGTTGCCGCGGGACGAGTAGGCCTTATCGGCGGCAACTGCGCCGGGCTTGGTGCGGGGACGGCCGACAGGCAGGCGGACTCTGACCCTCGTGAGCGCGGGGATGAACTGCGGGCTGTCCCCAGCCTGCCCGGCGGTCAGGACCAGCGCGAGCGGACGGCATCTGCGGTCCGCGGCGAGGTGAATCTTGCTGGTGAGTCCGCCCCGGGACCTGCCGAGCAGGGCTTCCTTCAGGCGGAGCTTGCGTCTGCGCCGGATGCGCCGGAGCTCGTCCTGTCCGTTCTGTTCCTCCGGTCCGCCCCCTTTTGTCGGGCCGCCTCCTGCTCCTGCGCGGCTTCTTCCAGGGCATTCATGAGGTGCTTGCTGACGCGCATACCCGCCGCGTCGTGGTGGGCGCGGACCGTTGTGGAGTCCACACTGACCAGCGACAAGTCCGTTCTGCACACCCGGGCCCCCTCGGCGATCAGGCCTTCCAGCAGGGCGGTGAAGACACCGGCGTCCCGCCAGACGCGAAAGCGTCCGTAGACGGTGGCCCACGGGCCGAACTCGGCGGGCATCTCCCGCCACTGGGCACTGGACCGGAACCGCCAGATCACCCCCTCGAACTGCTCCCGCAACCGCTCCGGGTATGGCCCGTACCTCCCGATCGGCAGGTACGGCTCGATGAACTTCCACTGGGCATTGGTGAGTTGCCTGCGCGTCACGACCACAGTCCTACCGGATTCCGCCCCTCGAACAGGACAGAATCCAAGAATGATCACGACATCAAACAGGCCCTAGCAGGCCCGTACCCTTCCCCTCGACTGGGTGACCTTCGGGGCGTCAGCAGTGGTGGGCAAAGGCTGCGGGCATGGCCTTTCGCAGGACGGGGGCGGGGCGCGTGGGAGAGGGCGGGTAGACGGTCCTGCCCTCCTTGATGGTCTCCACGACGGTGATGTCCTTGATCTTCCGCTCGGGGATGGTGAGCGGGTTGTGGCTGAGGATCACGAAGTCGGCGAGCTTTCCAACCTCGATGCTGCCCTTGGTGTCCTCTTCGAAGTACTGGCGGGCGGCGTTGATGGTGATGGACTTCACCGCGTCCAGGGCCGACACACACTGGTCCGGGCCCAGGACGCTTCCTGAGGTGCGGGTGACGCGGGTGACCTGGCTGGACAGGATGGCGATCGAGTTGGGCAGGGCGACGGGTGCGTCGTGGTGCGAGGTGTAGGCCATGCCGCGGTCTACTGCCCACCGGGCCGGCGAGATGTCGACAGCGCGTTCGGGGCCGAGCACGGTCTTGCGGTACCAGTCGCCCCAGTAGTAGGTGTGCATGGAGAAGAACGACGGGATGATCCCGAGCTCCCGAAACGCCTCGATCTGGTCCTCGCGGGCCGTCTGGCAGTGGATCGCCGTCGTACGCCGGTCCTGTCCGGCTTCCTTGGCGGCCGAGCGCATGCACCGGATGAGCTGGTCGATGGCGGCGTCGCCGTTCACATGCGCGATGACGTGCCAGTTGTTGGCGAAACCCGCTCTGACCTGGGCCAGGACGTCCTCGTCCGGCAGGGTCGCATAGCCGCGGTATTCCTCGTCCTGGTTCTCGGGCGGGGTGAGGTAGGGCTCGGTGAGCCAGGATGCAGCCCCAGTCCCCCAAGCACGGTGCGGTCAGCTCTCCCCCCTCCCGGGCCCAGCTCTACCTGGAGAACTGGCAGGCCAACGGTCTGGAGGCCGGCAAGTTCTTCCCCCGGAGCCAGCCGGGCATGCGCGATCCCTTCGCCCCGGATGACGTGGTCAACGCCCAGCCACCGGCGGACGGGAAGATCGCCAGCGCCGGGAAGGACTTCGCCGCCTCCCTGGACGAGGTCGGCACCGACTGGAAGAAGCACTCGGTCACCTCCGGCCAGAACCTGGAGATCACCTGGGGCTTCCACGCGGAGCACAAGACCCGCCGCTTCAACTACTTCCTCACCAAGAACGGCTGGAACCCGGACCAGGCCCTGACCCGAGCCCAGTTCGACGCCGAGCCCTTCCACAGCGTCCAACTGCCCGAACAGCCCTACTGGGAGCACGAGCTCGCCCCGGGCAACCCCACCACCCACACCCTGCGCCTGCCTCAGCGCCCCGCCGGTCACCAGGTCCTGCTCGCCGTGTGGGAGGTCGCTGACACCGGCCAGGCCTTCTACCAGGTCATCGACCTTCAGTACACGTAGAGCAACCGCGCCTCAGGGCACGACCGTGTGCCGGCTCCGCCCAGACGGCGAGGCCGGCACACCCCCGTACAACGGCTCGTGACGCCCCCGGGTTCGAGATGAGCGCCGTCAGTCCGATGCTCGGCAAGGTCGCGAAGACGATCCAGGCCCCGCATGCCGCCGCGAGGCTTTTACCCGGGGCCACAGCTCCTTCTTCCAGATGCCTCCATGCCGCCCTCGCGCCAGGCACGACGCCAGCGTTCCACCGACCGCACACTCACCCACAGCTCTTTCGCGATCACCTCGGTCTTCTCACCCGCGACGAACCTTTCACCGGCCTGAAGCCGGATCCCCTCACGAAACGCCCGACGCTCAGCGGTCAGGCCCCCACCCTCCGGATACCTCAGCCCACCGGCATACCGCAGGGATCATGAACCGTCACCACCCGACGACGACCCGAAAACCTCAGTAATCAAGTTCGGTACCTGCCGCCGCAGGCGGCCAAGCTGGCCCGGCAGGTCGCCGAGGTGGGGGAGGAACCGCAGCCGGCCTCCGCGTGACCTCACTCTCTACCGCCGCTTTCAGCCAGCCAGAAACGGGTAATGCGCGGACTGCCGGGGTTTTTGTGCGCCCTCACCGGTGTCCGGATTGCCGGGGTTTTAATGCACGCAGCAATATACGGAACGGATTGCCGGGGTTTTTCGGCGATATCAGCCGCCCTTTCGACCTGCGTGCTTGACGAGGAGTGCTGGCGGAAAGGCCTACTGGGGTACGGAATTGGATGGCGCACCAGCCTGCCGCGTCGGGCTCAGGCCACGGCTCGCGAAGCGATGTCACCGCCAACGACAAAGCTCTTGACCGTGGCCGTCTCCGCGGCCTTCCCCGACCTAGAGCCTGCATCACCCGGGATGCGGGCCTCCCGCGGAGCCCCGGGGATGTTCCGGAAGCCGCGCCAACGCCATCGTCCACGGGGAGGCAGAGGTGAGGGCCAGCGAGACCTCCGAGGTGCAGGCGTTCAGCGCGTGGTGTCGGCTGCCGGCGAGGTGCTCTGCCCTAACGGTCTGGTGTGCAGGGTGGCCAACACGGCTCATGGACGACTCGGAGCGGCTCCGCACCCGAACGAGGGGAGACGACGGTGACGGGCTTCTCCCCTGGCCGTGCCGGCGCCGCGGCTGCCGGACGAGACAACCGGACGGCGTCTACATGAAGGGCCAGAACGTGCTTGAAGCGTTGGTTCGAGCGGTAGCCAACTCGCCAGCTATCAAACGCGCCATCGCACTCTCACGCCCGCAAGCTGGCCACCGCCGCGGCATGTCCTCGCCGCCAGAAACCTGATCGGACACCCTCACCCCCGGGCCGCATCTCGTGCAGGTGGTGGCTGTCCGCTTTGCCTTCATCCATCCCGACACGCCGATCAGGCACACACGAACGTATGAAACAGGGCCCCCGGTTCACGTGACACGCCAGAAGGCGGCTATGCGAGTGTCTGCTACGTGCGAGGCACGGGCTCGATGAGCAGTGCGTCCATGGGTTTGCTGCGATGGGGGCGCAGCACTTCCAGCCAGGTGACTCCGCCGTCCAGGAGACGCCCCATGTATCCGAAGCCGTTCCACCCCAGATCGACGAAACAGCGTTCAGCCTGCTGGTCCCGGCCAGCCGCTGACCGTGCAGCGTCACCTCGCCCAGGTCCACGCCTCGTTGCTCCAGTGCGGCCAAGGCACACGTCGCCGCACGTCGCAGCGGGCTCGTCTCCACCCAGCGCCTCCGTACATGCCAGGCGACTTCAGGGTCCTCGAGTTCTCCGTCGACCAGCCTCAGCGGTGTGATGCTGATCCTGCCCTTCACATGCCGGCCGAACAGCTCGATCCGCGCCGGGCGCGGCACCAGGCTCTCCAGCCCCTCGAACTCTGTGAGCATGTGGTCCCTGGGCGCAGGCCCGGCTTCCGGGTCCGCTGTCAGGGAGGCAAGGCGCTCACGGGCCAGAGGGAACGGCTCACCCTTCCGCCAGAGCAAGAACAGCTCGAAGCCCTCGTCCAGCAAGCTGCTGCGGCCACGGAACTGGAAGGAGATCCCCCGGGTACGTCCCCGCAGGGCCTGCCGCATCCCCACGTACGCGTCACGCCCGTTGATCGACGCGTCCAGCGACTCGCCCAGCCAGCGCTTGTCCGTGCCGTGCTCAATGACGACGTCGACGTCGTTCGGCTCCAGCGCACCACGTGCGTACGACCCGAAGACGTACACCTCCTCGACCAAGCCCAGCGGTCAACCACCGCCCTCGAGCCGCGTGATCATGTCCGCCAGCAGACGCGTCGCACGCTCGCGCTTCACCCGGCGACGCCCTCGGCATACGCGGCACGGAACTCCTGTGCCACCACGAAAACAGAACCCGGGACCGCGCGCGGCTTACCGTCCTCAAACGTCTGCCCGATCACCTCCACCGCGGCCCTCCCCCGCTGCAGCTCATACTCCTCAACAGCGGCAGCGAACTCTTCAGGAATCTCCCGCCGGTCCACCACACCCGCCACGGCGACCTGCGGGAACGAACCACCGAACGTCTGCAGCCGCGACCACCCCAGCGACCGGCCAGCCTTCCGCAAAGCGGAACGAATGAGATCGACCCCGCCCAGCTCATCCGCCTCATCGACACCCAGCCGGAGCTCGTACGACCCGCCGGACCCACCCCCGCCCGGCGGACACGAACGACGCAACAACGGCACCAGGACAGCGACAAGACGCTCATGACGCGGATCACCCGCAAACGACGGCATCCACCGAGCCTAGCCAGACACAACACGGCCCCACCCAGCGTTTCGCTACACCCACCCACAGGGGCGACATCAAGCCCACCCGCCAAACGACAGCGGCCTTCACCAGCAAAACGACACCCTCGTAACGCCATCAACCCAGGCCAGCACCAGTGAAAGCCGATGACGCGTACCCAATGCACAACACACGACGCCCATCAGCCGGGGCGGCGCCGCCGCTGGCTCGGACGTGTCAGCGATCTTGTGTAAGTCGCCTGGTTTCATTGGATGCTGAGCCGGTCCTCGAAGAAGAGTGAGAACTGGTTCAGTGCCTCTTTCCA
>NZ_JBIAVJ010000059.1:0-14875 GCF_042894025.1 Streptomyces sp. NPDC001549
CAAGTCCCTCGCCGACTACCTCACCAAGATCACCCCATCCGAACCGGGCAACCAGGCGCAGACTTAACCCTGAGATTTCTGGCGCAGAACACTAGGTGGAACAGGTTGGGCCCGTCGAAAAATACTTCGACATCGGGCGCGGTGATCGGGGACGCTTCGCGCGATGACAAGAATCGACGACACACCGCCCGCGTGGGACGAGCGCACCCAGCTCACCACGTTTCTCGACTACACACGTGACACCGCCCGCGCCAAGTGCGATGGCGTCTCCGCGGAGAACGCCCGCAAGGCGCTGCTGCCGGGCTCGCCGCTGATGACCATGAGCGGATTGATCAACCATCTCCGCTGGGTCGAGTACTACTGGTTCCAGGTGGTCTTCCTCGGCGAGGAAGACCGGGGCCCCTGGACCGATGAGGACCCCGACCGCGAGATGCGTATCGCCGTTGACTTCCCGCTCACGCAGTTGCTCGACGAATACGCCGAACAGAGCGCCCGTTACCGCGAACTGGTCGCCGGGAACAGCCTGGACATCCAGGCCAAGGGAGCCGTCCGCGACGGTCTCCGTGTCGACCTGCGCTGGATCATCCTTCACCTCACCGAGGAGACGGCCCGCCACAACGGCCACCTGGACATCCTGCGCGAGATGCTCGACGGCCAGACCGGCGACTAGATCCGGCGGAGATCACGGGCGGAGCCAGAGCCGGATCGAGGCGACGGTGACGGTGCCGTGGAAGATGCAGCCGTGCTTGTCGAACCTCGTGCCCACGGCCCGGGAGTTCTTCAACTCGTTGATGGTTCGCTCGACTTCGTTCCTTCGTTTGCAGATCGTCTTGTCGAAGCCTGAGGGTCGGCCGCCCTTGCTGCCCCTTCGTTGGCGGTTGGCCCGCTGGTTCTTCGGTTCGGGGATGGTGTGCTTGATCTGGCGTCGTCGCAGGTAGCGGCGGTTGCGGCGGGAGGAGTACGCCTTGTCGCCGCCGAGATGGTAGGGCAGGGTGCGTGGTTGCCCGCCGCCGAGGCGGGCGACATGGATGCGGTCCATGACCGGGATGAGCTGCGGAGCGTCGCCCCCACTGCCCCGGAGTGATCAGCAGGGCCAGGGGGCGTCGTCCGCCCTCACCGGCGAGGTGGATCTTGCAGGTCAGGCCGCCCCGGGAGCGTCCGAGTCCCTCGTCTGGGCGGTGCTGCCGGGGCGTGCGCATTTTCCCGGCACTCGTGGCGGTTTCCTACGAGCGCCGGCAGCGTGCTGATGGGCCCGGCAGGAGGTCGAGTCGACGCTCACCATCGACCAGTCGATCCGGCCTTCCGCGTCGGCGTCGGCCAGGACGGCCGCGAAGTTCCTGTCCCAGGTACCGTCCGCCGACCAGCGTCTGTGCCGTTCGCACACCGTCTTCCATGGACCGAAACGCGCAGGTAGATCCCGCCATGGCACCCCCGTGCGCAGTCGGTACAGGATTCCGTTGATGACCCTGCGGTGGCCGGCCCACCGGCCGCCGCGCTGCCCGGACTCCGGCAGATGCGGCTTCAGCCGGGCCCACTTCTCATGCGTTAGATCTCCCCGCCCCATGCTCATGCCAACGACCCGAAGCCACGACGGTTGAAAACCTCAGGCTCGGGATCATCGAGCTTCGGCAGGCAGTCCGGGCCCTGTTCGCCCGAGTGGTCAGTCCCGCTCCCCCCGGCCCGGCGGACGCCCATCGCCTGATGACTGCCGACCAGGCAATGGTCCACCTCAACACGGCTGCCGCGCGGGAACTGGTCGCCCCGCAGATCGACCGGCCCGTCGAAGGAGTCCCTGCCGTCCGACTGCTGTCAGCGGAAGACGATCCGTACGTTCGGCTTGTCGCGGTCCTGGCCCGAGCCGCGATCGACTTTCTCAGCGGCCCGCAGTGCACGCGGTTGCGATCCTGCACCGCGCCCGGTGCGTGCGCTACTTCGTCAAGAGCCACGGGCGGCAGGAGCGGTGCAAGCCGTCATGCGGAAACCGCGCCCGGGCAGCTCGCGACTACAGGCGTCAGCGCACAGCAGCTGATGGCGGTTCTGCCCCGTCCTGATCGCTCCGGGGAAACCCCCAGGTCCGGGCCGACGCGCTCCCTCCGTGCGAAGGGCGCAGAGCGCAATGCTCAAGGTGAACTTCACCCGGGGTCACAGCAACCCGGCAGCTCCGGCGCGGGCCGCCATCGAACCGGAGGGCGGCAGTTCTCCTTCAGGGTCTGCCCGGGTGCCGGCCTTCGGACACTCCTGGGAGGTTGTCACCGGCATGCTGAAGCGACATGCGTTCGCTGACCGGATCCGGGCAGACCAGCCAGCGCGGAGCGCTATCGTGCATCGCTTGTAGGCGTACGCAAGTCTGCGACGAGCTGGTGCGCGTACTCATCCTCAGGTCCCAGGTCCTGAACCGCTCGACAGGCTTCCTGGGGCCGACCTGTCCCGTACAGCCACCTCACAAGGTGATACAGGGCCCCGCCGTCGCCATCACTGGCACGGTTGCGCAGCTCCGTCTCCATTCCACGCTCGTGAAGCGATCTGTTGAGTCTCCGACATGCGTGGACGTCTGTGACCGCAAGTTCGGTGAGTTGATCGAACCGCTCCGCACGGACGAGCAAATCCATGTGCCACAGGTGATTGCTGTGCGCGTGGAAATCGGCGGAGAAGCACTCGGCACGAGCGCTCACCAGTGAGATGGCTGTATCCCAATCACCGGTCTGTTCTGCGGCCTGTGCCTGCTCGTGCCACTCCACAGGTCGAGTATCGCGCAACGCTTCCCACAACAACACTGAAAAACAGTCGCCGGAGAGCATCCGTCCGGACGGTTCCGAAGTGAGGCGGCGGGTGACGGGAGCTGGAGCAGCTGTGGTGTAGTGCTCGGCCAGGACACGGAGGGGAGGGAGGCGGCCGATCGCCTCGATCGCCTCGAACGCGCTCGTGCGCCCTACCACCGGGCGCGGCAGGGCGAGGAGCACGGTGACAGAGCCCGGCGGGGGCGGGCTGAGTACGGGCGCACGTGCCGGTGAGTAGCCGGACGGATGTGCCAAGCCTGAACTCTTTGTTGGATCAGGGCATGAACACAGCTTCCCCCTCCGAGACTTTCCCGGCCCAGGCAATAGCCTCGGGAAGGGACCGCTCCCGCTTCTGGGCCGGCCTGGCGGCCGCGCTCTTCCCTGCGGCGTGCTTGGCGGCAGGCATTCTGCTTCTGTCATCGGTGCAGGTGTCGGGCTGCATAACGTACGGGCGGCAGTGCACCACGGGGCTGCCCGGGTGGCTGTTCGTCTGGAGCGCCGGCATTGGCGCCGTATCGTTCGTCGTCGCCCTGGCCGCACCCGCCCTCCCGGTACGGCAGGCAGCGCTCACCACCCAGCTCCTCGCAGAATGCACGGCACTGCTGGTGATCGTCAGCTACTACGCGTGATGCGCCGGCCGCAGCTGCGAGGGGCGTAGAAGTCATTCCGTCCTGGGCCTGGAGGGCCTGGTCAGCAATCCTGTGCGGGCCGATGGACGGGGTTACTCACTCCGACCGGGGTGGTGTCGGCTGATCGCGGTGGCGAGCAGGCCGCCTCGCACAAAGGGCCGGCCAGGCATGCCAGGCATGCCAGGCGGGCCAGGCGGGCCAGGCGGAGGCTGTCCGGAAAACCGAGCGGCCGTGCCGGGAACAGCCGGTCCGGTCGGCGCGGTTGCACCGACCGGGGGACCGGCGCCGCACGGGCGGGGAAAACGGAGACCACAGGGTCGTCCGCCCTACCAGAATCCGGACCCCCAGGA
The DNA here is from genome assembly GCF_042894025.1 of Streptomyces sp. NPDC001549. Classification (NCBI taxonomy): domain Bacteria; kingdom Bacillati; phylum Actinomycetota; class Actinomycetes; order Kitasatosporales; family Streptomycetaceae; genus Streptomyces; species Streptomyces sp. NPDC001549. Next base: position 3,757 of record NZ_JBIAVJ010000059.1, read on the forward strand.
TCGCGGTACGCCCGCCGCGCACTCGGACCAAGAAGTTTTTCTGCAGGAGGATTGTTTCGTGACTGACCGGCCCTTGACGCTCATGGCAGTGCACGCCCATCCCGACGACGAGGCCACCGGAACCGGAGGTGTCCTCGCGCGGTACGCGGCGGAAGGCATCCGCACGGTTCTCGTGACGTGTACCGACGGCCGTTGCGGTGACGGACCGGGGGGTGTCAAGCCGGGCGATCCCGGGCACGATCCGGCAACCGTCGCGTTGATGCGCCGTCAAGAACTCGAGGCGAGCTGTGACGTCCTGAAAGTCAGCGATCTGGAAACGCTGGACTATGCCGACTCCGGGATGATGGGCTGGCCGAGCAATGACGCCCCCGGATCCTTCTGGCAGACCCCTGTGGCGGAAGGCGCCGCCCGACTTGCGGAACTCATGCGGCACTACCGGCCCGATGTGGTCGTCACCTATGACGAGAACGGCTTCTACGGCCACCCCGACCACATCCAGGCCCACCGCATCACGATGGCGGCGCTGGAGATGACCGCGCTGACACCGAAGGTGTACTGGACGGCGATGCCCCGCTCGGGGATGCAGCGGTTCGGGGAGATCATGCGCGAGTTTCACGAGGACATGCCGGAGCCGGATCCCGCCGAGGCCGCAGCGATGGCCGAGATCGGCCTCCCCGACGATGAGATCACCACGTGGGTGGACACCACCGTGTTCAGCGGTCAGAAGTTCGAGGCGCTGGCCGCGCACGCCAGTCAGGGCGAGAACATCTTCTTCCTGAAGATGGGCAAGGAGAGGTTCGGCGAGTTGATGGGCATGGAGACCTTCGTACGTGTCAAGGACGTCACCGGCGCGGCCGTACCCGAGAACGACCTCTTCGCCGGACTGCGCTGATCCGCCCGTCCGACCGGCGTCGGGAAAGCCCATCGGCCGCACGGCCCGATCGAGCGGGCCGCAGGGAGCCCTCGGCCGTCGGCGGCTCCCTGCGGTAGCGGTTGGCGGCCATCACTCCCGCGCTCGCCGGGCACGTGGCAGCCGTCGGCTCGACCGCAGTCCGGCGACTGTCGCCGCGCACCGAGAGGCAGCGCCGGCCCGGCGGGCGCACACGGGCATGGCGGATGCGCTGGAGCGGCAGACCTGGGAGATGGGCGAGCTCAGCCGGCGCGCGTTTTCCAGACCCGGATGCTGTCCCGCAGGCCGCGCCGTCGCCGATCGGCCTGCTCGACCCTGAATCCGGCCCCGTGTGCCCGTTGTGACTCCCGTGGCGCGGGCATGACCCACACGGTCCACCACAAGCCGAGGAACTCGGGCGCCGCCGCCGCCCAGGCCAGTGCGAGCGCGGTGTTCATGTGACCCCCGGCAGGGGCCGCCGACGGGACTGTCGGACGACGTCAGAACGGGCTCTGGCACAGATCTTGGGAAGCGGTCGCGGAGCGTGATTCCGCGTTCGCTGGGTCGCCCGGCCGAACAACCTTGCCGCACCCAGATCACCACCCGCGCGCAGGAAGGCGTCAGGGCGGGGAGGAACCGGAGAGGGTGTGGAAGGCGAGCTGACCGTCTTGGCGTGGAAGGCCCCTCCGCCCAGGCTGCGGCCCGGGGCTTGGATCGATCGGGCCCGGGTGTACTGGGCCCCGAAGCTCGCCACGGCACGCACCCACACTGAAGTTGCGGTCCTGCGGTTCGGTACCCGTCTGTCCGGTGGCAAGGCCCCGGCGACTGAGAAGCCCGGGGCCGAGCAGTCCCGGCATCGCCCCGTCTAGGTGGTAGGGCGGGCCCCCGTTCCCGGTGCCCCGGTGGCGAGCGCCGCCGGGGCACCGGCACGCCCGGAAGGGGGGACCAAGGCCGGACGTGTGTTCAGGCCCGGATCTCGTTGATGGCTTTGACAGTGGCTGGTGACTCCGCCAGCTGGCGGAGAGCGCTACTCGAACTGCCCTGGCCAGAAGACGACGCGACGTGAGGCTCACGTCATCTGGATGCCCAGGCGTACGCATTCGATGAGGTAGTCCCCGGTGTCGGCATCGATGGTGACACCGTGGGCCTCGCTGTGGAACCCGGGGAAGGCCCGGTCAAACGCCTCCAGCGCGCACAGGTAGCGCAGGACCGGGCCGTTGAGCGCGCCGAGCGCTTCTCCGGGCATCAGGACGGGGATCCCCGGGGGAGTCACGGTCACCATGGCCGCGGCCACCCTGCCGGCGGCCTGGGCGAGGGGGAGCCGTTCCGTGCCGCCCCGGATCAGCTGCCGGTAGCACGCCTGGGGCGGGACGACGGGTTCCGGCAGCTGCTGGAAGGCGGTGTCCAGGGCGTCGATCAGTTCCGCCCGGGTGAGGTGTTCGTGCATGTCCTGGCAAAGACCGCGCAGGGTCGTGCCGCTGTAGCGCTGCGGGTAGCGCTCGACGAGATCCGGCAGTACTTGGCGCAGCGGGGTGTCGGCGTCATGGAGGGCCTTGAAGTCCATGAGTGCGTCCATCAGGGTGCCCCACTTGCCCTTGGTGATGCCCATGGAGAACAGGACGAGGGTGGTGTAGGTGTCGGTCTTCTCCACGACGATGCCGCGGCCGGCCAGGTACGCGGTGAGGATGCGGGCGGGGATGCCCCAGGAGTCCGCCTCACCGCGCGCATTGACGCCGGGGCAGGTCAGCGTCACCTTGATGGGGTCCAGCAGGCACTGGCCCTCACTGAGTCCCTCGAAGCCGTGCCAGTCCGCCTCTGGGACGAGCTCCCAGCAGCGGGGATCGGAGGCCAGGAGTGCCGGGGAGGCGTCTGCGAAGGCCACGGTGGCCCCGTCGGCCGGGTCGGTGACGGTGTCGGGCTGCCAGACGCCGAAGAACCACGGCAGCCGGTCCCCGGCCTCCGCGATCCGGCGCCCGGTACGGACGAGGGCCTGCCGGAACCGCACGGCCTCGGTCACCGCCTCGTTCACCAGCCACTCGCCCTGCGGCCCGTCCATCATCGCCGCGGCCACGTCCAGCGAGGCGATCACCGGGTACAGCGCCGAGGTGGTGCCGTGCATCATGAACGTCTCGTTGAACCGATGGTGCTCGACCGGCGCTCGGGGTGAGGACTTCACGTGGACCATGGCGCTCTGCGACAGGGCGGCCAGCAGCTTGTGCGTCGACTGGGTCGCGAAGACCGTGGGACGCTCGTCACCCTCGAAGGTGTCCGGCCCCACGGCCATGCCGTACCGGCCGGTGTACAGGGGATGGAAGCGCGCGTAGGCGAACCAGGCCTCGTCGAAGTGCAGCCGTGGAGTACTGGGCGCCAGTGTGCGCGCCGTCTCCACGGTGTCGTAGCAAAGGCCGTCGTATGTCGAGTTCGTGATCACCGCGTACTGGGCCTGGGGCGATACCGCGCCAGGCGTCAGCGGGTGGGCGGCGATCCGGGCGGCGACCGCGGCAGGCGCCGTCTCGCGCGCCGGGAGCGGTCCGGCCAGCCCGTATCCGTTGCGGGTCGGGACGAGGTAGACCGGGCGCGCACCCGAGATCACCAGCCCGTGCAGCACCGACTTGTGGCAGTTGCGGTCAACCAGGGCGATCTCGTCGGCGGTGACGCAGTAGTGGCCGACCATACGGTCCCCGGTGGAGTCGCCGTGGAGCACGAAGTACGTACGGTCGGCGCCGAAGATCCGGGCGGCGTTGCGCTCCGCTTCCCCGATGGGGCCGCTGTGCTCGAAGAGGGAACCCAGTTGCTCCACCGAGATCGACAGGTCGGTGCGGAAGAGCCGCTCACCGTAGTAGTCGAAGAAGGCCCGGCCGACGGGCGACTTCAAGAAGGCCACGCCGCCCGAGTGCGCCGGGGTGTGCCAGGAGTACTCGTGGGCGTCGTCGAACCGTCGCAGCGCTTTGAAGAACGGCGGCAGGACGGAGTCGCCGTACTCCCGGGCGGCGTTGAAGACCCGGCCCGCGATGAAGGACGGCGTGTCCTCCAGAGGCCAGATGTATCCGACGGCGGTCTCCGCCACCCACAGGGGGAGGCGGTCCAGGCCGTGGTCCGATTCCTCGCTCATGACGACGAAGACGGGCAGGGCCGTGAACCGGCGGGTGATCTGGCGCAAGACGGCCGCTCCCCGGCCGTCGCTGTCCTCGCCGGTCTCGGACGGCAGGTCCCAGGCGACGACCGCGGCCGACAGGCCCGCCTCCGTACGCAGGGCGGCGCAGGCCGCCTCGACGGTCCGCGCCCACCGCACCTCCAGGCCGCGATTCTCCAACTCCTTGCCGATCCTTCGCAGTTGGTCACCGCCGACACCCCGGCCCAAGGGGTCCTCGCGCAAAGCCAGCAGGACACTACCGTTCGCCATGACACTCTCCACGTGCGTCAACCCATCCCGACCTGCCAAGCATCGAGTTCAAACACCACGGACCGGGTCGAATTCCGGCGACCCTCACCCGTTCGGCGGGGGCGCACGACAGGGCACCCCTGCATTCCGCAGACCTAGGCCGTCTCTTTCGGATCTTGTCGGCCGAGCCCGCGGCGTCCGGTGCCGTGTCCGGCAAGGCGGAGGGGCGCCCTTGTACTGGACGTACTCGGGCGCCCCGCCAACGCGGCCGGGTGCGGTGCCGGACGTCGCGGGCCCGGCAAGATCCGAAAGAGACGGCCTAGCCGCGCGCCTGGAGCGCGAGGTGAAGAAGCATTGGCAGCCGCAGACCACCACCGGCCGCCCCGCTGGTATCGCATTGGGATGACCATCAACGACGCGATCCACGCCGCCGTGCTCCTGATCCCCAAATCGCCGTGACCGGCCGTCATACCTCACCAGCCCGTCCAGATGAAGCCGTGCACTCAAGGAACTGGAGTGGTGATTCGAGGCCAGGGCCCACTTTCCCGTGATCCCCGGCGTCGGCAGATTCAGTTCCGGTGGACGGGCGCTGCTCACCCGGATTTCACCGTGTCCGTGGACAACGGTGTGCCGTGATGCCTATTGGACGGCTTCATCCGGAGTCAATCGCGGGCGGTAACCGTGGAAGCTCCGCTTCCCTCTAACGAGGTGGCGGCGTGGGGCGGCCGAGGGCCGTCGACGGTCATCACTTGTGGACAGTTCGGTCAGTTGTGGCTGGAGTTTAGTGGTCAACCTCAAATCCCCCTCAACAGGTTCGGCGTGTAAGGATCTGAACTTCCGCCGGAAGGGCGCCTTGATTCGTTCGGAATCCTGGGCGTTGCTATCTCATTCCTGTGGATGAGTGACGGATTGACCCATTCTTCCGTCATTGTCTGCATCAATCTGGGTCGGTAGAGAACCTGCCCACTGCTATAGCCGCCAGGAGCACAATCCCTTCCGCACTTCGGGGGCCCGGCCCCGCAGACCTGCTCGGCGGGGCCGCCACGGCGCCGCCTCTCAGCACGCCGATCCCTACAGCCCGTCAACCATCCGAAGGACATCATGAGAATTGCAGCCAAGGCCACCACGGCAGGAGTGCTGGCCGCATTCGTATTCGCCGGACTGATCACCCCGCAGGCCGCCTCGGCTGAATCCCCGCCCTCGACCGGAGTCGGCACCTTATCCGCGCTGGAGACCGGGGGCGGCACCTTATCCGCGCAGGAGGTCGGGGCGGCCAAGGCCGCCAACGACGACCGGAACGACAAGTCCAAGGACGGCTGGGGCGGCAGGAACGCCACCGCCGCCGAAGTCAAGGCTAAGGACGCGTACATGGCGGCCCACAGACCGAAGGCCTTGACTTCCGCGACCAGCAAGATGCTCGCGAACACCCACCAGGGCCAGTGGTACAACAACTACTGCGGGCCGCCACACTGGTGATGGCCTTGGGCATGCGCGGTATCTGGAACCACGACCAGGGGACCTTCGCCCGCTGGGTCGGCATCACGCCGAATAACGGCGGTACCGGTGTGGACCAGATGGACAAACAGCTGAACGACGAAGCGGGCGGGTTCCACTATCTCAGGGTCAACCTGCCCTACACCGCCAACAGCGAACAAGTCGCCGCGTTCAAGAACCACCTCATAGGCGACATCAACGCCGGCGCCTCCACGGTCGGCAACTCGATGGAGGTCTACAACGGCCCGCACCTCGTCGGCCACCCCAACAACAGCACGACGATCTACCACTGGTTCCCGTTCCAGGGCTACGACGGGGACTGGGCGGCCTACCTGGACTCGGCAACCACCGTGTGGTCCAGCGTGCCTGCACGGAGCGGAATGCCCAACAGCACCCTCGTGACGATCATGGGCGGCCGTGGCTACCACTGGTAGGAGACTGCTGATCGCAGCGGTAGGCGTGGCGCTGGCGGGCACCTTCGGGTGCTCGCCGGCGCCACGCACTTCCGAGGCGACAGCAGGGTCTCCTACCCCGAGCAGCGGAGCACCCTCCCAGCCGTCCGTTTCCCTGCCCCCGGCCGATTCCGGCAAGCCGTTCTGCAAGGTGGACACCCCAGCCGCCTGGAAGCAGGCCCAGACCGCCGGCATGCTCCAGGCGGCGCAGGGCGAGTCCTTGGACCCGATGGCCGTGGCGCCCGACGGTTCCTCGGTGATCGCCGCCAGTCGGCGCGATGGCCGTGTGACCTTGGTCTGGTTGCGTGACCAGGGTCGCGAGCGCACCACGATCTACACCGCCGCCAACTCCGGCCAGGGTGGCCTCGGCCTGGCTGACTTCGACGGCCGTTGGCTGGTCTTCAACACCCTTGCCTCGAACGATGTCGGCTCCAAGTGGGAGCTGTTCGCCTGGGACTCCCAGGCCGGCGGAGCCCCCAAGAGCATCGCCAAGACCCAAGTCGGCGCCGACGGGAAACCGGTGCCCGGGCCGTTCATGTACCCGTGGGTCAACAACGGCAAGGCGACCTGGGTCCAGGGAGTCAGCGACGGGACCAAGGACCAGAAACTCACCGACGTCCAGCGGCAGGTCCATCTCTACGATCTCGCCTCGGCGACCGACAAGATCGTGCACACCTGGCGCATGGCGCCCTCGTTCTTCGCCGGAGACACACTGGTCTGGCCAGAGGCCTTCGCCATCGACACCCCCACGAAGCTCACCGCGGTCACCGCGCAGGGCACGCCGGGCAGCCTCCCCGCGGCGCTTGCAGCCGCCGACGGCTCACCGGCCTCGGCGAGCGACGGAACGACCTGGGCGTGGACCGGGGTGGGCAACAAGAATCTGTACGCCTGGAGGGCCGGATGGCTGGCGCCGGTCATGGTGGTCGAGGGGGCGCCCATCGACTGGGTCCATGTCGCCGGAGATGTGATCACCTGGACCGACTCCACCGCGACTTGGGCCGCCGACCTGCGCGGACGCGCCTACACACAGATAACACCGCAGTACGGCGGAACCAACAGCCACGGGATCGCCGTCGTCGTCTCCTATCCGGGACCAGACAAACGATCAGTCAGCTACGTGTTCACCAGTGCAGGCCTCGCCCCGCTTTCCTGCCCGTAATGAGGGCATCTGCCTCATAGGTACGTCCCAGCATCGGGCCTCCGAGGAACCGCAACCCGAACCAGGACTGTGGCACTGATCCCGCAGTCCTGGCTCGACTCCCCCGCAGTCGGCCGTGTTCTCGTATGACTGTCGCCACCCGACATGTAGCACTGAGTAACTACACGGGGCTGAGGTCGCGCTGTTGGAGGGCGGCGAAGTCGGCGTGTGCCGTTTTGATGGCCTCCGGGTATGCCTCCGGCTTGGGGAAGCGCCCCATCCGCTGATACGACTTCAGCGCCGGCAGCATCGCGAGCTGATGCTCATCGGAATCCATCCGCTCCGCTGCCCACGCCTCCTCCCGAGTCGGCGAGAAGAGCAGATGCAGCTCATGCGCGGTGATCAGCCGCTTAAACCGCTGCGGATATGCGGTCCGTTCGATCGAGGTCACGATCCACCCTGGTGCAGACGACGGGCAACATCACCACGGGGCCTTGACCCCGAATTTTGGACACCGGAGACACTTGGATCTTGATGGTCCAGGAGAACGGAGTCCCCGTGGGGATGAAGCATTACCCCGCCGAGTTCAAGGCGGACGCGGTCGCGTTGTACCGGTCGAGGCCGGGAGCGACGATCAAGTCGGTCGCCGGCGATCTCGGGGTGAACACCGAGACGTTGCGGAACTGGATCCGAGCCGCCGGCGAGCGCCGGCCCGGCGCCTACTCGACGCAGCGGGCCGCCGCGCAGGCCAGTGGTGACGACACAACACCCGCCGCCGGCACTCCCGCCTCGGCCAGCGATCTCCGATCGCCTACGAGAACGCCCTCCAACCAGCAGCAACTATCCTGACCCAAGCCGCATAGACGTGTTCAAAATCCGGGGTCAAGGCCCACCGCCATGTCCCCCTCGGCCCCGACCAGGCCGCCCGCCGGCTCGGCGTCCGCAGGGTCGACTTCGACGCCGCCGTGCGGCTCGGGTTCGTCTCCCCGATCGGCTCGGTGGAGGTGGACTACAAGTCCCACGGCGGCGTCACCACCGTCCCGCTCTACTCGGCCGAGGACATCGCACTGCTCCCGGTCGTCCGGCCGTCCGTCGACTGGCGGGCGGTGGTCACGGCCCGGGCGGGCTGCCGCTCACCGCTCGCCGCCCTGTCCCCGGTGCTCCCGGGGGAGGACACGGTGCTGCTGGCCGAGGTGGGGCGGATCGCGGGGGTGGGCCGGGTCTGGTCCACCCGGACAAGGACGGCAACTTCGAGGCGACGTTCACGCCGTGCGGGGTGACCACCCACGGCTCTACTGAGACCGATCACGTCTGCACGCAGAAGGACGTCGACGAGAGCACCTGTCCGATCAATTCCGTGGGGATGTGGAGCAGCGCAGCCGGCGGTGGGTGGCCAGCAAGGTGCTGGTCACGGCACTGGACGAGAAGGCGGCCGCGGACGCCCCGGAGGTCTCCTGGCCGCTGAAGGTCACCGGCAAGAAGTAGCTGCCGTCGGGGCGGTGATACGAACCCGGCGGACACGGCCCTGGGCCTCTCGCACTCTTCGGGTGCGAGGGGCCCTTTTTGTGTGCCCGCAGCCGGCCCAGGGCTCACCTGCCGGGGTGAATCCGGCCCTCATGTACGCGTACGCGGCCCGGGGGAGGAGTGCGTGTGCAGGCGCACGACTGCGGCGGCATCATCACGGCGTCCCGGTGCCCGAACACGGGAGCTCTGCGCCCGTCATGGCATGGCACCCCGGAGGCGGCATCCGCCGCACGGACCTGGCCTGTCGGGCTGGATGAACGGTCCGATGTGGTGCTGGCCGCGACCACGGCGGAGGGCGCCCGTTGGCCTGTGTGACCACAGGCCCGGACGCCTTGTGGCTGCACTGCACGCGTGGGGCGAGCGCGCTGCCGTTCATTCCTGACCGGCGTCCGCTTCGGTTGCCTTGCCGGCTAGGGCAGGGCCCCGCGTCAGGGCGCCGGCGCGGGCGGCGGCGAGCGTGATCCGCGCGGCTTGGTCGGCGGTGCCCTCCTCGACCGGATCGGCACTGACCAGCAATCGGAAGTAGATCGGGGCGGCCAGCGTTTTGATCAGCTCGACCGGATCGGTGTCGGCTGGGAGCTCGCCCCGCTCGATGGCGCGCGCGACCACGGGCTCGGCCCGTCGGAACCGGTCGGCGAGGATTCGCCGCTTCGCCTCGGCGATCTCCGGCAGCCGGCCGGCGTCGGAGAACAGCGCGGTCTGCACCGCCCTGCCCACAGGGTTGGTCATGCTCTGCACGAGCGCCCGCGCGAGGGCTTGCAGGTCGGTCTCGACGGCGCCGGTGTCCGGAATGGGGATGTCGGTGGCGAAGTGCTCGGTGAGCGCGTCGACGACCAGGCTCGCGCGGTCCTTCCAGCGCCGGTAGAGCGTCGTCTTGTGCACCCCGGCCCGCTGGGCCACGCCCTCGATGGTCAGCTCGGCGTAGCCCCTGTCCGCCAACTCGGCGAGGGTGGCGGCGCGCACCGCTGCCTGTGCCTTGCGGCCGCGCCCGACCGGGCGGGCGGGTTCGGAGGAACCCAACTCCATTGCAACTCCCAGTTGCGTTAGTGGGTGGTCACGTGTCAGGCTCCAGCGTATCGCAACTGGAAGTTGCAATGGCTGGGGTTCGTGCCCAGCTACGCGCCGACGCCGGACGCCCTCGAACCAGGAGAAGGAAGGCCATGCCCAGCACTTCCCGTACGTGGACCCCCGACTCGATCCCCGACCAATCCGGCCGCCTGGCGCTGGTGACCGGAGCCAACAGCGGCATCGGCCAGGTCACAGCAGAGACGCTCGCCCGCCGGGGCGCCCATGTCGTGCTGGCCTGCCGCAGTCCCCAACGAGGCCAGGCCGCCCTGGACCGACTGCTCGCCCGGGCACCCGGCGCCCAGGCCGAGATGCGCCTCCTCGACCTGGCCGATCTTGCCTCCATACGCACCTTCGCCGACGGCTGGGACCATGACCGGCTCGATCTGCTGATCAACAATGCCGGAGTGGCGATGGTGCCCTTCGCCCGGACCGCCGACGGCTTCGAGTCGCAGTTCGGCATCAACCACCTGGGCACCTTCGCCCTGACCGGCCTGATGCTGCCCCATCTGCTCGCATCGCCCGATCCGCGGGTGGTCACCATCAGCAGCGAAGGCCAGCGATTCGCCCGCTTCGACCTGCACAACCTCAACGCCGAACGCCGCTACCGCGCGATGTTCACCTACCTGCAGTCCAAGCGCGCCAACCTCTACTTCGCCACCGAACTGCAACGCCGCGCCGACGCCGCCGGCCTGAAGCTGCGCAGCACGGCCGTTGCCCCCGGCCTCACCCGCACCAACGTTCTCACCGGCGGCGCCAACAGCAACCGCGGCCGACTCTACGGAGCGTTGACCCGGCTGCTGCTCCGCGCCGCCTTCCGCCCCACCCCCGAAGGCGCCAAGACCTCCCTGTACGCCGCGACCGTCCCGAACCTGCCGGGCGGAGCGTATGTCGTGCCCGACGGGCCTCTGCAGCTACGCGGCGAACCGGTCCTGCGCAACCGCGAGCGTGCCATCCGCGACACCGTCACCGCCCGCCGGCTGTGGGAGCTGTCCGAGGAGCTCACCGGCGTTCGCTGCCGGCCCCTCACGCCCGAGGACCAGGAGCGCGCCTTCACGCACGAGTAGCCGGAGCTCACCGGTGAACAGCCCCGAAGGGCGGGGCCCCACGACATCGACAGGAGGCCCTGCTATGGCCAGCCCTGCCCTGATCCACCCGATCGCGGCCGCCGTCGG
>NZ_JBIAVJ010000060.1:0-12839 GCF_042894025.1 Streptomyces sp. NPDC001549
CCTGAACCACCCCGAGCTGGCCGGCATTCACTTCACCGGCTCGACCAAGACCTTCCAGTACCTGTGGAAGACGGTCGGCAACAACATCGAGAAGTGCAAGTCCTACCCGCGTCTGGTCGGTGAGACCGGTGGCAAGGACTTCGTCGTCGCGCACCCGTCCGCGGACCGCGCCATCCTGTCGCGCACGCTCATGCCGCGGGCGTAGAGCGAGAGGATCCGGTCGTTGAACCCCGCGAGCCGGCGGGCGTTCTTCGGGACCAGACGCGGTTCGAAGTCGCCGTTGCGGTCCCGCGGAACCGCCAAAGTGACCGCCCCGGCATCGGTCAGGACCGTCTTCGGGGAAGTCCCGTTACGCGAGTTCCCCGACCCGTGACCTGCATGATCTCCCCGTTCATAGCCGAGGTGTTCGCTCATCTCGGCCTCCAGGGCCCGCTCCAGCACGGCCCTGGTGATCTCCGTCAGCAGCCCACCCTCGCCGAGAAGGGCCGCCCCTGAGACGTCAGCCTTGTCGAGCAGCCGCTCGACCACCTCATCGACCATCTCGTCGCCGGCCACGGACGCGGCCGCTTCGTTTTTGTCTGCCCTGACTCGTCCCATCCACCCGGCCCAAGGGCCCGGGGCCGAGCCCCGGGCCAGGCTGCCACATCACGGACTTACGCGATCTTTCAGACACGCTCTTCGGCAAGCGGTTGCACAGGCCTCCCGGCCGAGGCCGAGACAGGTCAGCGAGCCCAGGACGGACTGCTGCCGTACTCGTTCCACCAACTTGGCGTGCTCCGAGTGCGGCTGCCGCCTGGTGTTCAGCTGGCTGCCGGGAGGATCGCCCAGTAGGTGACGGTGTGCGCCAGGATGCGGGTGCCGTGGGCGCTTGCCAGAAAAGCGATGATGCCGACGCCGCGGCCGTGTTCTTCTGGTGCGCAGCTCGTGGTCCATGTGCCCTTGTTGTTGGCGGGGCCGCCGTCGTCGACTTCTATGCGTAGGGTGCCGTCGTCTTTGGGGTGTTGAAGGTGGAGAACGATGGGGGGCAGGGCGTGTTCGAGGGCGTTGGTGACGAGTTCGGAGACGACGAGTAGTGCTTGGTGGGTGGTCTCGTCGTCTACGTCCCATTCATGGAGAAGGGTGTTGGTGATGCGGCGGGCGGCGCCGGCGGACTCGGGATGGTGCGGAAGTCTGCAGATGTGGGGCGGTGAGTCGGGCCGCGTGTGGGTGGCGGGCTGCGGTGGGACGGGCGTCGGGGCGGCGGGGGAGGGGGCCGCTTCGATGTTGGTGCTGGCGTCCATGGCAGGGTCCTGGCTGTGGGGGCGTGGGGGTGGGGTCGGCGACGCTTCGTCTGTCCGGCTCCGATGGTTACCGCAGGAGCTGGTCGAGGACGGCCGAGGCGAGTGCCGCGTCGAGCGCGCCTACTCCGGTGAGGTCGGCGACCGTGATTGCCGTTTCGGGGCGGTCGGCGGGCGCTTTGAGTAGGTGGTCGGGTCGTGAGCTGCTTCTGCTCCACTCATAACTGCACTATACGTCCAGTCTGGACATAGTGTCCAGATCTGGCGGGCTGGGACCGTTCCGGCGGGGCTCGAAAGGTGGATCCGGTCGAAGCGGACCTTCGTTGGCACGGCGGGTGCACGGCCCGCACCTGAAGATGCACCACAGTTCCGGGGTGGGTTTCCCGTGGTCCTGACAGACACCTACTGAGGTTTTCGGGTGGTCGTCGGGGCTGACGGTTCATGAACCTTGCGGTATGCCGGTGGCGTGAGGTATCCGGAGGGTGGGGGCCTGACCGCTGAGCGTCGGGCGTTGCGTGAGGGGATCCGGCTTCAGGCTGGCGTGAGGTTCGCGGCGGGTGAGAAGACCGCGGTGATCTCGAAGGACTTGCGGGTGAGTGTGCGGTCGGTGGAACGCTGGCGCGGTGCCTGACGCGAGGGCGGCATGGCGGCTCTGCACTCGGCGGGTCCGGCGAACGCCCCGACCGTCACCGACGCCCAGTTCGCCGTGTGGGAAGAGAAACCCGGCAAGGGACCGGCAGCTCACGGTTTCGATGACGAACGGTGGACCCTGGTCCGGGTTCAGACGGTGATCCGCCGGCGACTGCGGGTGAGTCTGTCGGTGGCGACGGTGTGGCGGCTGCTAAAACGGCACGGCTGGTCCTGGCAGGCACCCGCCCGCAGAGCACTCGAACGTGACGAGCACGCCGTGGAGCTCTGGAAGAAGGAGGCGTGGCCCAGGGTAAAAGGCTTGCCGCGGCGCGCGGGCCTGGGGGCCTTGACCCAAGGCCGGGTAGTTGGCGTTTTCGCAGGTCATGCAAGCGGTGTTGGGGTCCATGCTGTGGCGGCGTAGAGGCCTGGGCCGAGTTTGTGGATGAGGCCGGTCTCGGCCCATCTGGAGAGCTGTCGATACATGGTTTCCATGGTGATGTCGCCGAAGTGGGAGGCGATGTCGCGGGGGCGCCAGAGGCGGGTGGGGTCCTTTTCGAGCAGGGTCAGGATTCGGTGACGGCGGCGGTCGGTGGGGGCGGTTTGCCGGTCGTCGCGGGAGGCGGTGGGAAGCTGGGGGTGGTATTCGGGAGGTTCGAGAATGTTGATGTCGAGTCCGGTGATGGTGCGGCTGGTGTCGGGCCTGCCGTCGTCGTGGCGGGTGCTGTAGCGGGACATCGGTGACTTGACCTTGCGGGTGCTGACCCGCTGGCGTCGGGGCGGGAGGAGACGGGCGAGGATCCGGTGGCCGATCAGTCCGAGGCGACCGGCATCGGCGGGATCGGTGATGACGACGGCTGCATGGACGACCTGGTCTCGGGCGGTCTGGAGGGCGATGGTGAAGCAGCAGCGGTCCGGATCGGTGCCCGGCAGGGACTCGGCGGCATCGACCATCATGACGCGTAGGGTCTGGTAGAGGGCGAGAAGGGCCCACATTTCCTGCCTGACGCCGGCCGGGTCTTCCGAGCGCAGGACACGCCCGTTCATGATCGTGTGGCGGAGCGCGTAATACGCCGATTCGTGTTCCCATCGCTGGTGATAGAGGGCCGTGAGCGCGGCTGCCGGGTAGCGGCGGGCATCGGTCAGGGTGGTGGCCAGCCGGTAGGAGCCGGCGAAGACGGTGCCGTCCGTGCAGGTCACGGTGATGGTCGCGTCGATGACACGGACTTTCTCGGTGCCGATCAACGAGAGGTAGGAGCCGTCGCCAAGACGCGTCAGGACCGGGGTGCGGCGGTTGGCGCGGAGCCGGCCCAGCACCTGGGCGCCGGTTGCGTTCACGGCGGCGAGGAAGCTGTTGCCGTCGAAGCCCTTGTCCCACAGGACCAGTATGTCCGGTCGCAGCAGATGCAGTAGCCGTGAGGCGTAGCCGGTCTCGCTGCCGGCCGGCGGTCCGAACACCGCACCGATCATTGACCTGGTCCCGGTCTCGATCAGCGTCATCAACTCGATGGCCGGATAGCCGTGGTGAGACGTCCGCCCGAGCCAGAGGCGGTTCCGCTCGGAGTCGGAGACCTTCTGCGAACTGCAGCCGTCGAACGACACCGTCCGGAACGGACCGAATCGCACCCCTGGTGTCGTCGGCCGGGCCAGGGGCCCGGCCAGCACCTCGAACAGGGCCCGCACCGGCGCGGAGCCCAGCCGGCGGCGCACATCACGCAAGGCCTTCGGCGTCGGTCCGGCCACCTCAATCCCGTCCAGGCCCGCTGTCAGCTTGTCCCAGACCAGCCGATAGCCGACCTCGGGGAACAGGCACATCGCGAGCAGGAAGTACATCCCGACCCGCGACGGGAGATCACGCAGTCGTCGCTGTACCGACCGCGTCTCTTCGAGGATCGCGTCGACCAGCTCGAACGGCACGACGGCGGTCAGCTCGCCCAGATGTCCCGGCGCGAACCGGCCCGCCGCAACGGTGACCGTTCGGGTGATGGTCACCACCGGGGCGGACAGGACATGATGAAACGGCAACGGAGCTCCTCACGTACAAGCTGTCTTGGTCGACTGCCTGTACCAACGAGCTCCGTTGCTCTTTCCCGCGAAAATCCTCAACTGCCTTGCGTGACCTGCGAGAACGTTAACTACCCGGCCTTGGGGCAAGCCCCGCTCTGGTTGGGCAAGCCGAAGTGGGCTCCTTGAGGGGGCACTTCGGGCCCTCCTTCGGTACCCACTTGGGGGCCTGACACCGGTGAGGGTGGCAAATATGCAGGTCAGCGCCCGAATCGGCGTGAAAACTGCGCCGTCACACCCCTCTTCTCCCCTCCTGTTGTCCGTGTGGGAGGAGATCATCGGGTTCCAGGGGGGCCCGGCGCCCTCCACGACCAGGCAGGTCCGCCTTCCGGCCGGCCGATGCAACTGGTCGCGTACGGCGAAGGGGTGGAGCTGATGGCAGGCAGGCGGCTGACGAATCCGGCGGGGTCCTCGAACGACCTGCGGGGCGATGTGTTGCGCGTGCTGGGGGTGCTGAAGGTGGCCACGGCCGACCAGATCCAGCGGATCGCCTCCCCGCACCTGACCTACCGGCACACCACGAAGGCGACCGCCTCCGAGCGGAAGACCGCCCGTACCGCCTCGCACGCGGGTGCGCTCTCCGATCTGCGCAAGCACGGTCTCGCCGAGAACGGCGGCACCACCCGCGCGGGGGAGTCGCTGCGCAACCTGACCACCAAGGGCCTGGAAGCCGCCTCCTACGAGCTCGGGCGCCCGCTCACGGAGATGGGCTCCACCGCTCGCGGCGCGGGCTCCAGCGGGGCCACCCACCCCATGGCCGTCAACGAGACCGTCATCGCGATGCTCCGCCCCAAGCCTGACCTTCAGCTGCTCACCGGGGAGCCGGCCGAAGCCAAGGCGGCCGCGCAGGCCGCCGTCGACGCCCCGGCCGGTATCGGCACGATCGCCTCGTACGCGACCGAGGTGCCGCTGCCCGCCACCGGGACGTGGGGTGCGCCGGGCAAGGGCGGCGCCCAGGCCGACATCGTGCTCACCGCCCCGCAGGACCAGATCCCGCTGTTGTTCATCGAGGTCGACAACTGCCACGAGACCGCCGAGGAGATCGCGGCAAAGCTGCTGAAGTACTCCAGGTTCTTCGAGCGGCAGATCAAGGACACCGACGGCAAGGACAAGCCGATGTGGCGCACCCGCTGGATGGCCCGCCTTGCGGAGCGAGGGGAGGCCCCGCACCCGCCGGTCCTGATCGTCTTCAACCACATCGGCGCCCGCGACCCCAACCGCACCGTCCCGCGGCTCCAGGAGCTGACCCGGCCGCTGTGGGCGGGCGAGCCGGCCGACGGGTTTAGCAGCTACGACCGGAAGATCCCGATCATCGCGACCGGCCTGCGCAACCTGCGCGAGCACGGCCCCAACGGCCCGGTCTTCCTCCGCTTCGGCCGCACCCACATGCAGCCACTGCGCGACGCGATCGGCAACCCCCGCCGCGATGCCGTCCTCGCCCGCCGGGCTGAGCGGATGAAGGCGCAACAGGCGGAGTACCAGGAGCAGCTGCGCCGCGCGGCCGAGCAGAAGAGGGCCGAGCACGAGGCCGCCCGCCCTGCCTGCGCCGGCTGCGGGACGAAGTTCGACAACGACCGATGGGAGAACACCCAGCTGTCCCCGACGCCGGGCAATCGGTGGCACCCGAAGCTGTGCGAGCCGTGCGAGGACAAGACGGTCGCGGCCGCGGACCAGGCCGAGCGTGACCGACTGGAGCAGGAGGCCGCCGCCGCAGCCGAGAAGGCCCGCGGCTGGCGCTCCCGCTTCCGCCCCGGGCAAGCCTCCTGAAGGGCTGGGCAAGCCTCCCCCCGAGGGCGTGGGCAAGCCTTAGGTGACCCTGGGCAAGCCTTCTCTGTCGGTGTCAGCTGGGAGGCTGGGACGCATGGACAGGGATGAGGAGTTGCTGCGCGGCCGGGTCTACGGCACCGACCACGACCACCCGGGCCCGCTGCCGCACCGCGACTACGCCGAACTGGTCGGTGGCCCGCTCGATGGGCTGCTGCTCGACATCATCGGCTGGACAGCGGACGAGATCCAGACTGGCGTCGCGCTGATGACCGAGCTCGGGCAGTTCGGCTCCGGCGGCCGCAACCCTGAGGTCCGAGAGGCGGCAAAGAAGGCCGACCGCCGCCTGAAGGGGCTGAGGACCAACGGCGACATGCGGCGCGGTGTCCGTGTCGCCGGGGACGTCCATGCCCTCTTCGAGCACATCGAGCCCAAGGGCGATGGGCTGCCGAACTGGCTCGACCTGGACGTGCCCGACGACCGGCTGGTGGCCTCCACCATGCTCCTGCGGTCCAGACATCCGGGATCCTCCGTTTATGTAGCCAGCGACGACATCAACCTCCAGACAAAGCTCGCCGCCGTCGGACTGCCATTCATCGAAGCGCCCTAAGCGCCACCTACCGGGGTGTTTGTGCCGGGCTGAGCCCCGCCGCCCCGCACGGGCCGGGCGACCTGCATCGCCCCGTGGGTCGTCGCGGGCGACGTCGCCCACACTCGCCCGATCACCAGCGACCTGATCGCCGGCGCCATCGCCACCCTGCTTGCCCTCGCCGCCGCCTCGGGCGCCCGCGACCAGGAAGCCCGCCGTCACGACACCGTGTCCAGGGGAGGCTGCGCGAGCTGACCGTGTGCCGGGCGTCTCCGGCGGTTGTCGGCACATATGAATCGGGCGGCCATGAGCGGAGCCCAGGGCGGTGATCTGGCGCGGGCTGGAGGGTGTCCGGCGCCGGGCTGCCATGGTGCTGGAAACAATGGTCCGCATGCGGACGTGCTGGGTGTATCAGTTTCGGGATGGTCCGGAGTGTCAGGTCGTCGAGGTCCTGGCCGAGGGGGACGGAAAGCCCTGGCAGATCCAAGTACGGCAGTCCCGTTCACGTGGGCTGGTTGACGGGTACGTTCTGCGGCATGCCGACGCCTCAGCGCGGGTTGCCGTCTACACCTGGGTACGGCGGGGCGAGCCTGAGCTGGTGACCGCCCATCTGCTTGAGCTCTTGGCCGAGGTCTGCCCCCAGGAAACTGCCTGATAGGTCAATTCGGACCGGTGGCTGTGACGGGGCGGGCCGGCCGGGCCAGGAGGGGCGCGGGTCACCGATGGAGCCAGCGGAGCCGAACCCGTCGGTGCCAATGTCCGTGACCTCCAGCGAGGCGCCATGCGTGGCGCTTGTGTCCTGACCTGCGCGGCTTGACCCGGCGACGACCGTCGTGCGCGTCGACCTACTGCCTATCCGACCGTGGTCGATTGCCTCTCCGTCAAACGAACGAAAATCTATGATGGCCGTAGTAGACATTGCGAGGTGGTGTGGTTATGGTTTCTCTCGTAGCCCAGAGAGACCGCAGGGTCTGGCAGAGACGAACTGCCGGGCAGCAGTACATGCAGTACTTGTAGTTGCAGTGTGTAGGACGGTGCGGTGGTGGAGTGTCGAAGCCGGGGTTGGTTGCAGGACGGCGACGGGACTGGCGGCCGGACCGGGTGGCCCGCAGTGATCAGGGGCCGCCGAGAGCAGTACCGCAGTTAACGCAGTGGCAGTACCCGCAGTTCGCAGTACCCAGCAGTGAAGTCAGTAAGTGGTATCTCGGTGAACGCATCGAAGTGTGGGCGCGTACACCGGGAAGTTCGGTAGTGGGGTTCTAAGCCAGAGCAGTTGCAGGACAGGCGACGGGGCTGGCTGCCGGAGAGTGACGCTTAGCCAGGTCACTGAGTAGTTCGCAATATCAGCAGTACCCGTAGTAGAGCAGTACCAGCAGTACGCAGTCCCCCGCTTGGTAAGTAGTTGATCACCGAGGGAAGAACGAAGGAGCCGAGCGCCATCAGGATCGCCCGGGCCGGCAGGTTGAAGCCCGGGTACCGCAGGACATCGTTAGTGAGGTGGTCTCCGGTCAAGCAACCGCGATCCCCGCGCCGTCGGCCGCAGTCAGGCCAGGCACGCGGAAACAGAAAGCCGGCGCAAGACCAGGGCCGGCAGATGGTGTAGCAGTTCCTTCGGGGCCCTGGTGCCATAGGCACCAGGGCCCCTCCGTACGCTCGGTGAGAGAGGTGCAGTGACCGCAGACGACTCGTTCGGCCGTCTCGATGACGATGGCTACCCCGCTTACACGATGGGCCGGGCCGCCGAGATGCTCGGCACCACCCAAGGCTTCCTCCGCGCCATCGGAGAGGCCCGCCTGATCACCCCGCTGCGCTCGGCGGGTGGTCACCGGCGCTACTCCCGCTACCAGCTGCGTATCGCCGCTCGCGCCCGAGAGCTCGTCGACCAGGGCACCCCAGTAGAGGCCGCCTGTCGGATCGTCATCCTGGAAGACCAGCTGGAGGAAGCCCAGCGCGTTAACGCCGAGTACCGGCGTGCCGACGGATCGGCTGACCCGGCGGCCGCGGCCTGAAGCGGAAGTACCCGCCGGGAACGGCGGGTTCCGTGCACCTCTGTCGGGGTGTGCCATACGGGTCGTTTTCTCTGGTGGCAGGGGGTGCGGGCGTGTAGCGTCTGGGGCAGCTGTCGTGGTTCGGAAGTTCCCTTTGCCCACGCTTTTGGCGTGGGTGTTTTGCTGTGCTGTGCCGCAGGAACCAGGACGATCACCTCCGTCTTCCGCATCGTGTGGGAGGCGTTCATCGACTGGAAGGCATGAGACATGGCTACGGGAACTGTGAAGTGGTTCAACGCGGAGAAGGGCTTCGGCTTCATCGCCCAGGACGGCGGCGGCCCGGACGTCTTCGCCCACTACTCCGCGATCAACTCCTCGGGCTTCCGCGAGCTCCAGGAGGGCCAGGTCGTCACGTTCGACGTCACCCAGGGCCAGAAGGGCCCCCAGGCCGAGAACATCACCCCGGCCTAACCCTCCCCCGAGCAGCCGGACGGCACCGCCCTGCTCGGCATCCCAGCCGGCCGGTAGCGGGCGACCGGACAACGCAAGCCAGCCCGGCGACCCGACGGGAACGGACACACACCCCATGAGGGCCGCGCACCTGCGCGCGGCCTCCCGGCGCCGCTCGGCCGCACCCGGGCGAGCGGAACCGCTGGGGCTGGTCCGGTGACACACCCTGACCCGGGTACAGCGACGGGCTGCACGGAAGACTCCGTGCGGCCCGTCGCCGTCTGCTCCAGAGGTTCACCGGCTGAGGCGGGTGGCCGGCCCCCAGGCGAACTCGAGGTCGCCCAGCAGGAGCTCCTCCAGCGACTCGTCTCATCAGGCGCGGAGCGCGATCGGCCCCGCGCCCGGGACGCGGCTCTCGCCCGCGCGCGGGAGCAGCAGAAGGACCGGCAGGAGGAGTACGAAGAGCAGCTGCGCCGAGCGTGAGGCCCGCCGCCTCCGCGCGGAATGCTGACAGATGCACGACATCGTCCGCACCTCGGTGCGCACCGCGCGCCGACGATGCACAAGCGCCGTGTCCGGTAACCCCCACCAGGCCTGCACGCGAGCGCGATGCGGCTCACCATCCCCCAGTGCCCGTAACGTTGGTCAGCGGCGCATCGGAGAACCTACATACAAGAGCGGTGGACCTTGGGTACGAGTGGAAGGCAGCGCGGTGAGCAATTCGCCGACACCTGCGCTGAAGCCGGACGGTGCCGGCTGCACCCCATCGGCCGGCTCCGGAGCACCGCCTCCTGCACACCGCCTGCCGCCACGACGTATGCGCGTAACCTGCCCGGCCGGCATGACATCGGCACCGCGCTGCGGCGGACACCGGCATCGGTGTGGAACGACAATCTGACGGACTGCGCCGCCGCGCTCACTTATTACGCGGTGCTCGCGCTTTTCCCCACCCTCCTGGTCACGGTCTCGCTGATCGGGATCGCCGGCCCCTCGGCCACAGAGAGCCTCATCAGCAATGTGATCGCTGTTGTCCCGGCCGAGTCACGCCCGGTAATGCACAGCACGCTCAGGAGCATGGCCGACCAGCGCACAGCTGCCTGGGTACTGGCGGTCTTCGGCACGATCGGCGCTCTGTGGTCCTCCTCCAGCTACCTGGGAGTCTTCCGCCGAGCCCTGCACGCCATGCACGGCGTCGAGGACCTCCGCCCCGCATGGAGGACCGCACCACGACTGGTGATCACCGCTCTGGTATTGCTGGCGCTCCTGGTCACCAGCGCCCTGGTGCTCATCCTGACCGCCGAAGCGGCCCCCGCCCTCGGCCGGATCGTGGGCATGGACAGCATGGCCGGCACCGCGTGGAACGTACTGAAGTGGCCACTCCTGCTGGGCCTGGTCGCCGTCCTGGTGCTGGTGTTGTTCCGCTCGGGCCCGGCCCAGACGCGCGGCGTGCGGCAAAGACTTCTGGGAGACGCTCTGGCCATAACCCTGTGGCTCGCCGCCTCCGCCGGCTTCGCCCTCTATGCCTCGCAGGTCGGATCCTACAATCGGCTGTATGGCTCCCTCGCCGGGATCGTCGTCTTCCTGGTGTGGGTCTGGCTGTCCAACCTCGCCCTGCTCATCGGTGCCCAGTTCAACGCCGAACTAGCCAAGATCCACCGCTGATAAGAACCTGCACCTTCTCACGCCCCAGGGAAATCCGATGGCTGGGCGGTTCGGCCAAGGGGCATCAAGGGGGTCCGACTGGAGAATGCTGACACCGTTGCCCGCTGCAGGCTATGGGGTAGCAGTGCGGCAGCTGTTGCGGTCGTTGCTGTGGGCCTTGACCCCGGATCCTGAACACGAGTTATGCGGCTGATGCCAGCGTAGTTGGTGGTGCTTCGAGTGCGGCTTCGTAGGTGATGGGGCTGCGGTGTCCGAGGCGGGAGTGCCGGCGTCGGGTGTTGTAGCGGTTGCGCCATCGGAAGGCGTCGAGTCGGGCCTGGCGCTCGTTGGGCCAGCTCTTTCGGCCCTGGAGTGTCTCGCGTTTGAAGGTCGCGTTGAAGGACTCCGCGAGAGCGTTGTCCGCGCTGGACCCGACCGCACTCATACTCCGTCGGACCCCTGCTGACCTGCATGCTTCGGAGAAGGCCTTGCTCGTGTACTGGGCTCCGTGGTCGGTGTGCATGATCGACCCGGTGAGGCTGCCGCGGGTTCGGACCGCTGCCGCCAGGGCGTCGGTGACAAGGTCCGCGCGCATGTGGTCGGCGATGGCCCACCCGGCCAGACGGTGTGAGGCGAGGTCGATCACGGTCGCGAGATAGCAGAACTTCCCGCCGTCGATGGGCAGGTAGGTGATGTCGCCGACGTACTTCGTGTTCGGGCTTTCGGCGGTGAAGTCGCGGCCGATCAGGTCCGGCGCCTTGGCCGCGGCCGGGTCGGGGACGGTGGTGCGGTGCCGACGGCGCAGGCGGACCCCTTGGATTCCGGACGCCCGCATGATCCTGGCGACACGCTTGTGGTTGACCGCCTCACCGCTCTCCTCACAGAGCTCGGCGGTGATCCGCGGGGCCCCGTAGGTGCCGTCCGATTCCTGGTGCACGGCCCGTATCCGGTCGGCGAGGCGGGCGTCGGCCGCTTGCCGGCCTGCCCGGTCCGCAGCCGTCCGGCGCGTAGTAGAAGCTGGAGCTGGCGATGCCCAGGATGTCGCACAGCTGCTTCACGCCGTGACGGCGCTGGTGGTCGGCGACGAACTGGAAGCGGTTCACCAGCGCGTCTCCCCGGCGAAATACTTCGCCGCTTTCCGAAGGATCTCGCGTTCTTCCTCCAGCTCCCGGATCTTCTTCCGCAGTGCGGCGTTCTCCACCTCCAGCGGCGCGGACGCCTTGGCCGTCCCCTCGGCACGGCGGCCCCGCGGCCGACTCGCCCCGGCCGCTCGAACCCAGTTCCGCAGCGTCTCCGGGTTGACCCCCAGATCGGCGGCGACCGACCTGATCGTCGCTCCCGGCCGCGACTCGTACAGCGCGACCGCGTCCGCCTTGAACTCCGGCGGGTAGTGCTTCATGACCACGAGATGTCCGTTCTCAGATCCTCAGGATCCAGTGTCTCGTGTGTTCAGGATTCGGGGTCAAGGCCCACCCCCACCTCATCCCGATCTTGGACAACTGCTCCACCCGCTCCGGTGTCAGGGTGGCGGCCCGGCGGCGCTGGTTGTCGACCCACGTCCCCAGCTTCAGCGGTACGTCTCGCGGCGCCTGGCCCTTGCTGCCCTCCCCCCCCACGGTGATGGTCTCGACGTGCTTGCGGGGCACCGTGAGGTGAGTGCCTGTTTGTGAGGCTGCCATGACAAGTGCTGTGGTGGCGAGGTGCGGTGCTGACGTTGTGTAGGCGGGGTCCGTGAGCTTGGGATGCCTGGTCAGTGCCCTCTGACAGGTGATCTTGATCGATTGACAAGGGTCTTGACTGGAGCCGGGTCGTCCCTGCTGGTGCGTCGGAAACTGCGGTGCGTGTGGGCCAGGCGGCGACCGGCTTACGCCCCGTCGGCGAGGATCAGTTCGGCCATCGCAAGCAAGCCTCTGAAGACCCTGAGTCCCTCTCGGTACTCCGCCGAACGCGCCAGCAGCGCGACGGCCGCACGGAGCTCCGGTAGGCAGTCCCGGAGAACCTCGACGGCGCCCGGGCCGGGAACGCCATCGTTCCTGAGGTAGGTCATGACGCAGCCGGCCATGTTGAAATCCAGGTACGCCAGATCGTGTCTGTGATCAAACGGCACGTCGGGGAACGGCCCGGGGTGGTGCGCGGCCCACAGGAGGGCCACCTCGCTGACAATCGCCCGGTGTCGGTCGGGCCCGGGAGGCGGGATGAGAGTGGTCACGAAGCGATCCTCCCGCACACGCCGGGCCCCACCCGCCGCCGGGCCTCCTTCGACCTGGCCGACAAACCTGACCGCTCGGCTGAGGCCCTGGCCGCCATCCCCACGATCGTCAAGGAACGCGCGGCCGCCGAGCGGCTGAAGGCCGACCGCTACCCGGCTGGTCCACCGACGCCGGCCGCACCGAGGACATCGGGTGGCGCCAGGCCCGCACCACGCTGCTCGAGGCCGTC
>NZ_JBIAVJ010000061.1:0-11697 GCF_042894025.1 Streptomyces sp. NPDC001549
ATCCAGACGAAGGCCGTTTCCGCGTACGGCGGTTACCGAACCGAGTGATCAAGTACGAGGCACCGTTCGACCTCGGACGTTAAAGGTCAAGCTAGGAGCGGACGGCAGTCTGGGCCTTCGCAGAAGAGCGGTCAGAGAAAGCGACCTCTCACTCCTCGACGTACAGGAACTCCGGCCCGTAGGTCTTCCCGCTGCCGTCGGGCAGCTCCAGCTGAACGAGCTTCCGCGCCTCGGTGCGCATCCCGCGCATGTGGCCGATCGCCGGGAACAGCTCGTCCGAGTCACCCGTCCGCCAGGCTTCCTGCAGCGCCCGCAGCATTTCGCTGAAATGTGTGTTGAACGCTGCGAGCACCTGCTGAACCTCGGGCGTGGGCGCGTTCAGCCCGCCGTTGACCCAACCGCCATCGGGCACCCGCCCCATGGGGAAGGCCGGGGGCAGCGGGACATCGTCGCCCTTGAAGTCCCAGACGGCCGGATTCTCCGACACCTTGATCAGCTTCTTGCCGCGGAACATCTCCCGGAACACATAGAAGTGCGCCAGCTCGCCGGGCGTGCCGGGGAAGGGGTTCTCGGGTGAGGCGGAGGTGCCCTCGCCCTGCTCCTTGATGATCTCGATCGCGGCTCGCACCTTCTCGATGCTGTCGAGCGGAACGATCTTGTTGCCCTGGCCGTGGCCCTCAAGGGAGAAGTCGATCTGCCGGTCGCCGCTGATCAGGTGCTGGTGCGCCTCGAACGCCTCTTCGATCGCAGTATAGAAGGCTCCGATGGTGGCGAAGGTCCCGAACTGGGCGACCGGGTGATCCGGGCGCTCGATCTCGGAGAACATCTCGACCGAGTCCTTGGTCAGCCCCTCCAGGAAGACGATGAGTTCGGGCCGCACGCCCCCCGGCAGCGCGTGCTCGTACTTCGGCACCACCTTGGGATCGGCGAGGACCGGCGTCCCTCCGATGGTGGTGAGCATGTTGCACACCAGTCCCATATGGGTCATCTCATCGAAGATGATCTCCCGGATGTTCTTGGCAACCGCCGTGTTCGATTCCTTGATCGACCACAGGGCACTCGCGTACGGACCGATGGTCGCGATCTCCACCATGATCGCCTGCTGAAGGGAGTTCTTCAGCCACTCCTCATCGCGGTCCGCCGGGAGAACGCCCAGCAGCTCGACGATGGCGTTGCTCTCATACTCAAGGACCTGGGTCATGCCACACCTGCCTCATTTGTGTACAGACAGGATGAAACGCTATCCGTCCGGCAGGCCGGGCGAGCGAGGTGCGGGCGAGCCCCCGGACAGTTCACCCGATCGGGGCGGGCCGCCTCGAAGCCCGCGACCACGAACCCACCTTGCTCGCCCCCCGTTACCGTCTTCGTTGCCTCCGCAATGGGGCTACCGGCTCCCGGGCCCAATCGGGGCTGTGGGTGAGGCGGGCGAGAGCGCGACCGGAGGACGCATGTGATCCACACCGGCGACATCGACGCCTACCTCGGCCTGGACGTGGGCAAGGGTGAACACCACGCCACCGCCGTCACACCGGCGGGCAAAAGCGCGTTCGACAAACTCCTGCCCAACACCGAGCCCAAACTCCGTGAGCTCTTCGCGAAGTTGCGGGCCAAGCACGGAACCGTACTGGTCGTCGTCGACCAGCCGGCCTCGATCGGGGCCCTGCCCCTGGCAGTGGCCTGGGACATGGGCTGCCCGGTCGCCTACCTGCCCGGATTAACGAGGGGCAGATCGCCGATCTCTACCCCGGCGAGGCCAAGACTGACGCGAAGGACGCGTTCATCATCGCGGACGCCGCCCGCGCGATGCCCCACACGCTGCGGGCCACCGCTCTCGAAGACGAAACGATCGCCGAGCTGGAGATGATCGTCGGGTTCGACGACGACCTGACCGGCGAAGCCACCCGGGTCGCGAACCACCTCCACGGCCTGCTCACCCAGATCCATCCGTCCCTGGAACAAGTACCGCGGCCGCGGTTGCAGCACCCCGCCGTCCTGGCCCTGGTCGAACGATTCGGGTCACCGGCCCAGATCCGCAAAGCCGGCCGACGCCGGCTGGTCACGCTGCTGCGGCCGAAAGCACCGCAGATGGCCGAGCGCCTGATCGAAGACATCTTCACCGCCTGGACGAACAAACCGTGGAGTTGCCTGGCACCGAAAGCAGCCGCACTGATCGTCCCCAGCCTGGTCAGCTCCCTCGCCGCCGTCCGTGACCAGCGCAAACTCCTGGCTGGGCGCATCGAGGAATGGCTGGAGAGACCCACCCTCTTTCCAAAATCCTGATCTCGATGCCCGGAGTCGGCATCAGGACCGGAGTCAAAATCCTCATCGACGTCGTCGACGACGACAGAAGCTTCCCCCTCCGCCACCCACATCGCCGCCTACGCCGGACTCGCCCCGGCGACCCGCAACTCAGGTTCCGCGATCCGCAGCGAACCGGCGAGGGAACAAGCAGCTCGAACGGGCCTTCTTTCTCTCCACCTTCGCCGCCCTCGCCGACCCTGCCTCCAGGGCCTACTACGACAAGAAGATCAGCCAGGGCAAGCAGCACACCCGAGCCCTGCTCTGCCTCGCCCGCCGCAGGGCCGACGTCCACTTCGCCACGCTCCGCGACGGCACCTTCTACGAACCCCAACTACCCGAACAGCTTGACCAAACTCATAGGGCCACACCCCCCGACATCTCTAATTCGTTAGCAATTAGAGGTTCTGGATCTCTGATGGGCCCGGGCGTCACACGGACACGCCACAACTGTGACGCGCGCCACAGCGCTCCTGCTGATACGTATAGGGAGAGCCGAACCGAAGGTGGAGCGATGGTCAGAAGCCGACGGGACATCAACTCCCTGAGCCCGAGCGAGCTGAGCGACTACATCCATGCGATCGACATCCTGCGCGCACGCTCGACCGCCGATACGGACGACGTGAGCGGGTACGACTTCCAGGCTGCGCTCCACAACGACGGGTTCGTCGGCCCGTGCGAACACGGCAGCGACCTGTTCCTGCCGTGGCACCGGGCTCACCTGCACTACTTCGAGAAGCTGCTGCAGGCGGCGGACCCACCGAGAACGGCGAATGTCACCGTGCCGTACTGGGACTGGATCCACCCACAGGCGACGGGCAAGTTCCCGGCCGCGTTCGCGCAGCCCGGCCTGGACTCCAGTCGTAACGAGAACCTGTCGACGCCGCTGCCGGCGAACACCCTCGACATCGTGCTCCACGAGAGCAACCAGGCCGAGTTGGCCGGCTACGTGAAGGGCTCGCCGATCGGCAGCAAGGGCCGACTGGAGCGGGGCCCGCACGACTACATGCATCCCAACTTCATCGGCGGCCTGATGTCGAACCCGACCACGGCCGCGATGGACCCGATCTACTTCAGCTTCCACTGCTTCATCGACCTGCTCTGGGCCGAATGGCAGCGGCGCCACGCGATGCCCGCCCCCACCTCTCCGCAGAGCAAGCTGCGCGGCTTCCTGACGCAGCCCAAACACAAAATCGCGGACTTCGCCGACACGCTGGCGCTGGGCTACCGGTACGAGTACACCGATCAGCTCAACGCCGCGTTCGACGTACTCGCTCCGCCCGCCCCGCTCCCCCTCCCGCCTCCGATCCTGGAGACGGTCCCGCTCACTCTGGTGTCCGACGCCGGGCCCGTAACGGAGCTGCGCGAGAAGGGACAGGTGCAGTTCGGCGTCGCTGCGGCCGCGTCGCACGCGGCACAGGGCAGGTGCGTGGGCCTGCGCCTGGAGGGGGTGAAGATCCCCTGACGGGGAGCTATGTGCTACGGGCGTTCTTCCATCCGGTCGACATCCCATACCGGCGCGACGACGAGGAGTTCGTAAAGCGCTTCGACATCGGGTACCTGGCGATGTGGCAGGCCCACCCGCACGGCGCAGGCACCGGACACCCCGGACACGGCCACAGCCACCCCGGGACGGACACGCACGACCACAGCCACCCGGGACACGGAACGGAGCCGCACGACCACACGACCGTGGTCACCGCACGCTTCGACGTGACAACCGTGCTCGCCGCCACGGCCGAAGCCGAGGAGCACCTGCTGACGCTCCAGTACATGGCCTCCCCCCACGCCGCAGGGTGAGCCACAGCAGCCACCCGAGCTGATCGGGGAGATCACACTCAACAGCGTTCTGATGGAGGTGTACGGCTAGCATGCGCACTCCCGTGTTCGAGCTCCACATCCGTCCGATGTTCCGCGCCACCGACAAGGCCCACATGGGCTTCGCATTCGATCTGTGGGACTACAACGACGTCGTGGCGAATGCCGACGCCATCTTGGCGCGGCTGCAGAGCGATATGCCGCCCACAGCGACCGGCGGCCCATGGCCGGAGGAGTGGATCACGCTCTTCCAGCGCTGGAAGGACGGCGCCCGCAAGCGTCTGGACCTCGGCACGGCCGCCTTCGCCCTCCAGCAGGGCACCACGAAGACCACCATCACGGCGACCGGTACATTTCCGGCTGCCGGCGTCGTGGGCTGGCTGCAGCTGGAGAGCGAGACGGCCACCTCCAAGACCTACGTCCTGTACTTCGAAGCCCCGGACGCCCCCGCGGGCGGCACGCCCCAGGCCTTCACCCTGAAGGAGAGCTACCCTTCCACCGACACCCGGTCCGTCTTCGTCCATGACAGCGTCGGCACCCAGCAGCTTCACTGAGAGCGCCGCCCGAGCCTGCTGAGCGACCATGGATCACCGCTTGGACCCACCCCCGCTGATCATCATCACGAAAGCCGTTCCTGAGGTCAGTCAAAGGCACGATCGGACACTAAAGTGCCGAGGCGCGAGCATGGCCCGCTCGGCCGGTTCCGCCAAGTACCGGCACAGAGATAGAGATGGTTCGCCGCCTACGCCACCCGGGCGGGCCCGACCCGACAGAGAACCGCTGGTTCCCCCACTCCGGCCGTCCGTGCGGGGGTCGGCCGGGACGCCGTTCAGGCGTAGAGGTAGCCCCTCGGGACGGTGCCGCCATTGCCGCCGGTCCTACCTCCGCTGGTGCCCCCGCCGGCGTAGATGGTGGCCTCCTTTGCGGTGGCGGCGATGCCGTCGGTGCCTCTGAAGATGCGTCGACCCCAGCCGGTCAGGGAGTTGGCGTTGAAGTTGTCGACCATGTCCAGATAGCCGCCGGTGTTGCCGCTCCAGGACCAGCCCAAGTACCCCAGGCTGAGTCGCTCGGCGGTGGCCATCATCGCGTCCTCGTCAGGGTCGCCGTCGGTGTGCCAGTCCCCAAACTCACCTATCACGATCGGCAATCCGGCGCTGACGAAGAAGTCGAGGTAGTCCCGCACCGTAGCGGCGGCTTCGTAGACCCCGTACATGTGGATCGAGAAGATCGTGTTCCGGTTGGGGTCGTCGACGAAGACCGTGCGGGCGTCGTTGCGCATGGTACCCGACCAATCCTGGCCCCAGTTGGGAGCGTCGACCATGATGGCGTGGCGGAAGCCGGCGCCTCGCAGTTTCCGGATGGCGGCGCTGGTGTCGGAAGTCCAGCGCTCGTAATCCTTGTTGCCGTGCGGCTCGTTGCCGATGTTGATGACGACGTATTTCTCCTGGCCCTGCAGTGCGCTTTTGACCTTGATCCAGTAATCGGCGGCCTCGGAGAGCGTGGCGGCGCCGCTCACCTCGCCGTAACCGGTGGTGTCGTGCACCTCCAGCACGCAGATCAGCCGGTTTCGCTTGCACAGCCGGACGATGGTAGAGACCTCAGCGGCGCTGGTCATCGGCCAATGATGGCCGCTGGAGAGCACCACGCGGACGGTGTTGGCGTCCTTCGCTTTAATGTCGGCGAGGGAGCCTGTCCGGTCGGTATACCAAGCGTGAGGATGGTTGACGCCGCGCATCACAAAGTCGTTGCCGTTGGCCTCGACGACACGTCCGTTGCTGACGCGGATACCGGTGGCGGCCTCGTCGGCGGTTCCGGACGTGGACGCCAGCGACGTGGCCGCCTCCGTGGGCAGCAGATGGTTTGCTCGCTTCTGCATGTTCCCTCCTCAGATGTTGCGCTCTCGCCGTAGTCATGGCCGGTGCGCTCGGATGGACGGAGCCCGACCTAACTCCCGCGTAAGGCCAGTGAGCCGGGCTGACTGCTGCCGGAACTGGCGGGCGCGGCATCCGTTCACATGTGACAGGAATCATCGACTCGCTACGGGAAGGAGCGGGGGCGCGCTGATAACGGCCGGCCATGCCTGCCCGGCGATCAGGCTTGTGGCCCGCAGTGCACCGGTGATCGCAGTCGGGCTTTCGGTGAGTGCGAGGAGGCCGGCCTTGGCGCAGATCCTTCTTCCACGGCCAGTCCGGTTCCTATCCGAGCGACAGCCACGATCATGATCACGAGAGCGCCCAGGCCCATACGCGCAGAGTTGCTGAGCCTCCGGCGGACTGGTGGGTGTTCTTGTGTGATCACGGCACGGGGGTGTAGTCGCCGTCCTCGTCCATCTCGAAGCGGCCCGTGGTGTGTCCGTCGACAGCGGTGTGCTTGAGCCACTTGCGGGACAGGCGGTGCAGATGCGCGGCTGCTGGCTCCTCCCACTGGAGCTGGTGGCCGGAGCAGGCAACCTTGAACATCAGCTCCCGCGTGCCCGGAATGGCCTTGTAGAGGTCCGGGACCGATAGGAACGGGACAGTTCCCGGTGTGCTGTTCACCGTTTTGTCGTGCTCCCGATACACGATGAGCACTGGCACCTTGTCTCCGAGGATGTTCTTCACTTTCACGCCGGTCTTGTTCCAGCCCCACCAGAAGGCGTTCCGGAAGCGGAGCACTCCCTGGGGTACTCCGTACTTCTTGGCGCCCCAGTTGCTGCCGAACGTGTCGCTGTCCGTGATCGCGTCCCAGACGGTGTCGACGATGCCGTCCTCCCGCTGCTCCGGGCAGCCCAGCTCCCTGTTCCAGGCTCTCTCGAAGCCCTCCCTGCTGGTGAGATTCATGGGGAAGCCCCACCTGGGGTCCGTGCTGGCCGACAGGGGCAGTGGGAAGGGGGGCCCAGTCGGTGCCCGGGGCGCTCTCCTGGTAGTTGGGGCCGAACACCGGCGCGAGTAGGAACCGGCTGCTCACGTTTCCCGAGTGCTCGATGGCATACGGACCGAGCGCGAGGGCGGCCGCGGACCAGCCCATGAGCGCGGCCTTCGAAACGCCGTGCCGCTTCTTGATGTACTTGACGACTGTGTCCACCTCGGACCAGTCGCTGCGCGAATCGCCGAGTTGACTGTCGTGGACGGGGGTACAGACCGACGCCAGCGGGTTCCCGCCGAGGAGCACCTGCTGCTGGGCCTGAGATGTGTTGCAGGGCTGCTGCATCACATCCGGCCGGGACGAGCGGCCGTTTCCCTGAAGGTCCATGGCGAACACATCGAAGCCCGCCCTGGCCAGCGACAGCATCCAGTTGTACTTCCCCGTGCCGAGATCGGCGCTGGGCAGTACCAGGATGCTGCGGCCGTGCAGCATGAGCACGGCCGTCCGGTCGCCGCCCGGTCGGGTGCCGTCGCGCTCCCGCACGAAGAGGTTCACGGTCTGGCCACTATTGATAGGGAGCTTGGAGATGCGGGGTACCGCGTGGTCGGTGGTGGTGATGGCCATGTTTCGGCGTCCGTTCTTTCGGGTCGCGGCGCCCGGGACCTGGACAGCTATCGGAGTGGCTACTCCGAGCCGGGAAGGCATGTCCGTCAGTAGTCACTGCGGTTTGCAGTTCTGGGGGTCCTGTGCCGTCACCATCTATTTCAATTTCAGGCATCGGGACTCGGGGCTCTGCCATGTGCTGATGATGTGCAGTCCTATTTAGGGGATGACTCCGCTGCATACGTTGTCGCAGCAGTCATAGCGCCCCGTTTTTAGCTCAAGGCGAGATCCATTGCGTCTATGAGGTCGGCCATCGCCACGACAACGATCAAATCGGGACGGCGCACCGAACATCTATCACTGCATCACACCCAACATGTGGACGCAAATGGAGTAAACGTGGTTGATCGGTCGAAAATTAGCGCATAAACAAGTGAAAATGGAACTACTGAGGTTTTCGTTAGCCGCGACATCCTCGACCAGTGGACCGACGGCCCGCCCGACCCGCTGCGCTGGCTGTTCGTTGCCCGAGGGCAGTTCAGCACCGCCCTCGGCACCCTTCTCGGCCAGGCGGTCTACAAGCCATGGCATCCCGCCGACCAGATCGCCTTCGAAGGCATGCACATGCCCACCAGCAGCGAACAGCGCGAGGCCGACACCCTCATCCTGCTGCTCGCCAAGGGCGCCATTGACTATCTCAACGTAAAGGCCCTCCGCCGCCTACCCGGCGTAACCGACTCCAAAGCGACGAGCATCAACTGCCTCGAAGCCTGGGCGACCTCCACCGGCGGATACAGCGAGACCCTGATCCGCCCCCTGCGTCTCCTCCAAGGTCTCCGCTCCACCGATACCAGAAGTACTGGGACGTGGTGTTGTGCCGGATCAGATTGCCGTCGTGAAAGACGAGGTGTCGCAGGCGGCCGCGTTCGGATCGGCCGGTTCCAGGATGGTGATGCTGTTGTTGGGATCGACCCAGTGCATCTCCAGCAGTTGCACCAGGTCCCGGTAGGCGAGCTTGGTCCGGTGCAGCATCACGGGCACCTTGGCGAGCACTTCGATCCAGGTACCGGTCACGTTCTGGGTTGGATCCGTCGGCATGTCCGGGTGGGGAATGGAGTTGCCGGTCTCGGCAAGCCCCCAGTACTCCCATGGCTGACGGCCGGACAGTGTGCCGCTGCGCAGAGCAGCGCTTCCAGACGCGGTTTCCCGAACGGTCCCCCTGTGCTATTGCTCTGGTGGGGTCGGTGTGGCGCTGTCGGCCGCGGTGATCATTCCGATCTTGCCGCCGCCTGCCTCGGTGAACCAGAAATTTCCATCGGGACCGGCTGCGATCCCGGACGGGTGACTCCCCGGGGTGGGGAGGGAGAATTCGGTGATGGCTCCCGCCGAGGTGATCCACCCGACCCGGTTGCCCATGGCCTCGGTGAACCACACGTTGCCGTCGGGCCTGGCCAGAATGCTGCTTGTCCTGCGGTTCGATGTGGGGAGGGGGAATTCGGTCACGGCCCCCGCGGGGGTGATCCGCCCGACCCGGTTACTGTTGTATTCGGTGAACCACAGGTTTCCATCGGGTCTGACCGTGATACAGGTCGGCTGCCGGTTCGGGATGGCGAGGGGAAATTCGGTGACGCTTCCCGTCGGGGTGATCCGCCCGATCCGGTTTCCGATGGGCTCGGTGAACCACAGGTTCCCGTCAGGACCCGCCACAATGAAGTAGGGGAAGTTGTTCGGGTTGGGGAGAGGGAATTCGGTGATGTCTCCTGTCGGCGTGATCAGTCCGATCCTGCTCGTCCAGTACTCAGTGAACCAGAGATTCCCGCCAGGGCCTGACGTGATCCCGAACGGGTGACTCCCCGGGGTGGGAAGGGGATATTCGGTGACGGTTCCCGCCGGGGTGATCCGCCCGATCCTGTCACCCATGTACTCGGTGAACCAGAGATTCCCGTCAGGGCCTGACGTGATCCCGAACGGGTAGTTGTTCACTGCGGGGCGAGGGTATTCGGTGACGGTCCCCGCCGAGGTGATCCGTCCGATCCTGCCGCCCCAGTACTGGGTGAACCAGAGGTTCCCGTCGGGGCCCACCGCGATGCCGTGTGGCCCGCTTTCCGGGTTGGGTAGGGGGAACTCGGTGACGGTCCCTGACGGGGTGATGCGCCCGATCCGGTTACCGCCGAACTCGGTGAACCAGAGATTGCCGTCGGAGCCGACCGCAATGAAGGAAGCCCCGCTGCCCGGAGTGGGCAGGGAGAACTCGATGACGACCCCATCCGGGGTGACCTGTCCGATCCCGTCACCGTCGAACTCGGTGAACCACAGATTGCCATCGGGACCTGCCGCGATGAAGCCTGGCCTGCGGTTCGGTGCGGTGAGGGGGATTTCCGTGACCACCCCATCCGGGGTGATCCGCCCGATCCGGCCATCCTCGTATTCGGTGAACCACAGGTTGCCATCGGGCCCTGCTGCGATCCCGTACGGCCCGCTTCCCGGGTTGGGCAGGGGGAATTCGGTGACGGCCCCCGCCGGAGTCAACCGCCCGATCCGGTTGCCCTCGTATTCGGTGAACCACACGTTCCCGTCAGGCCCGGCGATGATTGCCGATGGCCAGCTGTCCGGGCGGGGCAGAAGGTGTTCGGTGACGGCCCCCGCGGGGGTGATCCGCCCGATCCGGTTGCCGTCGTACTCGCTGAACCACAGGTTCCCATCGGGACCTGCCGTGATGAAGGTAGGCCCGCGGTCCGGGGTGGGCAAGTGGTATTCATTGAAGACCCCGTCCGGGGTGATGCGTCCGATCTTTGCGCTGTCGTACTCGGTGAACCAGAGGTTCCCATCGGGACCGGCCGTGATGGCGTTCGAGTTGGGGAAGCCGGCCGGGCTGGGTAGGGGGAATTCGGTGATGACGCGAGCGGCGACCTGGACCGACATGGCGGCTAGTACTCCAGCCGTAGATCGTGATCTTCATGGCTGGGCGGCTGCTTGCCGTCGGTAGTGGCAGTCGCGGGCGCGGGCCTGGTGTCGGCGTCGCCAGTGTGACCAGCGGAGTCGGTGCGCGAGGTCGTGGGCCCGGCTGGTCAGGGTGGTGAACAGGCGTTGGATCTCGGTGCAGGTCGGTATGGACCGAGGCCGGCCTGTGGCGTCGGCTGCACCGGGCGGTGCTGGACGAACTCGGGAACGAACGGCTCGTTGGATCTCGAAGGATGTGAGGGCCGTCGGGAGCGGCCCGGAACTGAACTGGTGCAGCACACGTCTCCCGCACCATGATCTCAAGTGAGCGCCAAGAGCACGCGATCTCCACCAAGCTGGTCTCGCCGTCCGCAGTGAGTGCGGAACCGTCGAAGACCAACGACTACAACAGCTTCGCCGAGGCGTACGCGGCCGCAAACGAAACCAACCTGGTCAATGCCTACTACGAGCGGCCCGCGATGCTGGCCCTCGCTGGAGACGTGGCCGGCCGACGGATTCTCGACGCCGGCTGCGGCTCGGGGGCCCTGTTTGCCGCGCTGCGCGACCGTGGCGCCGTTGTGAGTGGCTTCGACACGAGTGCCGGGATGCTGGAGCTGGCTCGGCGGCGGCTCGGCGACGGTGCGGACCTGCAGGTGGCGGACCTGGGCAGCCCGCTTCCTTACGCTGATGACACATTCGACGATGTAACGGCGTCCCTGGTGCTGCACTATCTGGAGGACTGGGGGCCGGCGCTGGCCGAGCTGCGACGCGTACTCAGGCCCGGCGGTCGGCTGATCGCATCTGTCGACCATCCCTTTGCCATCAACCTCATACACCGCGAGGCCGGTCGCGAGGCCGAGCACAACTACTTCGACACCACCAAATGGACCGTGGAGTGGACCATTGGCGGCCATACCGCCCTGGTGAGCAGGTGGAACAGGCCGCTGCACGCGATGATCGAGGCTTTCATCGGGGCCGGTTTCCGGATTACGGTCATCAGCGAGCCGGAGCCTGATCCCGCCGCCCGCGAGATGTTCCCCGAGGCCATCGCGGCCAAGCCGCGCTTCCTGTGCTTCCTGTTCTTCGTCCTGCAGGCCGACTAGGGCCTGTGTGATGTTGTGATCAGTCGGCGGCTTTCAGGAGGTCGTCGATCCAGATCATTGCGGCGCGGAGGTGGAGGCCGGCGAGGTAGCT
>NZ_JBIAVJ010000062.1:0-10491 GCF_042894025.1 Streptomyces sp. NPDC001549
CACCGAACTCCACGACGCCTTCGTCTCCCTCGCCTGCAGCCTCATCTGCTGGCGACGCCTCAACAAGCCCGACGCATGATCGTGTTACGAGCTCTAAGATCTGTGCCAGAACCAAGAACTGGCAACGGTCCTGGGGTGCTGACCGCTCCTGAACCCGCCCGCTCTGAAGCCGTGATCCACCCCGCTATGACCGACCCGATGGCCCGCCGCCTCACCGGCGAAGCCACCATCTCGTGGCGCGACGCGGTATAACCGGATGAAATACCAATTACGGGATGAAACATCGGGAGGAAGCGACCTCTGAGAGTGCTTGCCCCTGCCATCGCTCAAATGAAGTCGGAGGCGTGACCGTGCGCCCAGTGGCGGAAGGTGCGAGCTGGAGTGCCCGTTATGTGGTCGAGTGTGAGGTAGGCATCGTCCTCCGGGGCCCTCGTGTCATGGGGTTCATCCGTGATGCCTACGATGCCGTCGTAGCTTTCGAACCCGAACAGGAAGTCTGCGTTCGCGGCCGCGAAGCCCCCTTGGGCTCGGTAGAAGTCGCGGGCTTGTTCGGCGGAGACCTCATCGAGCGTGATCTGTTCTCCGATCGCTTCTGCGATCACTGCAACCTGTTCGCGTTTGGTGAGACTTTCCGGTCCAATGATCGTGTCGATCCGTCCGAGGCGGTGTGGGTCGAGCAGGTTGGCCAGGACGACGTCGGCAACGTCGGCCTCATGGATGGGATGCCCGATCTGATCAGGAAAGGGCTCCACAGCTCGGCGACTTAACTTGATCGATGGTCCCCATATGAGGAGTGAGTTTGTCGCGAACTCACCGGGACGCACGATGCTCCAATCCAGTCCTGAGTCCATGACGGCCTGCTCGACGACGGCGTTGTACGTCGTGTCGTAGCCGGCCGTTACGGCGGCGGAGGAGACCACAACCACGTGCTCGACGCCCGCCTGTTTTGCGCGAGAGACGACCGCCTCAACGGTCTCAGGGACCGCGATCAGGACGAGTTGCGCGGCACCGTCGAATGCGTGCCTCAGTGTGGACGGGTCGTCCAGGTCGCCGAAGACCACGTCCGCACCATCCGGGAGTGAGGCACGTTGCGGGTGTCGCGAGATTCCGCGCACCGTGTGACCGGCATCAAGCAGCCCTGCGACGACCGGGTGGCCGATCGTCCCAGTGGCCCCGGTGACAACAATGGGAGGGGGCTTCTTTAAGTGAGACATAGTTTCTGACTATAAGACGTCGACGTATCATGATGCATCCGAGAAGCGGCCGCAGTCCGGACATGCAGAGCCGGTCGCGCGGCCTCTCGCCGCCACCTCGACCGTCCCGAACGCGGCCGTAACCGCTTCGACATCCACCTTGTCGATACCGGCGAATACCAGTGAGTCCCAGAACGGTGCATCGGTCTGCATGACCAGCACCATCACCGTCCACAACCGACCGCAGCAGCGGCCGAAGAACACCTGAGGGAGCGTCAATTCTGATCGTCGGACGACAAGGCGTACGCGGTCTCACACGAACCCGACTCCTCGCACTCGAACATCGGGGTAGCGCTCCGCGACGACTCCCCAAGATCTGTGCCAGAACCCGCAACTCGGGCTCTGGCCCAACTTCTGTGGTCTGTGTCTTCTGCGGGTCACCGGTTGCGCAGCCGCCCGCCCGACCACGTGGCCGGGTCGCGGGCTAGAAGTAGCCGGCGCGCATGTGCTGCGTGAGGTTGTCGAGGATTTCGCGCAGCCACGGGCTGCGGATGTCCGGCAGCCGGACCAGGGTGTGCCGGAAGGTTTCCAGGTCCGCTCGGAACAGGTGGCGGGGGAGCGGCGCGGGCGGGTCGAAGTCGTCGCGGAGGACGCCGTCGGGGAGGACGCCGTCGGGGAGGACGCCCGACGTGGGGACGGGCAGGTCCGGCTCGGGGAAGGCCAGCCACAGCCACACCGCCAACGGCAGCGGCACCGGGTACGCCGCCGGGTCAGCCGGCGCCCAGACCTCCCCAGTCTGCGGATGGGTGGGCACAAGGAGGATGTCGGCCCCGTCGGGAGCCGGTCGTCCCGGTCCGGCCAGGACGGCGTGCCGCGTCGGCGGCCCTGCGGGCAGCATGGCGTCGAGTGCGCGCCGGAACACCTCCGCGGCCAAACCGTCCGGGACCATCACGGGCCGCCCCTCCGAGGCGGCCAGCAGGTGGGCGAGTGCCCGGCCAGCCGCCGCTTCCCACTGCGGGCTCCACGACCACCAGTGATTCGACCAGTGGCCCGCTCCCAGCCGCGATCCCCAGGTGGCGATCGGCTCGAACGGGGGTGTGCTTCTGCCTTGCGCGATCAGATCCGCCCAGGAAAGCGGTGAGGCGTCGGCGCCGTCGACGGGGCGGCGACGTACGGCGTTTGGGGCGAGCCACATGGCCTGCCAGAGTGAGCAGTCGTCGATCCGGCTCGCCACGGGCAGGGCACAGGCCACGCAGGCCACGTTGGGGCCGGCGGCCCCGTCGAGGCCGCAGCAGTAGCCGCGTCCGCGATTTTCCGGGATCAGTACGGTGCCGTGGGCGTCGCCGGGTGCGATGACGATCGCGCCGGCACACCGTCAGACAGGGCGTAGACCGGCGCGTATATACCGCGGGCGGCCGCCTCGTCCGGATGGATCTCCTCCCACTTCCGCCACGGCGGCCCCCAGGGCTCCGATTCCACGGCGAACGTGCCCGACTCCATGAGCACTGGGAGCTGGGCCCCATTGCCGTACTTCTGATGGGCGTGGACCGGCAGGGCGACCTGGGACAGCGGAGTCGTCAGCTCAGCGCCGCACTCTGCACACACGAAAACGAACAGATGTCCTCCATCTGGGAAACAGAGGCATCATCGCAGTCCGGCAACAGCAAGCCAACCGATTTCGGGCGGCCAACCTGTGGCAGGTCGGTGGCGTACACCCCGGGTGACGTACACCCCGGTGAGGTACCCGTGTCGAGAGCGCCGATCCCTTCGCCGGGCTGACCGCCGGCTGCCGGGCCGCCCGGGCGGGCCGCCGATATCCTGGGACCGAGATCGGGGGCTTTCCTCATCCGGAAGGCAGCACAATGCGGCGTCGATGCCTCATGCTCCTCGCAGCCCCGCTCCTCGCCTCCTCGGTGGCCCTCGCCCCCGCCCACGTGGCGCAGGCCGGAACCGCTGGGACGAGCGGGGTCAAGCAGGCGGTGAAGGTCACCAAAGTCGAAGTGGTCACCCTGCTGAAGCCGGGGGAGACCGTCGAGTGCAACGGCACTCCCGTGGCCATGGCCTTCGACGGAAAGATCACGGCGACCGGACCGGGCACGGTCCGCTACCACTGGACCGTGAACGCCAGCCCCGCCCGGGTCTCCCCGGGATCCTTCGCCTTCGGCGCGGGCACCTCCACCAAGGTCGTCCTTCAGGTCGTGGACATGCCGGCGCCCAGGAACGCCAAGGCGGTGACCGGGTACGTCACGCTCCACCTGCCGGACCAAAAGAAGAGCGTCCGCAGCGAGCAGGTGACGTTCCCCTGCAAGAAGTGAGCCCTGCTTCAGCAACAGCTTCGAAAGGCTCCGCCGGGACAAGACGGCAGGTGATACCTGGGTACGGCAGCGGCGCGGCCGCCAGCGAGTCCACCGGCAGGTCCGTCCGGGCCGACGGCGGTTTTGGACGATCCCGCCGCCGTGGCCAACACGCAGCGCGGCGGTGCTCAGGCGGTGTCGGCGCGTCGTTGGCTCGCTGGGCGCGCGCTGTTCCGTAGCTGTCGGCGCGTGGAGTGGCAGCCTCTCGCTCAAGTCCCGCCTGGCACGGTGTCGGCCCCCCCCGGTTCCCGGGGGCGTGTTCAGCGGGCCAGGTGCAGCCGGGTATGGAAGTACCCCGCCGACTCCTTCCCTGCCGGGTCTTCTCCGAACGCGGTGACGGTGGCCACCGCGCGCTCCTGCTCCCGGGGGTCGGTGAAGCGCCGCTGCGGCTGGGTGGTGGCGGCCCGCTCGATCGTGAGGCCGTACGACTCCAGGCAGCCGGAGATCGCCCCGTAGTCGTGGGTGCGCAGGACGAAGGCAGCCACCGGCACGGGGTGGCCGATGGCGGTGAACAGCCGGGTGAAGGTGCGCTCGGTGAGGAAGCTGGTGCCGCCGGTGACGATGATCAGGCCCGTCCCGGCCAGCGAGCCGCGCAGCCGCTCCCCCGGCTCGGTGCGCTCCAGGTCCACGCAGTGCCCCTCGTCGAGCAGCCCGACGGCCACGGCGTAGTCCAGGGCGGGGCGCGAGATGTCGATGCCGATGGCCCGCACGGCGTCGGGGCGGCGGCGGACCGCGTAGAAGTCACGGTCGAGGTCGGCGAGTTCGGCGGTGGTGAGTTCGGCCGTACGGGCCGAGGTGTAGCGCGCGAAGAGTTCGTCGAGGGTGACGTCGTGGTTGAGGAGGGCGGCGTTGATCCCGTAGGAGCAGCACACGTCGAGGATCGTACGCCGCCCCGGCCCGAGTCCGGCGGCAAGCGCGCGGAAGACCGGCTGGGCGTGGCCGGGGGTCTGGTACTCGTACGGCCCCAGGGCGGTGAAGTACCCGCGGGGGTCGGGGAGAGCGTAGACGTCGTCGAAGCTGGTCATGCCGACTGGGGTCATCGGGGTGCGCCTCCATGGCGATCGGCGGGAGCGGGGCGGGCCGGGTGCCCAGTCGTATCCGGCCACGCGCCGACGACGAAAGACCGCCGATCCGGCCACCCCACCGTCATGGCGGTGTGCGCGGCGGCCGTCGCCCTGTGGGCTGCCTTCGCCGTCCCCGTCGTACCGCCGCTGCCCCGCAAGCGGCAGACCGTGGCCGACCTAGCCCGCCGGCTGGCCGACCGGTCCTTCCTCGCACCGACCGCAGCCCTCGCCGCGGCCACCGCCGCGCTGTCCGTCGGCGTCGGCTTCCTGCCTGTCTCCGGCTCCTCGGCCGGACTCGGCACCGTGGCCACCGGCGCTGCCGTCTCCGTACTCGCCGCCACCGCCGCCGTGGTGCAGCCCCAAGCCGGTCGCGCCCTGGACGCGGGGCGCCTGACCACCCGTACCGGCCTGCTGACCGGACTGATCGTCACCGCCGCTGGACTCGCTGCCGCGATGCTGCCCGGCCTTGCCGGGGTCCTGCTGGCCGCCGCCCTCATCGGCACCGGTACCGGACTGATCACCCCGCTCGGCTGCGCCGCCCTCGCCGCATCAACCCCCGAGGAGCGCATGGGCCAGACCATGGGGACTGCCGAACTCGGCCGCGAACTCGGCGACGCAGGCGGCCCGCTGCTGGTCGCCGGCATCGCCACGGTCACCACGCTCGCCTACGGGTACGCGGCACTCGCGGTCCTGATCGCCGCCGGACCGGTGATCGCTTTCACGAGGCCGGGACGCAGGAGCTCGCAGCCAAGGTGAACTCCCCAAGGGACGTGGCACGCCCACCTGGACCCATGGCTGTCAGGAGTTGCGTGGGGTGACCAGGCCGGATTCGTAGGCGAAGACCACGAGCTGGGCGCGGTCGCGGGCGTGGAGTTTGGCCATGGCCCGGTTGACGTGGGTCTTCGCGGTCAGCGGGCTGATCACCATGCGGTCCGCGATCTCGTCGTTGGACAGGCCGTGCGCGACCAGGACAACGGCCTCGCGTTCGCGGCCGGTCAGCTCTTCCAGACCCGTACCGGTGCCGGGGGCGGTGGGGAGTGGCTGGGTGACGTACCGGTTGATCAGCTTGCGGGTGATGGACGGTGCCAGAAGGGCGTCGCCGCGCGCGGCGACGCGTACGGAGTGCAGGAAGTCCTCCGGCAGGATGT
This sequence comes from Streptomyces sp. NPDC001549, assembly GCF_042894025.1. Classification (NCBI taxonomy): domain Bacteria; kingdom Bacillati; phylum Actinomycetota; class Actinomycetes; order Kitasatosporales; family Streptomycetaceae; genus Streptomyces; species Streptomyces sp. NPDC001549. The sequence goes on from NZ_JBIAVJ010000062.1 coordinate 5,760, forward strand.
CCTTGACGAGGAATCCGGCGGCGCCGGCGCGCAGCGCGTCGAAGACGTATTCGTCCAGGCCGTAGTTGGTCAGGATGACGACGTGCACCCCGGCCAAAGCCGGATCGGCGGCGATGCGCCGGGTCGTCTCGATGCCGTCCATGACCGGCATCCGGATGTCGACGAGCGCGATCTCGGGCAGGTGCTCCTTGGCAAATTCCAGGGCGTCCCGCCCGTTGGCAGCCTCGGCCACGACTTCGATGTCGTCTTCGAGGTCGAGGAGCGCGCGGAATCCGCTGCGGATGAGCGGCTGGTCGTCGACCAGCAGGACACGGATCACGATGCCCGTCCCAGGGGGAGTTCGGCCTGGACGGTGAAGCCGCCCTCGCTGCGCGGTTCCGCCCGCAGGCGGCCGCCGAGCGCGGTGACGCGTTCGCGCATCCCGAGCAGCCCGACCCCCGGCACCGGGGCGGTGTCCGGGGTGGCCTTGCCGTCGTCGTCGATGCGTACCGCGAGGGCGTCCGGGCGGCAGTCGATCCGGACCGACGCCGTACGGGCATCCGCATGACGGGAGACGTTGGTGAGCGACTCCTGAACGATCCGGTAGACGGTTCGGCCCACCGTCACCGGCACGGCCTGCCGTTGCCCTTCGATCGTCAGCGTCGCGTCCAAGCCGATGCTGCGGGCCCCTTCCACCAGTTCCGGGAGGTGGTCGAGCCCGCGCGGAGGGGCCATGTCGTCGTCGCGGAGCGCCTCCAGGGTCGCGCGCAGTTCCCGGGTCGCCTCGCGGCCGGCCTGCTGGATTGCCAGCAGGGCTTCCGGTACCTGTTCACCCCGCTTGCGGGCCACGTGGACGGCGACCTCTGCCTGCACCTTGATGACCGAGATCTGGTGGGTCAGCGAATCGTGCAGCTCCCGCGCGATGCGCAGCCGCTCCTCGTCGGCTCGGCGCCGTGCGGTCTCCTCCCGGGTGCGCTCGGCCTCGTCCGCCCGCCGCTCGGCCTGCCGCAGCGCCTCACCGGCGGCGCCGGCCGCGATCAGCCAGGCGATCTCGAGGGCGCCGCGGGCCTGCGCGAACGCCTCACCCGTGTCGTGCAGGCCCGAGGCCAGGGCCGCGACGGGGAGGACGGCCAGCACGGCCACGCTCACCACCACTGTGATCGCGCGGTGTCCCGCCCTCATCGCCGCGTACACCGCGAAGAGGAACGCGACGGCCGCCACGTCGAAACCCGCCGCCTGGTAGCCCACCGCGCACAACCCGGTGACGACCAGCACCGCAACCGGGGCCCGGCGGCCTGCCGCCAGAGCCAGACCGCCGACAGCCAGCAGTGCGTAGCCGAGGAGGGCGAGGCCGGTGGCCGAGTGCTGCTCGGACAGCCCGGTGACCAGCAGGGCCGCCGCCACACCGACGGCGATCACCCAGTCCCTGACACCGACCCGGACCGCGAACCGTCCTTTGCCCATGTGCGCACCCTAGCCCGGCGCCCCCGAGGGCGAATCCCGCTCGCGGACGAGGGGCCGACTACCGCGAACGCAGTACATGTCCGGCGCCTGCCGCGCCCGCGGTAGCGCGAAGTGTCTGCGCCTGCGGGACGACCTGGGGCCCGTCCGCTCGACACGATCAGAAGACGTCGAGTCGCAGGAAGAGAAGGAGCACGCTCATGTCCATTCGTCGCTTATGCGCTGCCGCCGCAGCCTCCCTGATCGCGGGCCTGGGCCTTGCCGGACCAGCGGCGGCAAACACCTCGGTCCAGCCGGTCGCCGCCGGCGTCTACGACTTCAGCCTCGGGCGGCTCGGGGCCACGACAGGCGGGCTGGTGGCGCTGGCCGGCGTGGTCATCGCCGTGCTGGCGCTGATCCGCCCAGCCGTTCGCCTCGGCACGGCCAAGCGCTCGCGCACCGCGTCGGCCCAGTCGTGACCGGTCCCATCGTGACGCCTGTGCCCCGGATACGGGCATGGCCGATACAGCTGATGCGCGCCACCACGCTCCTCGTCCTTCTCGACACCCTGCTGCAGGCGGCCCTGGCGGGGATGTTCGTCACCGGCAACCTCGACCTGCTGGCCTGGCATGCGGCGAATGCCGAGGTGCTCATTGCACTGACCTTCATCCAGGCCGTGGCGGCTCTGCTGGTGTGGCGGCTGGGGCGCGGCCCCGCCTGGCCGACCGCCGCAGGTGCGCTTCTCGTCGTGCTGGTCGCCGCGCAGCAAGGGCTCGGCGAGGCCCGGATCCTGGCCGGTCACATGCCGCTGGGCATGGCCGTCTTCGGCTGTGCGACCGCCCTGACCTGCTGGGCGTTCGCGTACCGCCCGGCTGTGGCCGCTCCGGGGGTGGCCGAGTGAGCCCCCGGCGCGGACCCGTACTGAGCCGGAGGGCCCTGCTGGGGCTGGTGGGCGGCGCGGGGGCCGCTCTCACCCTGGGCGTCGCCGGGTACGCCCGCCTCGCCGGCGCCTCGACCGGACGCCTCCTGACCAGTGCCGCCCGGCTGCCCGAGCCGTTCACGCTCCCGCTCCCGGTGCCGCCCACCGCCCGGCCGACCAGTACCGAGCGGGGGACCGACTTCTACGAACTCGACCAGCGCGAAGGGCGGATCGAGATCCTGCCCGGCCTGAAGACCACTGTATGGGGCTACGACGGGATCTTCCCCGGCCCCACCTTCCATGCCCGTTCCGGACGTCGCACCGAGGTGCGGGTACGCAACGGCCTGACCGTGCCCACCGCCATGCACCTGCACGGCGGGGTGACTCCGCCCGACTCCGACGGCTATCCCACCGATCTGGTCCTGCCGGTCCAGTGCGCGCCCGGTCAGAGCCATGGGACACACGGCATGTCCATGGAGCCGGGAAACACCACCACGGCGTACCGCACCTACACGTACCCGCTGCCTCAGCCTGCTGCGACGCTCTGGTACCACGACCATCGCATGGACTTCAGCGCCCCGCAGGTCTGGCGCGGGCTGGCCGGGTTCTTCCTCGTGGGCGACGACGAGGAGGACCGGCTGCCGCTGCCCGACGGTGAACGCGACATCCCGCTGATGCTGTGCGACCGGGCCTTCGAGGCAGACGGCTCGTTCCGCTACCCGGCCCTCGACCCCACCTGCACGGGCCGTCCCGGCGTCGAGGCCGCGTACATGGACGGCGTACTCGGAGACGTCCAGCTCGTCAACGGCGCGCCGTGGCCCGAGCTGGAGGTATCCGGCACCCGCTACCGGCTGCGCTTCCTCAACGCCTCCAACGCCCGCCGCTACCAGCTGCGACTGGACACCGAGAACGGCGGCCACGCGCCGTTCGTCCAGATCGGCAGCGACGGCGGCCTGCTCGGTGCGCCGCAGCGGCTCAGCGTCCTCGACATGGCGCCCGCCGAACGCTTCGACGTCGTTGTCGACTTCTCCGCCCACCCCATCGGCAGCCGGATCACGCTGGTGAACACCGCGGCGGGCGGCCGTATGCGGCAGGTGATGCGCTTCCACATCGTCCGCCGGGAAAAGGACGACAGCCACGTCCCCGCCCGCCTGTCGGCCTTCGAGAAGCTCACCCCGACCAGCGCGATGCCGGTACGCGCCTTCGACTTCCGGCGCACGAACAGCAGCGACGAGCACGCGATGTGGACCATCAACCGCCGACCCTTCAGCACCACCGAGGCGCTGGCCACCCCACGGCTCGGCAGCGTCGAGCGCTGGCGGTTCAGCAGCGACTTCCATCACCCGGTCCACCTGCACCTGGCCCAGTTCCAGGTCATCGCCCGCGGCAACCGGCCACCGCTCGCAAGCGACGCCGGCTGGAAGGACACCGTCGACGTCCGCCCGTACGAAGTCGTCGAAGTCCTCGCCCGGTTCAGCGGGTACAAGGGCCGTTACATGCTGCACTGCCACAACCTGGAACACGAGGACATGGCGATGATGGCCAACTTCCAGGTCGTGTGAGCACCTACGCGCCGGCGGCGCTGACTCGGCCCGAATCTCTCCGTTCACGGGACCGGGTGCGGGCCCAGAGGCGGGATCCGACGTCGATGGTGATCAGGGTGAGGGCTGCGGCCGCTCCGAGTGCGAAGCCGGCCGTGACGTCGGTTGCCCAGTCGACGCCGAGGCAGACACGGCTGGCCGCGACCAGACCGGACAAGGCCACCGCGGCCACCCACCCCAGTGCCGCAACCGCGCGCGAGCGGATGACACGGGCCAGCACGTCCATGCCGGGACAACGCGGGGGAGCGTGGTGCGCCACAGCTTTCCGGCAGGCGGTCGCGGCCGCCCGCTCACCCCGTGCCGGGTCGGGGATCCACGCGGCTGGTCCGCCGCCCCGCCACTCGATCAGCAGCGGATCGTCCACGTGGACGCCGTCCGGGTCGGGCCCCGCGCGGCGGAGGAATTCGAGGAGGTCGCCGGGACCGAGGGCCCGGCCGAGGGTCTCGCCGTCGACGCGGACGCGGCGCCCGCCCTCGGCGGGTAGACGACCACGCGCAGCTCGGGGGCTCATCCCTCCACCCTGTCGGTGCCCCGGTCACTCCAGCACTCCGAGTGTGGTGTCGGGGCTGCAGTGGATGCAGGCGGGGATGCCTTCGGCCAGGAGCCGCCGTATTTGCTCGGGGCTGGCGGGGGCAGAGCCGGCCGACTACCTGTAGGCCGTCCGAGGGAGTAGCGGGGGGCGCGGGGGGGGCCCCCCCCCCCCCCCCCCCCGCCGCGGGGGGGGCCCCCCCCCCGGGGGGTTTTTTGCCGCGGGTGCGCGTCCGCGGCGTGGGGGGGTGGGCACCACAACACC
>NZ_JBIAVJ010000063.1:0-9786 GCF_042894025.1 Streptomyces sp. NPDC001549
TGAGTTGCCTGCGTGTCACGACCACAGTCCTACCGGATTCCGCCCCGCGAACAGGACAGAACCCAAGAATGATCACGACACCACACAGGCCCTAGTAATGGCCGGCGCGACTGTGCTGCTCCCGGCGCTCGGCAGGGGTGATCTCGGCGCCGTAGCCCTGCTGGTTCTGTGGGGCGTTGCCTATGGGGCCGTGCCTGTCTGCTCACAGACCTGGTTCGCCAAGGCCTCGCCCGATTCACCCGAAGCCTCCTCCGTGCTCTTCACCGCCTCGTTCCAGGCCACCATCTCCATCGGGGCGCTGGTCGGAGGTGTCGTGGTTGACCACTCTTCTCCATCTATGGTCATGACGCTTGGTGGCACGTCAGCTGCCCTGATGGTGCTGGTCGCGTGCTTCCACTACGTCCGGAAGATCTCGTGGCCTGGCCCGGCCAAACCGTAGGCCATATACCTGCTTGACGGGCGGTCTACCGCACTGCTCCTGCTTCCACAGCTGCGGCGGACCTGCGGTGTGACGGACACGCGCACACCCCTGCCTTCGGGACATCTTCAGCTGATCACAGCACTCACCACGGCGGGGAATTATCTGGCCGCCGTTGGCGAGATCTCGCAGGCCGCCAGCGGGGAGCACTCCTGGCCGCCAACGGGGAGAACTTCAAGGCCATTGACAGAGGGGTTCGTGGTGCTGCTGGGGCGCTGGGTGGTAGAGCGCACGTTCGCGTGCCTGATGCATTCGCGCCGACTGGCCCGGGACTACGAGACGTTGCCGACCAGTAGTGAGGCGGTGATCCGGTGGTCGATGGTCACGCGGATGGGGCGGCGTCTGGCACGGGCCGCCGGCCGGCGCTGAACATCCCCGACGCCTCCTGCACGAGCCACCCGCGCTCCGCCAGCCGCCTGGCCTTCGAGCGCACCCCCTCGACCTTCGCCGACGTCGTCTGAAGGCCCAGCTCCACCGTGATCTCCTTGGCCTTCAGCGGTCCTTGGCCCTCCAGCTGCCGCTCGTCGAGCACACCCAGGATCCGCTGGTAGTCCAGCGCCAGCACCGTCACCGGCAATCCTTCGCGCCAAGGCGGCACGATCGAGCCCGGCACCGACGCGGGCGAAGACACGGCTTCCTGCTCCACCTCGGTCCCGGTGACGGCGGTGGTCCCGGCAGCCGGGGCTGCCAGGGCTTCGACCAGCTCTTCCCGCGCGATCACCCGCCGGTCCAGCTCGATCTCGGCTTCCTCCAACACCTCAGCCAACCGGGCGACTTCCTCCCGCAGCCCTTCCACCCGCACACGGGCCGCTGTCTCCCGCTCCTCCAACATTCCCAGCACCGACGCCATCGCGCACCCCTCGCTCACGGAGCGGAAACAAGACGTCGAATGCCTCCCTCATTCCGAGCCAGACCATGCCTGAACAGCAGAAATTAAGCGATCATGTTCGGTTGAGATACGGCTTCTAGGTCAGTTGCGCGAGTCGTCGGTCGACCGGGTGGCCGTCGGGAGTGAGCAGGAGGGTGGGCTGGTCGCTGAGTGCCTGTGCGGGTTGGGGTTTGGTCCAGGTGGCTGGGTGGGGCAGGTCGTTGGTCCAGTAGTGGGGGACGCGGACGGTGTTCAGGAGCAGTTGACGGCGTTGGAGGCGGTGGGCTTCTCGGTCCTGTTGCGTGTAGGGGTGGTAGCGCTGGAGGTCGGCCGGCTCTTGGCCTTCGGGGTCCCAGGTGACGCGGTCTGCGTGTCGGTAGAGGCCGACCACGTCGATGGATGGGGTGCCGAGGCGTGATCGGGCGGTGAGGTGGGCGGGGTGGTTGGGGTCGTCGTCGCCGCCGTGGTTGGGGCCGGAGGCCAGGTCCTCGTAGGTGATGGGTTCTCCGTTGGGGTGGTAGGGCCAGCTCTTCCGCTTGAGCCAGGACGGCTTGGTGGAGTTCTTCGGCGCGGGCGAAGGTGTTGCGGATGACGGTGGTGACGCCGGCGGTGTGCTGGGTGAGGAGGCGGCGGGCCAGGGCTTCGGGGCCGGGGTCTGGGAGGAGGCGCAGGCGTGTGCGGTGCTTACGTCGGCTCCTGCTGCGGGCGGGGATCAGGGTCTGGCAGCTGCCGTGGCTGTCGGCGACGGTGATGGGTCCGGCGGGTTTCGGATCGGAGGGCTTGCTCTGCAAGCCGGAGCACCAGGCAGTGACGAGGGCGCGGCGCTGGTGGGCGGGGAGGGTGGCGGAGAGGACGACGATGCTGGCGCCCGCGTCGGCGAGCCAGGCGATGGCCGCGCCGAGCAGTTGCTGCTGGTAGAGCTCGTACGCGTGGGCTTCGTCGATGACGACCGTCTTGTTGGCCAGGCCGTAGAGGCGCAGGAACCAGTGGCGGTACTTTTGCGGGGCGAGGACGAGCTGGTCGATGGTGCCGACGCCGAAGCAGCTGAGGAGGCCGCGGCTGCGCTGCTCGTACCAGGGACTGAGGATGACGGTGGCCGGCTGGTGGGAGTCGGGGTCGTCGCAGGTGGTGAGGTCGATGAGTTGGGGGTCGGTGGTGGCCGAGGAGGCGTTTTTGAGTTCGCGGCTGATCTCGGAGATGTGGGCGCTGCCGTGGACGACGGCCAGGTTCGCGGCTTCGCGGCTGCCGAGGACCGCGGTGAGGTAGTTGCGGTGACGGCGGGCGAGCTGGTCGCTTGCTGCGCGTAGGGGGAGGGCGAAGTACGGGCCGTGGTAGCCGCAGGTGAGTGCGAGGCGGTGGGTGAGGTACTGGGCGGTCTCGGTTTTCCCTCCGCCGGTGGTGTCTTCGACGATCACCAGGCTTTGTCCGGCGATGCGGGTGTCGATGACGGTCTTCTGGGCGGGGCGGGGCAGGGCAGGGCAGGGGGGGTGTCGGGCATCTGCTCGGCCCAGGTCATTTCTGCGTCGCGGCGCTGGAGCACTCGCCAAGTGCCACGGCCCGGCCTCTCTCCGGCCCGCACCGACCAGTCGTCAATCGCGCCAGTGCGGGGTTGAGCAGGGTTGGAAAATTCCTCGGTCCTCAGACCGAACACTCTCGCCGCCCCGACCCTTATGTGTAACGGCGCCGCGTTGAACCGGGCCACTGGCGAGAGAAGGAGGGCGGGATGGGAACGGAAATCGCCGCGATCGTGGGGTCGGGGGTCCTGGCCGTACTCGGACTCCTGCTGCGCAGTCGGCCGGGGCGCACTGGACTGTGGGAGGTGCTCGGGGAGCTGGCGCGGGGCCGGACAGCTGCGGCGACCGAGCGCGAGCGCCGGGCCACGGTGCTGGAGGTCCTGGATCGACTCCCAACTGGGGGGCGTCTGGTCGAGGTCGACGAGCGCGGTTGCCGCCGGACTGTGGAAGTTCACCCCCAGGCCAGGCGGCGTCCGTGACCTTGTCCGACCCCGTCCCGCTGACCCCGCCAGCCGGTGCCACACCGGGTCCACCTGCAGGATTCGAGGCGTTCTTCCGGCACTTCGAGCCCATGATCTGCCGCTACCTGATTTGGCGGGAGGCCGACCGCAACATCGTGGAGGACGCCGCCCAGCTGACGTTGCTCAGCGCATACCGATATTGGGAGAAGGTCGGAGACATGGCGGATCCGCGCGGTTGGCTCTTCCGTGTGGCCGGCCAGCGGTTGGAGGACGCACGGCAGGACCGCGAGCGCGGGGGGATCCTCACGGATCCTCAGCTGCTGCGATCCGGTGACGCGAACGAGGACCATCTGGCGGCCTGCGAGCAACATCTAGACATCGTCACCGCAGTCCGCAAGTTGCCGCCTCGACAGCAGGAAGCCCTTGCTCTCAGGGTCCAGGGCGGGTTCGGTTTCAGGGAGATCGCGCAGACCATGGGGTGCGCGGAAGGGACTGCGCGCGGCCATGTGCACCAGGCGCGGACCACCCTGGCGGCGATTCTCGGCGACACGACAGCGGACGGAGGAGTGGGATGAACATCGACGAGCGCCTGAGCTTGGCGGCCCAGTCCGTTGATGAGCAGTGGGCCGACCCGGCTCGGACCGCACGGCGATACGCGAAGTTCCTCACCAACCTGACTCATCAGAACGCGACCCTCGGGACCTCTGCCAGCTCCGCTCCCGGCCCTTCCCCCGATGACCCGCAGACCCGCCAGGCTGACGCCGCAGAGAAGCAGGGCGACTCATCGCCAGGCCACGGCACCACCTGCGGTGAAGTCCTCGACCACCTGTATGAGCTTCTCGACAACGAACTGAGCGACGGCGACAGCGCCGACTTGCGCAAGCACTTGGAGGAGTGCTCCAGCTGCCTGGAAAATTACGGTGTGGCGTACACCATCAAGAGACTGGTGAAGCGCACATGCGGTTACGACGACGTCCCCACTGACCTCCGCGCCAAGGTCCTCGGCAGGATCGAAATGATGCGTGCCGGGCTACGTGTGGTGGACGAATGGGCCGTCGGCGGTGACGCCGCGTCCCCTGTGACGACCGAGACAGCCACCCAGGACTGAAAGTGGAAGGGCTCCCAGACCATGGGCGCAGTCAAAGAGATGCACTAAGAGCAGGAGAAGCTGACAGCCGACCAGTAGACGCCCAGATGACCGCAGTCGCCGCGCAGATCACGCCGTCTGCTGCACCTCGGTGTTCCTCCGCACCGACCCAGGCCCCCACCCCGGCTCCGGCACCGGGGCTGGCACCGGTGCCGGAGCCCCGCCCGTCCCGCAGGAACGAGCCGACGCTCCTGGAGACCGGACAGCTGTGGGAGATCGCGACCGAGTTGCGGCCCCTGCTGGAACAGACCGCCCGCGCCGGCTCCACCAACACCTGGCCCCAGATCCACAAACGCCTGCCGGGCCTGCCGGGCCTGCCCCGCCTCCACGCCGACGACCAATGCGTGCTCCTGTGGCTGGTCGACGAAGACGGCCGGAAGGGAGAACCTCTCCTGTCCGCGCTCGTCACGGTCGGGGACCGCCAGATGCACCCCCGCTTCCCGGCCGTAGCCGAACAGCTCGGCTGGAGATGCCCGGCCGGCACCCGGCAGCACACCGCATGGAGTACGGTCCCCTGCTGAAAGCAACCGTCCAGGCAACGGTTCAGCCGCCCTCCGGTGCAACCCTCCCCCGGAGCCGGCGCGGGATGCGCTGTGCCTTCGCACGCTAGTTGGCCAGGCTTTGTCGATTGGACGGCCAGATAGCCACCACCTCGACGCGAGTGATACCCGGTCAGCGGCGGCTGGTGGACAGGATGACGAGGAACTGGCCGCCGCCAGCCTGGATGTCGGCGGTCACCGGCAGCCCTGGCACCAGCCGGGAGAAGCGGTCCACCAGCCAGTCCGCCGCCTCCTGGGCGTCCTTCCTGGTGGGACAACGGCCCACCATCTCGCGGCCGCCCTTGCGCTCCAGCCTCTCGGCAACAGTGATCAGCGGCGCGGGTTCGACTACGTACAGGCGCTCCGGCCAGGCGATGACCACCTTGACCGCGCCCTTGCGGGTGTTGCACCCGCGGTGCGCGAGCCGCTCGGCGACCTTGGCCTTCCGGTCGGCGGTCCGGCTGTCGACACTGGGCCCCCGCGGGTCGTTCACCGACTCGTCGGGGTCGACCAGCTCGTCACACACCCAGCAGCGCCAGCCATCGCGCTCGGCCACATCATCAAGGAGACTCATCCGAGCAAACTATCCTGCCCGGCCTCCACCCACGCACCAGGACCCCGGCAACCTCTCAACACCGACCAACAAGCGCTGCGACGCCTGGCCAACCAGCGGGCAAAGACGCAGGCGTGGCGCGGGCCAGGCCGGCTCCCACCGCGGCCGCTGTGCGGGAGATCGCCGTGGCGCAGTTCCAGCTCGGCGTTGCGACGGCTGTGGGCGAGCCCCGTTCGAGGGTGGCTTGCCCACGATCAGCGGGGCTTGCCCGAATGGACCCCAGGAGGCTTGCCCGGCTGTCAGGAGGCTTGCCCGGGGCGGAAGCGGGAGAGCCATCCGCCGGCCTTCTGCTCAGGCATGGCCTGCTCCCTGCTCCTGTTCCTGCTCCTCATACCGGTACCGGGACGGCCAGGCCCCGCGTATGCGGGCGACGTACCGCTGGCCGCAGTCCTCGCACAAGGACGGGTTGGGCTCTTGGGGGGGCGCCCCAGCCGCCGCGCTCGATCGCCTTCCACCGTTCGTCGGTGAACTGGGCCCCACATTCGCTGCAGACAGGACGGCGGGTCTCACGCTGGAAGTCGTACCGCCCTACCCCACGCTGCACCGGCTCGTGGTGCTCCTGCTTGCCGGCCGCTTGACCTTCGGCGGCGACGGCCCGTTGCTTGCAAACGTCGCACAAGTGCGGGTGGGTGTTCGTCAGAACTCCCCACTCCGTCGCGCCGGCCACCTCCCAGCGTTCGTCGGTGAACTGCGCCCCGCAGCCGGCGCAGACGGGACGCCGGGTCTCACGCTCGGCTGCCTTCTTCTCAGCCTGCTCCGTGGCCGCCCGCCGCAGCTGCGCCTGGTACTTCTCCTGGCGTGCCCTGGCTTCTCCCCGGGCCCGGGCTTCAGCCGCTTCACGACGGGGATTGCCGATCGCTTCCCACAGGGGCTCCTTGTGGTCGCGGCCGAATCGAAGGAACACCGGGCCGTGTGGTCCGTGCTCGCGGAGGTTGGTCAGACCGGTCGCGATGATCGGGATCCTCCCGTCGTAGTGGTGGAATCCCCCTGCCTGCCGCTCGCCCTCCCACAGGTGCCGGGTGAGTTCGATCAGGCGCGGGATGGTGCGATTGGGATTGCGATCGCCGACGCGGTTGAACACCAGCAACACGGGCGGATGGATCATGTCGCCGGACCAAGTGGCCAGGGCCTGAGGGGCGGTAAGGACAATGTCGGCCTGGATGCCGCCCTTGCCGGGTGCGTTCCACGTGCCGGTGGCGGGCAGCGGGACCTCGGTCCAGTACGAGGCGATCGTGCCGATACCGCCGGGTGCGTCGACGGCGGCCTGGGCCGCCGCCCGTACTTCGGGCGGATCCTCGGCGAGCTTGGCGAGGTCCGGCTTCGGGCGCAGCATTGCGATCACGGTCTCGTTGACGGCCATCGGGTGGGAGCCGCCGCTGGAGCCTGCGCCGCGGGCGGATGAGCCCATCTCTGTCACCGGGCGCCGTAGCTCGTGGGAGGCGGCCTCCAGTCCCTTGATGGTCAGGTTGCGCAGCCTCTCCCCCGTCTCGGTGGAGCCGCCGGTCTCGGACAGGCCGTGCTTGCGCATGTCGGAGAGCGCGCCGGTGTGCAAGGCGCTACGGGCGGTCTTCTGCTCGGAGGCGGTCGGCTTTTCGGTGTGCCGGAAGCTCAGGTGCGGAGCGCCGATCCGCTGGATCTGATCCGCCGTCGCGACTTTCAGCACTCCGAGCACGCGCAGCACATCGCCACGGAAACTGTTCGTCGATCCCGCCGGGTTGGTCTTTCGCTTTCCCGCCATCAGCTGTGCTCCCTCGTTGCTCGCGACCGGCCGCCGACCAGCCGCTCCTGGCCGCGCCATGCCGGGGAGGGCGTCCGGGCCTCCCGGAACCCGATGCTCTCCTCCAATACGGACATCAGGATGAGAGGAGAGGGTTGTGACGCTGCGGTTTTCGCGCCGATTTGCGCACTGACCAGCAGGTTTCCCGCCCTGCCGGGTGTCGGGCACCTAAGGGGGTTCCGAAGGAGGGCCTGAAGGGCCCTCTCAAGGAGCCCCCTTAGGCATGTCCAGCCGACGGGGGCATGCCCTCGCCCACCTCGATGCGGGGCCGGGCCGGCGGCCGCGGGCCGAGTCCTGGACGGCAGTGGATGGTCGCCATCGTCGTGTCTCCTTCGCGCTCTTCACCGCCCCACACCGGGGCCGTGGAAGGAGAGCGTGCAGAACGCCCCCTTGACCGCTGTCTGACGGTGCCAGGAAGCGAGCCTTGTCCAGGGGAAACGCGGCGTACGCGCCTGTGCGGCGGACCTGGTCAAGGGGGTCCGTTAGCCCCCTTGACCGCGGGGTTTGTCCGCTTCCAAGAGGGAGAAGAAATCTCCGGGCGCTGTCCACAGACCGGCGGCCGCACCCTGCGGCGGAGCCGCCGTGATCGACACGGCGACCATCCTGTCGAGGAGACCTCCATGCCGTACTTGAACCCGACCCGCTCGCCCCTCACCCCCGAGCGGGTAGAGCGCGCCTTCGACTACCTCATCGCCCTGCAGACGGGCGGCGGATCCCATGTCGCTGGCCGCGCGGAGGCCGACCCAGAACTGGCCTTCCTGCTGCTGCGGGTAGCCGAGGATGTCATCTGGCCCATGGCGGCCGTGGGCGAGGAATCCGATCCGCACTCGGACTCCTTCGCCCTGGAAGAGGCCGGGTGCATCCTGTCTCCGCCCTCCGGGAGTGGGCACGGGACTCCCCCACCACCGGGGCACTGGGCATCGCCCGCAGCATCATCCGCGTCGTCGTGAACGTCATCCCGGACCCCCGACGACGAGGAAACCGCCACCACCCTGGAGACGATGCGCGACGAGCACCTGGTGCTGGCCCACGCGGTGCACTCCGCACCCGGAACGCACCGGCAACCGCACCACCACGCACCGAGTGGATGCGCACCCGATGTACCTGGTGCACATCCACTCGATGGCCTCCACTCGATCCGGTGGCGCCACTCGGTGGTCTCCACACGATGGGCATCCACCCGGTGCACGATGCGCGCCGTGGATGTCCGGCGGTGGAGAGTGGCGCGCATCGGGTGGGCTCGGTGTGGTGTGCCCGGTGCGGTGCGTTTCCCCTTGACACGGGCTTGTGTCAAGGGAAAACGCGGCAGGGTGCACGGGGTTGGATGCACGGCATCGTCACCGGCGATGTCGTGCATCGCCACCGCGATGCTGTGCACTGAGCCTCCGCCAACCTGAAGAAACAGGTCAGCGGTCTGGTGTGACTGGTCCTCGGAATACTCCCGCTGGTCGTGGGCGACAGCCTGCGGCGTAGATCGTCTGTCAGCGGTTGACTTCGAGGTTCGTCAGCACGAGCAGTGCACTCAGGAGGTGGGTGGCGCGGGCGGGATCGGTACGGAGTTTGGTGAGGGCCCGCCAGTTCATCAGGTGGGCGAACCGGTGCTCGACCGGCGCGCGTCCCCTGGCGAGGACCTGATTGGCGTCCTTCTGGCCAATAGTGAGCTTGTGGATGCGGCTGGCTGTGAAGCCGGTGACGATCACAGGGTCGAGTACGTCGTTGTCCAGGCCGCGGAATCCTAGGTCCGCGAGGGCACCGAGGCCGGCGGCTCGCAGGTGGGCTACCACGTGATCGTGACAGGCGGCGGTGATGTCGTGAGTGCGGCCGGGCCGGGCGGCGGATATCCAGATCAGGCGGCCACTCTCGTCGGTCAGGGCGAGGAAGTGCAGGCCGTGGTCACGGTGTTTGCCGGAGTAGTTCCGCCGGTCTGCCTTTCCGGTGCGACGCTGGGTGCGGATGAGGGTGCGGTCAATCACGACGACCTCCCCGCCCCGTTTGACGACCTTCTTCAGGGCGCGGTCCAGGCGTGGGGCCTGCGCGGCGAGCAGGGTGATCAGCTCGCCGCGCCAGCGGCGGACGGCGGACTCGGACACGTTGTTGCCGCCGGCCATGTCAGCCAAGCACTGGTCGTGCCGCAGCACGGCCAAGACGATCACCGCGATCCTTCCAGGCGACAGGATCCGCCACCGGGGCCGGATCGCCTTCAGGCGGCGTCGCAGCAGACCGGCGAGGTGGTTGATGATGCGCGTGGATAGCGGTAAACGGCACTGGTAGGTATTGATCAGAAACTCAAAGAGGGGCCTTGACCCCGGATTTTGGACACCGGAGAGACTTGGATCTTGATGGTCCAGGAGAACGGAGTCCCCGTGGGGATGAAGCACTACCCAGCCGA
>NZ_JBIAVJ010000064.1:0-9587 GCF_042894025.1 Streptomyces sp. NPDC001549
TTGAGTTCTCAAGGAACGGACGCTTCCTTTGTACTCACCCTCTCGGGCTTTCCTCCGGGCTTTCGTTCTGTTCTTGCGTTTCCGACTCTATCAGACTCTTTCGTGTCCGACTTCCTCGGTGCTTTCCAGGTTATTCGCTTTCGCGCTTTCCCTTTCCGGCGGTTCCGACTCTATCAGAAGTTCTCCACCGGATTTCCCGGCTTCGGATTCCTGAATGAGGAGTCGGCTGCACCCCACTGGAATTCAATTCCTTTGAGGGGTGAGAGAGAGTTTAAACCGTCGCTGCCGAACTTGTCCAGTTCGAGGCAACCGTTCAAATCTACCTCCCCGCGCGCTCCGTGTCAACGGTCTTCGCGGGACGACGAGGAGACTAGCAGCTCAACGGGCTTGCACGCACATCAGGCCGCGGTCGGGAGGGTCGCCGTCTGGTCGGCCTCCTCCACGTCGCCCACGTCGCCGGCGCGCGCGGCCCTGCCGCCCAGGACGAAGACGTAGAGCAGGAAGGCGACCTCGGCTGCGACGCCGATCGTGATGCGGGCCCAGGTGGGGAGGCCGGACGGGGTCACGAAGCCCTCGATCAGGCCCGAGATGAAGAGGACCACCGCGAGGCCGATGGCCATGCCGAGGGCGGTGCGGCCCTGTTCCGCGAGGGCCGCGCGGCGGGTGCGGGGGCCCGGGTCGATGACCGTCCAGCCCAGGCGCAGGCCCATGCCCGCGGCCACGAAGACCGCCGTCAGTTCGAGCAGGCCGTGCGGAAGGATCAGGCCCAGGAAGACGTCGAGGCGGCCGGCGGAGGCCATCAGGCCGAGGCCGACGCCGAGGTTGGCCATGTTCAGGAAGAGGATCCAGAGCACGGGTAGCCCCAGGAACGCGCCCAGGACCAGGCAGATCGCCGCCGCCTGGGCGTTGTTCGTCCAGACCTGGGCGGCGAAGGAGCCCGCCGGGTGGCTGGAGTAGTACGTCTCGTACTGGCCGCCCGGCTGCGTGAGCGCCTTCAGGTGCTCGGGGGCCGCGATGGCGCCCTGGACCTCCGGGTGCGTGGCTATCCACCAGCCGATGAGCACGCCGAGCGCCGTGGAGAGCAGGGCCGTCGGTATCCACCAGCGGCGGCTGCGGTAGACCGCGGCCGGGAAGCCCGCCGTGAAGAAGAGGGCGGCGTCGCGCCAGCCGGCCCGGCGGGTGCCCGTCACCGTGGCGCGGGCGCGGGCGACCAGCTGGGTCAGCCGGCCGGTGAGCATCGGGTCCGGGGCGCTGGACTGGATCTGGGAGAGGTGGGTGGAGGTGCGCTGGTAGAGCGCGACGAGTTCGTCGGCCTCGTCGCCGGTGAGCTTGCGGCCGCGGCCCAGGAGCTGCTCCAGGCGCTCCCACTCCGCACGGTGTGCGCTCACGAAGACGTCGAGATCCATCCGGTTGCCGCTCCCCTGTCCCAGGTCCCCTGGCTACTGCCTATTCCTAGTGTGGTCAGCTTGGCAGACTGGAGGCCGTAGGGGCGGGGCAGGTCACATGAGAGGTGCTGTGGTGAGCGATCTGGTGACGGGGGACGCTGTCGTCCTGGGGCTCAGGCCCGCGCGGCTGCCGAGCCGCGGGCTGGCGATCCTCCTGGACCTTGCCGTGTACGTCACCGGATACGTGCTCATCTCGGTCGGGCTGACCATGGCCACCGCCTCGCTGGACGAGGCCGCCCAGGCGGCCGTGGCGGTGGCGGGCTTCCTGCTGTTCCTGGTGGGCGTGCCGATCGCGGTGGAGACGCTGTCCCACGGGCGTTCGCTCGGCAAGCTCGCCTGCGGGCTGCGGGTCGTACGGGACGACGGCGGGCCGATCCGGTTCCGGCACGCTCTGGTGCGCGGGGCCATGGGGATCGTGGAGCTGATCCTGACCTTCGGGTCGATCGCGTGCATCGCCTCGCTGGTGTCGGCGCGGGGACGGCGGCTCGGGGACGTGTTCGCGGGGACGCTGGTGGTCCGGGAGCGGGTGCCGGGGACCCAGGTGATGCCGGTGCCTCCGCCGCCGCCGTGGCTGGCCGGGCGGTTCACCGGGCTGGATCTGTCGGCGGTGCCGGACGGGCTGTGGCTGGCGATACGCCAGTACCTGACGCGGATGAACCAGCTGGATCCGCAGGTGGGCGCCGCGATGGCGGTGCGGCTGGCGGACGATCTGGTGGCGCGTACGGGGGCGCCGCCGCCGGCCGGGGTGCCGGCCGCCGCGTTCCTGATGGCCGTGGTGCACGAGCGGCAGTCGCGGGACGCCGCCCGGGCGTTCCGGCCGTCCGCCGGCGGTCCCAGCTCCGGGTTCGCACCCGGGCCGGCACCGGTGCCGGTACCGGGCCCGGTACCGGGCCCGGTCGTGGCGCCGGTCCCGTACGTGGCTCCCGCGCCCGTGGCGCCCGCAGCGGCTCCGCGCGCCGGCGGGTTCGCGCCGCCCGCCTGAGGGATCACTGTTCCTCGAAGGCCGAGGGCGGCGTCTCCAGGTGTTCGAGTTCGATGCCGGGGGCCGAGAGCACCACGTCCCCGGCGATGTGGATGGTGTGGACCTCGCCCGTGTCCAGGGCGCTGACCTGGTATTCGTCCACCAGCAGCGGGCCGCTGTCCGTGGGGTGTTCCTGCCGGGCGACCAGGGCCCAGGCCTGGTCGACCGTACGGGGTGCCAGTACCGGATCGGTGAGGGCCAGGAGCCGGACCCGGGTGGCGGGGGCGCCGGGGGTCAGGCGCAGCAGGCGGGCCGTGGCGACGAGGAAGGCCGGGGAGGTGCCGGTGAAGCCGGGGGCGGCGATGTTGCCCTCGGTGGCCTCGGTGCCGGTGGGGTCGGTACGGACCCAGGTGACGCCGTCGATGGCGGCGCCGCGCACCTGCCAGCTCGCGGCGTTGACCTCCAGGCGGATGGGGCGGCCCAGCTCGTCGATCGCCAGGTCGACGGAACCGCGGTGGTCCCCGTCCGGGCCGGTGAGCTGGGAGACGTAGCGCCAGCCGGAGGGCCCGGGGGCGCAGTGGAAGTGCTCCTCGCCGAGCGGGGTGTGGTCGTGCGGGTCGTGGAGCGAGTAGCGGCCGCGGGGCATGGTGCGCACTCTTCTTGGGGTCGAGGGATATGGGGCAGGCCCCCGGCACGGGTGCCGGGGGCCTGCTTCACGTTCTGCCGCCGCTGATCAGAGGCTGATCAGGGGTTGATCAGTAACGGTAGTGGTCCGGCTTGTACGGGCCCTCGACCTTGACACCGATGTACGCGGCCTGCTCCGGGCGCAGGGTGGTGAGGCGGACGCCGAGGGCGTCGAGGTGGAGGCGGGCGACCTTCTCGTCGAGGTGCTTCGGGAGCACGTAGACCTCAGTCGGGTACTCCTCCGGCTTGGTGAAGAGCTCGATCTGGGCCAGGGTCTGGTCCGCGAAGGAGTTCGACATCACGAAGGACGGGTGGCCGGTCGCGTTGCCGAGGTTCAGCAGGCGGCCCTCGGAGAGGACGATCAGGACCTTGCCGTCGGGGAACTTCCAGGTGTGGACCTGGGGCTTGACCTCGTCCTTGACGATGCCTTCGACCTTCGCGAGGCCGGCCATGTCGATCTCGTTGTCGAAGTGGCCGATGTTGCCCACGATGGCCTGGTGCTTCATCTTGGCCATGTCGGAGGCCATGATGATGTCCTTGTTGCCCGTGGTCGTGATGAAGATGTCGGCCGTCTCGACGACGTCGTCGAGGGTGGCGACCTGGTATCCGTCCATCGCGGCCTGCAGCGCGCAGATCGGGTCGATCTCGGTGACGATGACGCGGGCGCCCTGGCCGCGGAGGGACTCGGCGCAGCCCTTGCCGACGTCGCCGTAGCCGAAGACGACCGCGACCTTGCCGCCGATGAGGACGTCGGTGGCACGGTTGATGCCGTCGATCAGGGAGTGGCGGCAGCCGTACTTGTTGTCGAACTTCGACTTGGTGACGGCGTCGTTCACGTTGATCGCCGGGAACAGCAGGGTGCCCTCGGACATCATCTCGTAGAGGCGGTGGACACCGGTGGTGGTCTCCTCCGTCACGCCGCGGATCTCGGACGCGAGCTGGGTCCACTTCTGGGGGGACTCGCCGAGGGTGCGGTTGAGCAGGGTGAGGATGTGGGCGTACTCCTCGGAGTCCGCCGTCGACGGGTCCGGGGCCGAGCCGGCCTTCTCGAACTCGACGCCCTTGTGGACGAGGAGGGTGGCGTCACCACCGTCGTCGAGGATCATGTTCGGGCCGCCGGTGGGGGTGTTCGGCCAGGTCAGCGCCTGCTCCGTGCACCACCAGTACTCCTCCAGCGACTCGCCCTTCCAGGCGAAGACGGGGACGCCCTGCGGGTTCTCCGGGGTGCCGTTCGGGCCCACCGCGATGGCGGCGGCCGCGTGGTCCTGGGTGGAGAAGATGTTGCAGGAGGCCCAGCGGACGTCGGCGCCGAGGGCGACGAGGGTCTCGATGAGTACGGCGGTCTGCACGGTCATGTGCAGCGAGCCGGTGATGCGGGCGCCGGCCAGGGGCTGCGCCTGCGCGTACTCGGCGCGGATCGACATCAGACCCGGCATCTCGTGCTCGGCCAGGGTGATCTCCTTGCGGCCGAACGCGGCAAGGGAGAGGTCTGCGACCTTGAAGTCCATGGGTGCTGCTCCTCATGGTTCGAGAGGGTGGGTACGGCTGGGCCGTGCGCCGTCCTGGGGACGGGACACCGAGCACAGTCCGTCGGGGGTCCTCTCTCCCCTCGGCCGGTCGCAGGGACCGCCCGACCCGCCATCAGCAGCGACGCCTGACACTGGGCACGAATCTACACCGATCGGCGCAGCGAGCCCCAGTCGGACGGGGAAGAAGCCGGGTGGTGATGCATGGGCACCGGCCTCCGGGGGCGGCTGCGGCCCGCTGCTGACGAGGCGTCGACCTGGGGGTACCGAGGGAGATCCGCCGGCCGGGCCCCAGCGGCGGTGCGGTTTCGGCCAGACCGTAGTCTTCCGGCCGTTCGTACTGGTGGGAGGGGTTACGGAGTCATGAAGAACAGGCCTGGGCGCAAACGGGGTATATGGGCGATCGCCCTCTTGATACTGGGCGTCACGCTGATCGGCGGACCGATCGCGCTCATGGTGAGTCAGTTCAACGGGCACCGCTATGAAGGCGGCGCCATGCTGCCCACGCTGCCCCACGGGGAGCTGCTCCTGGTGAAGAGGGATCCGCCCGAGGTGCGCCGCGGTGACATCGTCACCTACGACACCGCCGAGTGGCAGATGCCGGGACCGTTCGTCGGACGCGTGGTGGCGGTGGGGGGCGACCACATCGCCTATGCGGAGGGGGACAAGACCCTGGCTCTCAACGGGCAGCCGCTCGACGAGCCCTACGTACGGGACGGCGCTCCCGGGGCCCCCGGCCTGAGCTTCGCCGTCTCGGTGCCGCAGGGCCGGGTCTTCATCCTGGGTGACAACCGCGGCAACTCCGCGGACGCCCGATACCACTCGGAGAGCCAGCAGGGCACGCTGCCGGTGTCGGCCGTGACCGGGGTCCGGATCGCCGAGGACAACGCACTGATGGGGACTCTCGGCCTGGCGATGACCGCCGGAACGCTCGCCCTGCCCGCGGGAATCGGGCTCGGCATCGCCGCACTGGTGGCGCGGCGGAGGAAGCCGGTACCGGCGGGGCCCGTCTGGGGCGCCGTGCACGTCGACGAGCCGTAGGCGCGGGCTGTAAGGCGACGGCACAAACCCGAAGGCCCCCGCGGGCTGCTGCTTGCGGGGGCCTTCGGGCGTTCATGGCTCTTGGCCGCTCGCCTACTTGGCGGCCTCGGGCCGGTAGATGTCCGGCTCCAGGTAGATCACCCGGGCGATCGGGACGGCCTCGCGGATGCGGGCCTCGGCGGCGTTGATCGCGTCGGCCACCTGGGTCGCGGTGTCGTGGCCCTCGACCGCGATCTTGGCGGCGACCAGCAGCTCCTCCGGGCCCAGGTGCAGGGTGCGCATGTGGATCACGCGGGTGACGACGTCCCCGTCGACGAGCGCGGTCTTGATCTTCTCGATCTCTTCGGTGCCGGCGGCCTCGCCGAGCAGCAGGGACTTGGTCTCCGCGGCCAGAACGATCGCGATCAGGATCAGCAGGACGCCGATGCACAGGGTGCCGATGCCGTCCCAGACGCCGTTGCCGGTCAGCAGGGCGAGGCCGACGCCGCCGAGGGCCAGCACCAGGCCGACGAGCGCACCGAGGTCCTCCAGGAGGACGACGGGCAGCTCGGGGGCCTTGGCCGTCCGGACGAACTGGGTCCAGGTCTGCTTGCCGCGGATCTCGTTCGACTCCTTGATCGCGGTGCGGAAGGAGAAGGACTCGGCGATGATCGCGAAGACGAGGACGCCGACCGGCCAGTACCAGGCCTCGATCGGGTGCGGGTGGTTGATCTTCTCGATGCCCTCGTAGATGGCGAACATGCCACCGACGGTGAAGAGCACGATGGAGACCAGGAAGGCGTAGATGTAGCGTTCGCGCCCGTACCCGAAGGGGTGCTGCGGCGTCGCCTCGCGCTGGGCCTTCTTGCCGCCGAGGAGCAGCAGCCCCTGGTTCCCGGAGTCGGCCAGCGAGTGGACGCTTTCCGCGAGCATCGACGAGGAGCCGCTGAAGAGGAATGCCACGAATTTGGCTACAGCGATGGCGAGGTTGGCGGCGAGTGCCGCCACGATCGCCTTGGTACCGCCCGACGCGCTCATGGGTGCAGGGTGTCCTTCCTAGCCACTGACTACCGGCCGCACATTGTTGCAGCCGGTGGGAGGGACGCTACGTCAGACCACCACGGTGGCCCGGAAGATCGTCCCGCTTCCTGACAGTTCGACCTTTTCGCCCGCCGGTACGAAGACCGACTCGCCGGGGGTCAGGGCCAGTTCGCCGGCCTGCGGGGAGCCGGCGGTGCAGAGCAGGATCTGCGGGGTGTCGTGCGGGAGCACACGGGAGGCGCCGCCGGGCGCGAGGAGGAAGCGGGAGAGCCGGAACTCGTCGATGGGGGTCTCGTAGACCTCCTCGCCGTCGCCCTCGGGGCGCAGCAGGTTCGGGTCGCCCGGCTCGAACTTCGCGATCTTCAGCAGCTCGGGCACGTCCACGTGTTTGGGGGTGAGCCCGGCACGCAGCACGTTGTCCGAGTTGGCCAGCAACTCGACGCCGAGGCCGTCGATGTAGGCGTGCGGGACGCCGGCGCCGAGGAACATCGCCTCGCCGGGCTGGAGTCGGACGTGGTTGAGCAGCATCGCCGCGATGACTCCCGGGTCGCCCGGGAAGTGGTGGACCAGCGTGGCGTACGGGGTGTACCGGCCGCCGAGGCGTGTGACGGCGGCGGCGACCTCGTGCAGGGTGTGGGCCATCTCGGCGCGGTCCGCGGTCAGTACGGCCGTCAGCATCTCGCGCAGGGCGGCCTCTTCGGGGTGCGCGCGCAGCAGGTCGACGTACGGCTTGAGGCTGTCCACGTCCAGGCCCGCGAGGAGGTCGGCGGCCTCCAGCGGCGGGCGGAAGCCGCACAGCCCGTCGAACGCGGTGAGCGCGCAGATCATTTCGGGCTTGTGGTTGGGGTCCTTGTAGTTGCGGTGGTCCGCGTCGATCGGGACCCCGCGGCGCTCCTCGTCCTCGAAGCCCGCCCGGGCCTGGAGCAGGTCGGGGTGGACCTGGAGGGAGAGCGGGGCGCCGGCGGCGAGGATCTTGAACAGGAAGGGCAGCCGGGGGCCGAACTTGGCGACGGTGGCAGCGCCCAGCTCGCCTTCGGGATCGGCGGCGATGACGTCCGAGAGCGCCCGCTCGCCCGCTCCCCGGTCGATGCGGGAGGGGGCGCCCGGGTGGGCTCCCATCCACATCTCGGCCTGGGGCTCACCGGTGGGTTCGACACCGAGGAGCGTGGGGATGGCCGTGGTGGATCCCCAGGCGTAGGGGCGGATCGTGTTCGTCAGGCGGTCCATCGTCGTCTTCCTGGATAGAGCTGGGTACTTCAGTGCCTCAGCTGTGTCCGCCGGAAGCCAGCGCCAGGTAGGCGGTGGCGAAATCCGTGACGGCGAGGAGTTCGGCGAGCTGCTCCAGTTCGACGCCCTCCTCCGGTTCGAGCTCGCTGACCGCCGTGTCGTGGCTGTGGGCGAGCTCGCGTGCCGCGGGGGCGGCGGTGAGGCCACCGGTCGGCCGGTCACGCAGCAGGACGATGCGGGCGCGAAGGGCCTGGGGCTCTTCGACCCGGTCCCGGAAGAAGTCGTCGGGGTCGGCGCCGGCGGCGAAGGATCCGGCGAGCAGGACGCCGTGGGCGGGCAGCGCCTCGGGAAGCACGGCGGCCAGTGCGGGGCGGCCGGCGAGCTCGGCGAGGGTGGCGGCGAACCGGCGGCCCGCGGGGGCGGCGCCGGTGCCCTCGCTCCAGATGAGCGGGAGGGAGTCGGCCAGCTCGGCGGCGAGGGTCTTGGCCGGGTTGGAGTAGGTCGCGATGGCGGGCCCGCAACGTTCTGCCGTACGGTCGAGCCGGTCGGCGACGAGCTGCAGGGTGTCGGGGGCGGCGGTGATCAGGCCGACCTTGTCGAGGAGCAGCAGCAGCGGCGTCAGCAGGGCCCACAGGGCGCCGGGTCCGGCCGCGGCGGACTCGTCGTACTCCTGGTACGGGGCCTTGGCCATCGGTACGAGGAGCCCGTGCGCGCCGTCCACCGCCTCGCTCAGCGGTGAGCGCTCGGGGGCGACGGCGACGACGGCGCAGCCGCGCCGGTACGCCTGCTCGGCGAGGACGGCGAGCCCGGGCTCGGTGCCGTCGGTGGTGGCGAGGAGCAGCAGGTCGACGGGGCCGGCCCAGCCGGGCAGGGTCCAGCGCAGCGCGCCGGCCGCGTGGGCGACGCCGGTGGGATCCAGCCGGATGACGGGCGCGGAGGCTCCGGCGAGGGCACCGAGCAGGTCGGCGACGCCAGTGGCGGCGGAGCCGGGCCCGGCGATCAGGACGGAGCGCGGGCGGCCGTCGGGGCGCAGCTCGGCGAGGCCGGCCTCGCTCGCGTGCCGGGCGGCGGTACGGACTCTGGCTCCGGCCTCGGCCGCACCGCGGAGCAGGCCCCGGCGGTCGACGCGGGCGAGATCGTCCGGTGCGTCGAGGAGCGACTCGTCGAGCATGGCGGCCTCCGGCGGTGTTGACGGATCCAGGGTGGCGGAATCGGTCTCAGCGTCTGCGTCTGCGATGCGGGCGCGGCGCGGCAGGGTCAGGCGGGGCGGCGGGCCTCGTCCACGAGGAGCACGGGGATGCCGTCACGGACCGGGTACGCGAGGCCGCAGTCCTGGCCGGTGCAGATCAGCTCGGGGGCCGTCTCGTCGGCCGACTTGTCCTCAAGGGGCGAGTGGCAGGCGGGGCAGGCGAGGATCTGCAGGAGGCCGGCTTCGAGCGGCATGGGGCGATTCCCTTCGGGCACGTGGGTGGGGCGAGGTCAGCGTACCGCCGAGTTCGGGGCGGTGCGGTGTCGTGGGGGCGGGTTGGGCCGGGCCCCGGGGCCTGCGCCCCGGGGGAACCCGGCTCCGCCGGGCACCGGGCTCCGCCCGGACCCGCGCCTCAAACGCCGGCGGGGCTTGATCGGGCGGAGCCCGGCTTGATTCGCGTCAGGCGCGGATGAGGGCCAGGGCCTCGTCGCGGA
>NZ_JBIAVJ010000065.1:0-7860 GCF_042894025.1 Streptomyces sp. NPDC001549
TCGGACAGCGTGATCTCCACAGCAGAAGGACCCGAATGCGACATGACAACAGCGTAGTAAATAACCATCAGGATTTCTGGCGCATCACACTAGCGTGCGGACCAGCGCCACGGAGGTGAAGACCTTCGTCAGCGACGCGATGCGGAAACACGATTCCGCCGTCACTGCGAGCGGCCCTCGGGTGGCCGTCGTGTGCGTGTCCGCCACCGACGCACCTGCCGCCAGCACAGGGACATCGCGAAGACCCGTCTGTCCTTCCAACAGCTTCTGAAGATTCACCTCGGGCATCGTAGCGGCGGCGTTCCGGACTCGGCGGTCATCGCGCGTCCTGGACTCCCGCGCTGATCCACCCCATGAGAAACGACGTGCAGCGACGTGCAGCGAGGCGCAGCGACGTGTGCCGGACCCCGTGGCCGGCGCTCTCCTTGACATCCGCGCCCCCCTCGATCCACTATTCACTACTCAAATAGTGAAAGGGTGTTTGCCGGGATGATCGAATACCGGATCGACCGGCGCAGCGGGGTTGCCACCTACGTACAGATCGTCCAGCAGACCAAGCAGGCCTTGCGCCTGGGCCTGCTGGAGCCGGGCGACAAGCTTCCGGCTGCCCGAGAGGTCGTGGAGGCCACGGCAGTCAACCCGAACACGGTGCTCAAGGCCTACCGGGAACTGGAACGAGAGGGCCTGGTCGAGGCCCGGCGAGGCCTCGGCACCTTCGTGCGCAGGTCACTCGGTGCCACACCGATTGACTCTCCGCTGCGGGGCGAGCTCTCCGAGTGGGCGTCGCGCGCTCGGACGGCCGGCCTGGAGCGGGATGACGTGGCGGCACTCTTCGCTGTCGTGCTGGACGAGCACTTCGATACCACCGAGAAGGAACAGGATCACCGATGACGAGCAGTGCCATCGAGGCAACCGGGCTGGGGAAGTCGTTCCGGCGGCGCGGCGGATGGGCCCTGCGTGACTGCACGTTTCAGCTGCCGGCCGGACGTGTCAGTGCGCTCGTGGGGCCCAACGGCGCGGGCAAGTCGACGCTGCTCGCCCTGGCGGCGGGGCTGATCGCCCCCAGCGAGGGTTCGGTCACGGTGCTCGGCGGGCACCCGGCCCACGTGCGGCCGCGGATCGGCTTCGTCTCCCAGGACAAGCCGCTGTACCCGCAGCTCACCGTCGCCGAGACGCTCCGCATGGGCGCCGATCTCAACCCCGACAGCTGGGACGCGGACACCGCGGAGCGGGTCGCGGCGGGCGGTGGCCTGGACCTCGGAGCCCGTGTCCGCTCGCTGTCCGGCGGCCAGCGCACCCGCGTGGCGCTCGCCCTCGCCCTCGCCAAGCGGCCGGAACTGCTGCTGCTGGACGAGCCGGTGGCCGACCTCGACCCGCTGGCCCGGCACGAGCTGATGGGCACGCTCATGGCCACGGCCGCGCGGTACGGCACCACCATCGTGATGTCCTCACACGTCATCGCCGAACTGGAGGATTCCTGCGACCACTTGCTGCTGATCGGCGACGGCCGGGTGCATCTGGCGGGTGACATCGACGACTTGCTCGCCGTGCACTCCCTGATCACCGGGCCCGCACGGGAGGCCGCCACCGGCGCCGAGTTCGACCTGGCCCCGCACACCACGGTGGAATCCCGTATCACCGGTCGCCAGGTCACCGCCCTCGTCCGCCCCGCGGGGCCGCTGCCCGCCGGCTGGCAGACGAACGACCTGTCCCTGGAGGCGCTGGTCCTCGCCCACCTGCGCAACCCGGCGGCGCCCCCGCTCACTCTCGGCCCCGCTTCCGATTCCGCCTCCGATTCTGCTTCCGCTTCTGATTCCGCTTCTGCTTCCCCCACGTCCCAGGATGCGACTTCCGCCTCCGCCATGCCCCAGGAGGAGCCCGCATGACCGCCGTTGCCCCCACCGCTCCCGCGGCCACCCGGCATCCGTCCCCCACGCCCCGTCTGACCTGGTGGCTGCTGCGCCTGCACCGGCCGGCGCTGTGCGTCTGGGTCGGCCTCGTGGTCGTACTCTCGGCCGCGCTGCTGTGGCTGGGCGGCCCGCTCGCCGACGCCTCCGCGGCGGCGTGGGAGCAGTACAACGCGTGTGCCGGGGCGTCGAAGTGCGCCTACGACCAGCCCGCGATCATCCGCTACAAGGAGGTCTACTCCGCCACCACCTTCGCCGTCCTCGCCCTCCCCTTCCTCGTAGCCGCCTGGGCCGGGGCCACGCTGACCAGCAGGGAACTGGAGACGGGCACCGCTCAGCTGACCTGGGCCCAGTCGGTTTCCCCGGTGCGCTGGCTCACCGCCAACCTCGCCCTCCCGGCCACCCTCGTCGTCGCAGGCACCGGACTGGTGGTCTCGCTGCACCACCTTGCCTGGTCGGCCGGGAACGGCCGCATAGACACCGCGAAGTCCTGGTCCGACTTCCCGACCTTCTACTCGGGCGGGCCGCTCACGGTCACCCTGGCCCTTCTGGGCCTCGTCGTCGGAGTCCTGGTCGGTCTGCTCTGGCGCCGCTCCCTGCCCGCCCTCGGCACCTCCGTCGTCGCCACGACCGGCGTGTTCGCCATCGTCCACACGGCACTGCCCTACCTGTGGCCCAGCGTGACCCAGGTGCGCAACCGGGTGCAGGGCGCTCCGTCAGGCACGGGGATCGCGGTCGACGAGGGCATCCTCACCTCCACCGGCGCCCGACTGCCGAACCCCTACTGCGGCGGCGACGTCTTCCCTGACTGCCGCGCCACGTACGACAAGCTCGACGCCGTCGGCTACTACCGCGAGTTCCACCCCCTCGCCCACTACTGGCCCCTCCAGCTCATGGCGACGGCCCTCACCTGCGCCATCGTCGCCGTACTGGTCTTCGCCGCGTACCGCGTGCTGAAGAGGCGTACGGGCGGCGCCCCGCGCGGCGCGAGCACCACCGTGTGAGCGCCGCCCTGCGGCTCGTAGGCACTGCCTCGTAAGCACTGACTCGTGAGTGCCGCCGTGTGAGTGCCTGTCTACGCCGTCCCCAGCCGCCCTGGCGAACCGGCGAACCGGCGGGCGGTACGAAGTCGCAGGTCAGGCGGGGGCCGGTCGCCTGGCACCGTCCCCGCGATCGCGCCTGCCCTGGCGCCTGCCACCGCGCCGTCGAAACCCGCGCGGCATGTGTCCGGCCCCGCGTACGACGCCGCGGCGATGACGTCCCGATCCCCGGCCAACAGCGGTTCCGCCACGGCCGTCGCCGTCTCACAGAACACCCCGCGCGCCGGCACGTGGCCGGGTTCACCGACACCGGACTCGGCGACGGGGCCGCGCCCCCTGGGACCGGCGCGATGACGATCGCCGGAGCCCGCTCCGGAGTAAGAGCCGTACGTGCGGTGCGCGGCCTCCACACCGGGGGGCGCGCACCGCCGTCACGGACCGGGCCACCGGAACCCGGCTCCCGGCTCCCGGCTCCCGGCAGTCACCGTCGCTGTCGCCGGACCCTGCCACGCCCCTCAAAGCCGTGATGCGAACCCCTCCGGAAGCACTCCGGTACCGGCGGTACTCTCCCGCTTCTCCCGCACCCTCACCCCACCCTCCATTCGTCATGCCCTCATGCCCTCACCTCTTCTTCAAAGGTTGATGCCTGATGTCGCAAGCTGCTCGGAAACAGGAGCCCCGGTCTCGGTCTCGCTCCGCAGCCAAGCCCTTCGCCGGCGGACGACGGTGGGACCGGCTGGTACTGCTGGCGTGCGCGGTGTCGGCACTCGTGGTGGGGCTGGCGTCTCCCGACCACACCTCGCAGAAGGTGTGGGGCCTGGTCGGCGCGGCGGGATACGCCTGCGCGGCCCTGGTCGCGGCGCGGTCGTCCACGCCGTGGGCCCGCACCCCCGCCGTGGTCGCCGTCACCGGTGCGGCGGCCATACCGCTGCTGTACCTGTCGGTGATCGGCAGGGCGCAGATGGAAGTCGGCGTCGTGGAACGGGCGGCCGACCTGCTGTTCTCCACCGGAACTCCATACAACCCCGCGCCGCACGCCGTACGGGACTTCAATCCCTACCTTCCCGGCATGGCGCTCTTCGGGATACCGCACCTGCTGTTCGGTGACACCCCGTTCGCCAGCGCCCGCGTGTGGTTCCTCGTCGGGTTCCTCGCGGCCGTAGCGGGAGCCGTGCGGGTGCTGACCAGGGGCGGGGGCCTCGCTACGGGGCCGAACGGCACCGCGCGCGGCGCCACCGCCGGGCTGACCGGCGCCCTGTGGCTGATCGCCTGTCCTGTCGTCGCGCTGCCCCTGAGCATCGGCGGCGTGGACCCGCCGGTCATCGGACTGCTCTGCCTGGCCCTGGCCTTCACACAGCGGGGTCATGCCGGGCGCGCGGGCCTGGCCGTGGGGGTAGCCGCCGTTCTGAAGTGGACCGCCTGGCCGGCCATCCCGGTGATCGTCGCCGTACTCGCGGTACGGGGCGGGAAGCGCCCTGCGTTCAGGTGCGCGGCAGCGGCCACCGGGCTGGCCGCGCTGACCATCACGCCCGCGGTGCTGGTCGACACCAGCGCCTTCTACCAGAACGTCGTCCTCTACCCGCTGGGCCTCGGCCCCACGGCGTCTTCCGCCCAGAGTCCCCTGCTCGGGCACCTGATCGTTCTGCTGTTTCCTCACGGCAAGGCAGTGACCACGGCGCTGATCGCGTTGAGCGCGGTGGGTGTGGGGGCGTCGCTGCTGGTCCGCCCGCCGCGGAGCACCGTCGCCGCCGCCGACAGGCTGGCCCTGGGGCTGCTCCTGGCGATAGCGCTGTCCCCGGCCACCCGCATCGGCTACGCCATCTACCCCATCGTCCTGATCGCCTGGCCCCGCTTCACCGCCCGCCTGTCGGCCGACCGCCCCACCGTGCCCCACCCCGCGAGCGAACCACCGCACCACCGGCGGACCGTGGCAAGCCGCCTGTGCACCGCCACCCCCGCCACGGCCGGCCCCCTGCCCCCGTACCGCTCCCCGGCCGGCCGCGATGCCCGCCGCCGACCGCACCGGGAGCACCACGAAACCGGCCCGCGCCACTCGGTGGGCGCAGACGATTCCCGCCGAGCTGGTTGATCTCGTCACCTCACACCCCTTCGGCAAAGAGCCGGCCACCAAAGGCGCCTGCTGCACCGCCTGCGCTGCCTTTCGACGTCGCGGTCCTGTCCCTGGCCTCGCCGGGCGTGCAGAACCTCAGTGCCGCAGACGCCGTCGTCGCGGCCCGCGAGGCCAACGACACGCTGGCCGACATCGTCGCCGGGCGGCCCGACCGCTTCCAAGCCTTCGCCGCCATCCCCACCGCGGCGCCAGAGGTCGCCACGGCCGAACTGGAGCGCGCGGTCGCCCAGCTCGGGTTCCCCGGCGCGATGCTCTATGGGCGCACCGGCGACAAGCTCGCCGACGCCCCGGAGTCCGACGACCTCCACGCGGCCGCCGCGCGACTGGGAGTTCCCCTGCACTTTCACCCGCAGACCCCTGTGAAGCCGGTCCTCGACGCGTACTACTCAGGCTTCGACGACGGAGTCGGGATGGCGCGCAGTACGGGCATGGGGCTCGCGACGGCGGGGCTGGGCTGGTACTTCGACCTGGGCATCCAGTACCTGCGGATGATCTTCTCCGGGGTGTTCGACCGGCACCCCGAGCTGCAGGTGATCGCCGGACACTGGGGCGAGGTCGTCCTGTTCTATTTGGACCACACCGGGATCATGGCGCACAACACGAAGCTTGAACGCCCGCTGGCCGACTACTTCACCCAGAACTTCTGGGTGTGCGGCAGCGGCACCGTCAGCGAGCGCTACATGCGGTGGACCTCGGAGGTCGTCGGGACCGAGCGAATGATGTACTCCACCGACTACCCCTGCACATTCGGGACCCGGCCCGGCGGATTCCCCTTCCTCGACACCGCCAACGGGGTCGCCCGCTCGTTCCTCGAGCAGGCGCCGTTCAGCCACGAGGAAAAGGCCGCCATCGGATCCGGCAACTGGGAGAAGCTGACCGGCCGCGTCACGGCCAACCGCGCCCGGAGGTTACCCGGCACCACCAGGCTGATCGCGCCCGGCACATCGGTAGAAACCACACCAGCCCCCACGGTTGCGTCAGATGCAACATCGTGGCGTTGAACCATGATCCCCCGAGGCAGAAGACCCCGTCATCACCTGGACGAGCGACAGCCGCACCTCCCCGACCAGGTCAGAGGCGGTCACCGAGCCACGCGGAATGATGCAGTCGAGACAACTCCGCCCACCTGGAGTCGTGGACCTCGGCCAACGGGACCATGTGGTCGATGTCAACCCCGGCCGCGCCCTGCACCAGGACATCGTCGTAGTAGGAGTGCCAGACACCCCCGGTGATTGTGCAGCCGGCGCCCACGGCCGGGGCCTCGATCGCCTCGGCGATCAACACATCCGCGCGGGCGGTGCAGCCGTTCTTGTCGTCGTCCTTCCAGCGCGGGTACAGCTCCCGCTTGTTTCACGAGTCCCCGCGACACCATCACCGACCGCACATCCGGCTCCAGTCCGTCATCCTCGGCCGCTGCGACACCCGGGTCGGCTGCCCGGCGTACGGAGCGGGGATGCGAGAGAGGGGCCCCGGTGCGAGCGGCGGCGTCAGCGCCGGGGGTCAACCCTCGCCCGCACATGTCACACAGGATGCCGAACGCTGTGCTTCTGATGCGGGGCGATGGCCGGCCGCGGCTATGGTCGGTCGCAGTCCGCGCCGATAGGGCGTGCGCGGGCGAGGCCCGGTGACCAGAGCGCTCTGGCGGCAGTAGTGCCGGGCCGCCCAACCACCCACTGGGCCGAAGCCGGACCGGGCACCGTCGTCAGCCGGCCCAGGCCTTCGAAGGGGTTGCGGGACGCTTCCGTCTGTGGCGCTGTTCCAACATCCTGTCCACCGTTCTGCGGACCGGACCTTCCGGACCCCCTTCCCACTGCGACTCCTCGCCGCGCCTTCAACGATTTACAGTCCGACACTCCCGCTACCGCGCATGGTGGTGAAGCTTGTCCTCCGGTCGGATGGATGGGCTGCCGGAACGGCGGTGTACGGCAGGGCGGCGGGCAGGGGTCAGGTGGTGGTGATCCCCGTGGAAAGGATGCTTCTCATGAGCCGTGCGCTGGTGGTCGTCGATGTGCAGAAGGACTTCTGCGAGGGAGGCAGTGTCCCAGTGCGGGGTGGTGCGGGCCGCGCCGGTGCCATCGCCGATCTGGTGCGCCAGCCCCCTGGCGGCGGCTACGACTGCGTCGTGGCGACGCGGGATCACCACATCGATCCCGGAACCCACTTCTCCGACACCCCCGACTTCAACAACAGCTTCCCCGTCCACTGTCTGGCCGGGAGCGAGGGCAGTGAGTTCCACCCGGCTTTCGCATCCGTCGCAGACTCTCCGGCCGTCGACGAAGTCGTCTACAAAGGCGCGCATTCGGCCTCCAAGAGCGGATTCGAAGGCAGTACCAGGGAAGGAGTGCGTCTGGCGGACTGGCTCCGCGCACGGAAGGTCACCAAAGTCGACGTCGTCGGCATCGCGACCGACCACTGCGTCCGTGCCACCGCTCTCGACGCGGTCCGGGAAGGCTTCACAACCCGCGTCCTGCTCGACTACACGGCGGGCGTCGCCGCCGACACCACCCGCACCGCCATGAACGACCTCCGCGCCGCCGGTGTCACCCTCACCGGCAAGCCCGTCGTACTGACCTGACCGAACCTAATCCCCCGCAATTCCGATTGCTGCCGGGCCCGGATGCCACTGAAGACGCAGAGCAGGCCTGCACCGCCGGCCTCACCCGCAAGCCTGCCGGGACCTGAACGGGGAGCGTGTCTGAAAGATCGTGTAAGTCCGCGATGTGGAAGTCTGACCCGGGGCTCGGCCTCGGGCCTGTGGGCCAGGCGGATCGGACGAGTCATG
>NZ_JBIAVJ010000066.1:0-7772 GCF_042894025.1 Streptomyces sp. NPDC001549
GCGGTCCCCGACCGCCTACGAGAACGACTTCCAACCAACAGCAACTACCCTGGCCCAAGCCGCATAGACGTGTTCAAAATCCGGGGTCAAGGCCCCACCTGGACATCCCTCCCTGGACCATCAAGATCCATTGTCAGGGTGTCCACTCCAAAGGGTCATCCTCAGGGCACGGTCTAGACCGTGCCCAGCGACAGGGCTACGGGAGCTGGACGGCGTTCCAGTCCCAGTTGTTGGCGGGGACGGTGTAGCTGGGGGTGAATGCCTGGATGAGTCCGGCGGTGTTGGCGAGGCCGGTGTACATCGTGATGCTGCTGTCGCCGTTGCGGTACATCATGCCCATGTCGGATCGGCCGTCGCCGTTGTAGTCGCCGGCGATGAGCTTCATGGAGTTGCGGTCCCAGCTGTTGGCGGGGACGGTGTAGCCGGCCTTGAAGTCGTTGAAGCCGCCGTCGGCCTTGGCCAGCGAGCTGTAGAACGCGATCGAGGTGTTCGCGTGGAAGTAGGCCATGGCCGCGTCGGAGCGGCCGTCACCGTTCAGGTCACGCTCCACGATGGAACGCCCGGTCGTGTCCTGGATCCAACTGGTGATGTTGTCCACGCGGGTGTCGTACGCGCCGGTTTTGACTTCGGCGCTGTCGAGGCAGTTGTTCTGCCAGGAGCGGCTGCCCAGCGCCACGAGGATCTTCTTGCCGTTCACGGTGCGCAGAGCGGGGGACCCGGCGTCGCCCTTGCAGACGGTGGCGTCGGCGGGAGTCTTGGCCGTCAGGTCGAATCCGGTGGCGCCGACGGTGCCGACCGTGAAGGTGGATGAGTGGACCTTGGTGGGGGCCCACTCGGTATCGGTGCGGCCGAAGCCGGCGATGGTCAGTTCCTCACCCGCGGTGGGCGCGGCGGCGGACAGGGTGACCGGGGTGACGTTGTACGCGGGCTGGTCCAGGCGGGCCATGACCAGGTCCCGGTCTGTGCGCGGCACAAGTTCCACAATGCCCGTGGTGTGTCCGCCGGAGGTGGTCAGGTCGCTGCGGCCGACGGTGAGGGTGGTCTTCTGCTTGGGAGCTCCGGCCGCGACGGTGTTGCTCTCGGAGGGCTTGTCGGCGAAGCAGCTCTTTGCCGCGACCACCCAACGCGGGTCGACCAGGGTGGCTGTGCAGGAGCGGGTGTCACCGATGTTCAGCTTGCCGGTGAACGCCAGCGGGTTGTCACCGGCGGGAGGCGCGGGGACAGCCGCGGTGGACCCGGTGACGCGCATCTCCAGCAGGACCGCCTGCTTCGGGTCCTCGAGGTCGGCCTCGCCGAAGCCCGCGGAGGTGTCACGGGGGACGGACAGGTTCTCGGTGGTGCCGGCGATGGAGATGCCGGCCTTGATGTCCCTCCCCGTGGTCTCGACGCGGTAGGCGCGGGGGATGTTGACACTGAGGTATCCGGTGTTGGCGGCCGCGAAGCAGATCCTGGAGTCGCCGGTCTTCAGTTTCACCGCCCACACCTTGATCTGGTACGGGCCCGCGCACGAGGTGTACGTGATGTTGCCGTCGCCCGCGATGAGGTCGGCGCCGGTCAGTCCGAGGATGTTCTCGCGGTAGGGGTAGGCGCCGTCCTCGACGGCGTACGGGGCGTCAGCCGCCGGTTCACCGGCTGCGGTTGCCAGCGTGGTGGGGGTCCCCAGGGCGACGGCGAGCGCCGCGGTCGATATGGGCATCCATCTGCGTATGCGCACTTAGGTATCGCTTTCCAAGACAGACTCCCCCTCCTCAAAGAGTGAGAGAGGGGTACAACGAAGTCGAAAGGTGCCGGGCTGCGAACAGCAGCCGACCATGATCGCCTGGGGGGCCGCCGCAAATATAGGCACAGGCTCACGACGCGAACGAGTCGGGGTCCGCACTTCGGCTGTCGGATAGATTTCATGCGCGGCTGGCCGTGATTCGTGCAACCAGCCGCTCCGTTCGTGAGTCATTAAGTCCGCAGCACTGCCGTGCCCAGCCCATTGGCTTGGCGCGGGCCTGCCCGCCTTCGGCCTGGGGAAGCCGAACACAGAAGGCAGCAGCGCCCATCCGGCATGTGTGATCCACCACAGAGGCCCATCAGTCCGCGCGGTGAAGCGTCGGC
This sequence comes from Streptomyces sp. NPDC001549, assembly GCF_042894025.1. NCBI lineage: Bacteria > Bacillati > Actinomycetota > Actinomycetes > Kitasatosporales > Streptomycetaceae > Streptomyces > Streptomyces sp. NPDC001549. The sequence goes on from NZ_JBIAVJ010000066.1 coordinate 2,104, forward strand.
GTGAGCTTTGTGGTGCCCAGCGACCAGTAGAAGGATCGAATCAGTGCGTCAGCATGCAGGCTCTGGGACCCGAGGGAGGAGATTCCAGTGGACAGGCAGGTCCGTCCGCGGACTCCTGCCCCTGGCCCTCCTAGCCACACTCATCTCGGCGGCGCCAGCCAGCGCCGAAGATCCCCCCGTGACACCCCTGTCCGACCGCGCCAAGGCCCTGCAGGCCTGGAAGACTTCGGGACCGGCCGTCCGAGCCGCCGCGGAGACTGCGCTCACCGGCACCGATGCGCAGGTCCGCGAGTACCTGGCCAACGGCGAGAAGGTTGCCCAGGAACTCGACCTGCGCGAGGCTGCCCTCACGCTCGTGACCGAAGCCGGCCCGGAGGTCAGCGCGGCCGCAGCCGAAGCCCTCAAGGGAACGCCGGAGCAGCTGTCCGCCTTCATGAAGGACGGCTGGAAGCGGCCACTCGAAGACGATCAGCGTGTCTCTGCGGCCCGCGCCACCCAAGCCGGTGGGACCGTCGTTCGAGAATCCGGTGACGCGGCGATGAACGGCACCATCGACGACGTCCGGTCTTTCCTCAACGAAGGGCAGTACAAGAGCCGCGACGACGACGCACGGGTCCGCGTCGCTCAGATCGAGACGGCCGGGGGCCCTGCTACCAAGCGTGCCGCGGCTGCTGCACTGAACGCGGGCATCGCCGAGGTGCGGGACTTCCTGGCCTACGGGCAGTACATCACCCGGGCTCAGGACCAGGAATACGCCAGCGTCACCGACCTCGCCAAGCAGACCTCCGACGCCGCGACGGCCGCGGACAAGGCAAAGCAGAGCGCTGAGACCGAGGCGAAGAAGGCTGCGACTGCCGCAGGGTTGGCGAAAAAGGAGGCCGCGACGGCGGCCGCCGAGACCCTTGCGGCGAAGAACGACTCGAAGAAGGCCGAGGACGCAGCCCGTCGGGCGGCGGAGTCGGCCAGGCGAGCGGCCTCCGCTGCGAAGACGGCCATTTCGGCCGCCCGCGCTGCCAACGCCGCGGCCCAGACTGCGATTAGCGCGGCCGCAAACTCCGCTACCGCCGCGCAGCGGGCCTCGCAGGCTGCCGGGGACGCCTGGGCGTCCGCCGCATCCGGCAAGGTCAACGAGAAGGCCGCCGCTGATGCGCTGACGGCGGCCACCAATGCGGAGAAGATCGCCGACACGCTCACCGCGATCCTGAAGACTGCCATTGCGGCGAGGGACTCTCTGGCCGCCGCGCTCGGGGCGATCGAGGACATGAACGCGGCAGCCGCGAGCGCGAACGCAGCAGCCGGCCACGCAGCCGCCGCCGGAGCCAGCGCGGGCCAGGCCAAGGCGGCCGCCGCTGCAGCGGAGCGGCACGCCGCAGAAGCCAGGCGCGCTTCCCAGGAGGCACAGCGCCACGCGGACAACGCCATCACGGCGGCCACAGAAGCCCGCGACGCCGCCCGCTCCGCCGCCGCTCACGCACGCAAGGCCGCGGAGGCTGCCCGCAAGGCCAACGAGCACGCAGGCGACGCCCAAGCGGCTGCCGACGCCGCGAAGGTCAATGCCGCGGAGGCCTTGAAGGCGGCCCAGGCAGCCGGCGCCGCGGTCACCAAGGCGCAGGAGATCCAGGCCACCACCCGGAAAAACGAAGCCGACGAGCTTGCCACCCGCAAGACCCTGCTGGTCAACGAGGCCCGCGACGCGAAGGACGCCGCGGACACTGCCAAGGCCGGGATCACCAAGGTCACGCAGGACGCCATCAAGCTTCAGAGCGACTTCGACGCCCTCGCAGCCCAGGCGGCCAAGCCGGACGCCGATCCCGCGCAGGTCGCCGCAAACGGCCGCCGCATGGCCATGACCGCCTTGCAGATCCGCGGTCCCTGGAGCCGTGCCGCAGCAGAGGTCGCCCTCGCCGGTGACAACGGAGCTGTGGTCGCCTATGCGCTCACGGGTTGGAAGCAGGCAGGGGAGGAAGACGAGCGCGAGGCAGTCAACGTCCTCGCCAAGCAGTCCCCTTATGACGACGTCCAAACCGCGGCAACCGCCGCGCTGGCGGGCACCCCGGCCCAGGTCCACACCTTCTTCACCACCGGCCAGTACCAGGCAGCCGCCGACGTCAATCGCGTCGAGGTCGCCCGCATCGCGCAGGCCGGCGCAGCGGTAGTCAAGGAGGAGGCTCAGGCCGCACTGGACGCTCCCGACCCCAAGGCCCTGGACACCTTCCTCACCCGGGGCCAGCACCAGGCCCGGATCGAGGACTATCGCATTGAAGCCGCCGGACTCGCACAAGGCGGCGGACCGGAGGTCAAGGCAGCGGCTGAAGTCGCCCTTGCCAGCCCCGACACCAACCTGACCACCTTCATCACCTCCGGCCGGCACAAGGCCACCCGGCGCGACCAGCTCAACGCCGCGCACATCGAGCAGATCCAGTCCATCATCGCCACGGCCTCCCGGACGGAAGCGCTGGCCTACAAGTCCGCCTACGATGCGGCTCAGTCCGCCGAAAATGCCCAGGGCCACGCGGACCTGGCCGCCGGCCATGGCCGGAAAGCCACCGAATACGCAAACCAGGCCAGCGACTACGCCACCAAGGCCCAGCAAGCCGCCAACCGGGCCAGCACATCGGCAAAGTCCGCAGCCTCCTTCGCCGCCACCGCCCGCAACGCGGCTGCCAAAGCCTCCTCCAGCGCCCGCCAGGCACGCAGCGCGGCCATCTCCGCCGAAGCCAGCTACGGAGCCGCCCAGGGATACGCCGCGAGCGCATTCCAGGCAGCCGAGCAGGCACGCCAGTCCGCTGTCAACGCAGGCCAGAGTGCCACGGAGGCCTACGCTAAGCACCGCTCGACGATCGTCCGCTACCAGACCGAGCGATACACCAACGAACAACAGGCAATTCTCGAGCAGTGGACGGCCGAACGCGAGGACGTGCTGCAGCAGGACGCGGAGGAACCCGGCGGTTCGAGCGAGATCGGCATCCTGATCAAGGCGCTGACCACCAACGAAATACCGCCCGGGATGAGCATCAAGGACTACATCCACCTCAAGCTCGACATAATGGGGCTTATTCCCTTTCTTGGTGAGCCTGCGGACGCTGTCAACTGCATTGCCTACGGTGTGGAGAGCAGCCTCGGAAACGTTTACCTCGCTGACAGTTTGGGAATCGGTAACAAGGACGCCTGGAAGGACGCTGTCCTCTCTTGTGCCTCCATGGCCCCAGGCCTCGGCTGGGGGGCCGCCCCGCTCAAGGGACTGCGCTGGGCAGGAAAATTCGGCGCTAAAGCCGACGAAGTTTTCGAAGCAATCGGGAACTTCTTTAAGAAGAAGAAGCCTTGTGGGGTAAAGAATAGCTTCCCTGCCGGAACCATGGTCCTCATGGGCGACGGGTCAAAGAAGCCCATCGAGCAGGTAACCACTGGTGATTCGGTACAGGCCTCAGACCCGGTCTCAGGCCTCACGGACGCCCGCCGGGTCGACGCCACCATCTACACCCCCGATGATCGATTCTTCACTGAAATCACCCTGACATCAGCCGATGGCGGAGGCTCACTCACCAGCACATCGAACCACCCGTTCTGGTCGCCCCGCACAAAGACTTGGACTGACGCGGCCGATTTGCAGGCAGGTGATATGTTGCGAGCGCCCGACGGGCGCTTCGTAAAGATCGCAAAAATCCGACACTGGCAGGAACTGCGCTCTGCCTACAATCTCACCGTCGGCGATCTGCACACCTACTATGCGTTTGCGGGCAGCAAGGCTGTACTGGTCCACAACTCCGGCAATTCCGGGCCACCCTTCGAGACGAACATCACCAAGCTGCGTAAGCTGGGCACGGCCGAGGCCGCGGAGATAGTTGGCGATGAGCACGATTTCAAGAAGCAAGCACTAACAGATGCGAAGGCGCGGGATAAAACCCTCGGGCATTACGACATATACATGGATCCGAAAACCAAATATCTTTTCCTCATGCCCAAGGACCGGAAAACCTACATCCCGACCCTGATGCATAAAGATGGCGAATATTGGAGATGCTAGTTGGACCGCAAACGCTCGGCGATTCTTCGCGTAGAATCTGATAATCTATCGGTAGAGCAGATCTCGGAGATTGTCGGCGATGTTCCGGATCGATATCTCAGAAAAGGAGAGATCGGGCGCAATCCGCACCGTCCTCTCAAGGACACTACCTGGGAACTGAGGGAAGACGTCCCTGGAGAGGAATACCTCGAACTCGCCCTAGAGCGACTCTGGCCCCGGATCCTACCGCTGGAGAGCGGAATGAAGGAACTATCCCGGAAGGGATGCTTCCTCCGTCTTGCCATCGTTCAACGCATCTCTGCGGCTGACCCGCACGGGCCTGGGTTCGGGCTTAAGGTGGAAGAGCTAAGATTTCTGGCAGACATTGGTGCGATTCTTGATATCGACCAGTATGCTGACTAGAATGGCAAATTCCCCATATTAGTCGATTGGCCGCGCCCCCGGCGCGGCCAATCGTGCTATTGATCCGAAACGCTTTGGGTTCAGGCTCGTTGACGGTGTGTGAGTGATCTGGTGGGGGATGCGCGGGCCTGGTCGCCGGATGCGCAGGAGGCCGCGCGGTTGCTGGCGGTGTCCGCGCTGGTGGAGGGTCGGGACCGGGTGGAGGTTGCCGCCCTGTTCAAGGTGTCTGTGAAGGCCGTGGACAACTGGTGGGCGAAGTGGCAGGCCGGAGGCCGGGACGCACTGCTGTCCCGCCCGCGAGGCCGTCGCGTGGGTGAGCACCAGGTCCTGTCGGAGGCCGAGCAGGCCGCCGTTCGGCAGGCTGTCCTCGATCACATCCCCTCCGGCCTGGGACTATCGGGTTAGCTGTGGACGCGGGGGCAGATAGGCGAGCTGATCTTCAAGCTGTATAGGGTCCGCTTCACCGAGCCCGGGGTGGGCAAGTACCTCAAGCGTTGGGGGCTGACCTTCCAGCGTCCGGACAAGCGGGCGGTCGAGCAGGACGCGGAAGCGGTCCGGGTCTGGCACGAGGAGACCTGGCCGGCGATCCGGGCCAGGGCGAAGGCGGAGAACGGCGAAGTCCTCTTCGCTGACCAGGTCGGGATCCGCTCGGACCAGGTCACCGGCCGCACCTGGGGCGCCAAAGGCACGACTCCCATCGTCCGCCGCACCGGGAACCGGTTCTCCGTGAACGCGATGTCCGCGATCAGCACCCGCGGCCGGATGCACTTCATGGTCTTCACCGAGTCCTTCGACGCGAAGGTCATGTGCCGCTTCCTCGCCCGGATCGTCGGGCACTTCGACCGGAAGATCCACCTGATCGTCGACCGGCACTCGGCCCACCGCTCGAAGACGGTCCGGGCCTGGCTCGCCGGCCACCAGGACCAGATCGAGCTGCACTTCCTGCCCTCGTACTCACCCGAGCTGAACCCGGATGAGCTGGTAAACGCCGACCTCAAACGCAGCCTGCCCCACACCCACCGGGCCAGGAACCAGGCCGAACTCGCCGCCGAAACCCGCAGATTCTTCCACAGACGCCAGCGTCAACCACACATTGTGCGCGGCTACTTCGGCGGCCCGCACGTCCGCTACGTCCTGGACAAGAACTCGGGCCTTGACCCCGGATTTTGAACACGTCTATGCGGCTTGGGCCAGGGTAGTTGCTGTTGGTTGGAAGTCGTTCTCGTAGGCGGTCGGGGACCGC
>NZ_JBIAVJ010000067.1:0-6775 GCF_042894025.1 Streptomyces sp. NPDC001549
CGGCAGCGGCAACCCCACATCGTGACCGGCTACTTCCACGGCCGGCACGTCCGCTACACGATCCAATAGGAAACCCATCAGTTTCGGCTCAATATGGGTGTACGTGTCGCCCTCCACCATCGCCCGCCGCGATGAGCTTGCCGGCGGCGCATGGAATCCACCGATCCGGGTTTCCGTGCTCTACGGCGTCCAATGGGAGATGAATCGGCACGGGCTACGTTCCGCTGTAGCCGCACGCCCGGAACCATCCGCGTTGATTTTGGTCCCTGGGATCGAACCGAACCCGGGAGAGAAACGTTGGGGTGTCGGTATCAACGAGCTGGACCTTCGCCGAGCGCTCGAGGTTGCGGTGGGCCGCCCGGTCGACTATCGGACGTCCGTGGTGGCGGCCTACAGCACGGGCATTAACGGCTTGAACCAAACGATGCTGCATTCCTTGATCGACGTCAGTCGGACTGAGCGATTGGTTACGTATGACTGTCTTTACGAACAGAGCAGTGGGAACACGGCGACAGCACTGGCTAGCGCAAAACGCCGAGCTGGTCCGAATCTGAAGATTGTGGCCTACAAGTGCACAGGAGCGCCGGGTACTTCACAAGGCGGAAACACACTCGACAGAGCCGGCAATCTGTCGGTTGCGATGAAAAATCCTGGCCTCATTGCCTCGAACGGGATCATCGACGGCTTCTATGCACAGTTCCGCGTCGCGTATACCTCTTTGATCCTCTATCGATCGTTGGAGGCTGGCATTGCCGACGGCGTTGTCACACTGTCCGCAGAGCCGGCGCTCGACAAGGCATACACCGCCATGAGTGCCATCGTGCCGAAGCGCCGGACGTTGGTAAGCCGTGCTGCCACTTGGCAGTACGTGTTCGGCAGCACGCCACCGCCGGGGACAGTGCTGTTCGAGACGTGGGCAAGCGACAAGGCCAACCGCCCGATTATCAGCCAGTTCGCCAAAGGCGTCGGGTCACTTGCCACACACACCGGCTTCCGATCAATTGTCTGGGACAACGAGCTACCGGGCTGGAACGGCCGCACTGGCAAGCATCCGACGGACGGCGAGGAGAATCACGACCTACTGCTTCCGGACTTTTCTTGGGAGTACTTGCCGGCTTGACTGGACAGCTCCTGAGAATCTGCACCATGCGCCGTGGCGGCTTGGGCTTGAAGAGGTGGGGCCTTGGGGGAGATCGCGGATGGGCTGGAGCGTGCTTTGCGTACCCGGCCCGTTCCGGCTGGCGTCGATGCCGGGCTGAAGTTCCTGCTGAAGGTGGAGAAGGGCTCCGCAAGGCATCTCGCTGTCCTGCTGGGGGTCTCCCAGCGCACCGTGCAGCGGTGGGTCACGGCGAAGCCGGGCGGGCGGCGCCGTCCCGGGCCCGTGCACGCCCGGGTGATCGAGGAGGCCGTCAGGGCCCGGTGGCAGCCGCGGGTCCGTGCCCGCCTGCGCGCGGGGGCCGAGGCGGGCGGCTTCGTGTTCCACACCAGGGCGCGGTTCGGGTACACCTCCTCGGCGGGGTCTTCCGACGATCCCCGGCTGCGGCTGATCACCCAGCCCCTGTCCGGTGCCGTCGCCCGGGAGCTGTTCGCCGCCGGCGACGCCGGAGCCGGCGAGCAGCAACAGATGGTCATCCTCGCCCGTGCGCTGGAGCACGCCTACTTCCGGGACCGTGGCCGGCGTGCTCATGGTCTCCAGGTCTCCTTCAGCGATCTGGAGTTCGCGGACTTCTCCGTCGGCTGAGTGCTCTTACGCCTGACGGGCGGCGGCGTGGGAGTTTGGTGCCCGGTTCCGGGCCGGGTGATCCGCGTGGTGGCGGTGCCCGGCAGGCTCAGTCGCCTGGGGCCGGGGGCTGCCGGCTGGCGTGATAGGCGGCCAGTATCGCGTCGTAGCGTCCGGCTTCCTTGCGTTCGCGCCAGTCCCATTCGGTGCGGGACCGCGGGCCGGTCCGCTGTCCGGCGGGAGGCTGCGGCGGGCGAAGCTTGGCCTGCTCGGCCAGCCGCAGCAACAGCGGCCGGTCGCCGGGGCAGGCCAGCAGCCACCGGTCTGCGGTGGGCGTGAGCTCGGCAAAGCACGCGGCGGCGCGGAGGAAGACGCGGGCCCAGTCGGGCACGGGGTGGGTGGCACAGCCGTCGGTGCAGCGGGTGGAGTCGTGGAGGGCGAGGGTGGCGGGGGTGTCGTTGTAGTCCTCGGTGCGTGCGGTGGTGAGCTGCTGGAAGGAGGCGCCGGTGAACAAGGTGGCGGCCAGAGCTCCGGCCAGGCGGGGGTGAGCTGTTGAGACGCGGATTCTGCCGGCGGCCTCGCGGGCGGTTGCGGGCGTGACAGGGCGCGGCGGCCGACGTTGCTGCTACTCGGGCGGGGGTGGTGTGCAGGGGCCGGGGCAGGAGGCGGTGGTGTCGTAGGACACGAGGCGGTCCAGGGCGGGGATGGTGATCCAGCGGCGGGCGCTGCTGCCGCGTTGGGGGGTGCTGGGCGGGGTGGCGGGAGCGCCGTAGTGGCGTCGGGCGGATTCGAAGTCGCCGATGCAGGTGTGGGGAACGAGGTGCAGGGCCTGGTGCAGGGCGGCGGGGATGCGGGGGCGGTGGCAGACCAGGGTCAGGTGCAGGCCGGTCACGTCGCGCAGGTGCAGGAGGCGCTGCAGGCGGCGGAGGGTCAGCAGGTGGGCGCGCAGGACGGTGAGCCGGGTGACGGGGGCGGCCCGGATCCATGCGGTGGCGGCCTCCCAGGCGGGTTGTCTGCCGGAGCGGAAGTGGCCGGGGAGTAGCGGCGGTCTGTCCAGGGCGGCCAGGAGGTCGTGGGCGAGGGCGGTGTCGCTGGTGGTGCCCGGGCCTGGGTGCAGGGTGACTCGGCCGGCGGCCGGGTCGTGGGCGGCCAGTGCGGTGTGGATGTGTGCCGCGTTGTCGTACGGGTCCAGGACGAGTACGACCGGCGGCGGCTCGGCGTGGTTCGTGGGGGTGGCGGTCATGCGAGGCGGCTGAAGGCCCAGCGCAGTAGCTCCTGGTCGACCTTGGGGCGTCCGGTGCGGGCCAGAGCGGTGCGGATGTGGGCGGTCAGCTGGGCCCAGGCCCGGAAGTTGCCGTGGGCGGCGTGACTGTCCGCGAAGGCGATGTCGGCCGGGTCGGCGTCGGCCCACACGGGGTGGAACAGCGGAATGACCTGCTGGACCTCTTGCGGTGTGAGGCGGTTGAACTGCTGCCAGATGAAGACGCGGGAGGAGAGCATCGGCTCGCGGCGCAGCACGGTGTGGCAGCCGGCGCCGCCGACGAAGATGATCGCGAGCTGGGTTGCGGGTTCGTCCCACAGGTAGCGGAAGTACTCGAACGCCTCGCCGTTGAGCCACTGGGCCTCGTCGACCAGGAACGTGCGGGGCCGCTCGGCCAGGGTGGTCTTGAGGAGGCGGTCGAACTCGCTGGGATGTCTGGGTGGCTCGCCGGCGAGGTCGAGGGCGTCGAAGAGTTCGTAGCGAACGGCGCGGGCGGTGGGGCGTGCGCGGAAGGTGACCCGGCACCTCCTCGCCCGCTGTCTCCTCGAGTTCCCGCAGGCAGGTGTTGACCGCGAGGGTCTTGCCGAACCCGGCGTTGCCGTGGATGCACATCATCGCCCGCGCGGCGACCGTGTCGGCGATGTTCTCCCTGGCGGTCAGCAGGGCGCGAGTCGTCACGATGGACGCGTCGGGAAGGTCGACGTACTGATAGGTGGCCGCGGTCACGAGGCGTCTCCGTCTTGGTGGGTGGTGGGTTGTGCGGCGGCCTGCCCGCCCCGGCCGTTGGGGGCAGGAGCGGATTGACGGCCGGACGGGAGCGGGGCGGGCCGGCCTGGCGTGGTGAGCGCGGTCAGGGAAGCAGGGGTGCGCCACCCGGCGGGGGGTGCGGCTGGCGGGATGAGGTCCGGCAGCGCCAGGTCCGATAGGTCGGTGTCGGTGGCCTGGGCGAGTTCGGCCTCGGCCTGGGCGGTGGTCAGCGCGCCGAGCCGCTGGGGGGCGGCGGGCTGGGTGGCGGCGGCGTAGCGCTCGAGCTGTGAGGCTTCCAGGTCTTTCTTCAGGCGGCGGGTGCGGGCGGCCCGGTCCCGCCGTACGGCGCTGGCCTGTTCCTCGGTGGCCTGATCAGCCAGGTCCGCGGGACCGAGGTAGCGGCCGGTGGCAGCGTGGTAGACCTCGATGCGGTGGTCGTGGTGGGGCATGAAGCGGACCCGGACCTGGATCCCGGCCTGGCCGGTCATCCACGACCCCACGTAGTCGCGCTTCCTGAAGCGGATGCCGCGGGTGGTCAGCCTGCGCGTGCCGGCGTCTTCCAGGGTGAACGTCCACAGATCCGCGGCCGGCACGTCGCGCAGCGGGGTGGGATCGTCCTGCCACGCCTCAAGCGGGGTCCTGCCCCGCAACGGCGCGGGGCAGTGCTCGGTGTTCCACCACACCGTCCAGGCCAGCAGCCGGGCGGTGAAATCCTCAAAGCTGAGCAGCACCTCGTCCTTGGGGCGGGAAGAGCGTTTGCCGGGGCGCGGCTGGCGGGCATAGCCGGGCAGCGCGGTCAGGAACATGCTCTCCACCGCCCGGTTCAGTCCCTCCACCGTGCCCTTGAGGTGGGGGGTGTAGGCGGGCAGGTCCTCCACCGTCACGTCCAGGAGATCGAACGCGGCGGTCACCGTCCTGGACAGGAAGTCCTTGCCGCGGTCGACCCGTACCTTCTCCGGCAAGCCGCCGAACGGGCCGTAGGGCTCCTCGCGCAGAACCGCGGAACGCAGCGCGGCCAGTGTTCGCGGTCGAGCTGCCCGCCGACCGCAGCCCGCTGCAGATGGACGCCTTGGAGGTCACTCAGGCGGTGCAGGACCTCGGCCACTCGGTGCCGCTGGTTGCTCAGAAACGGACCGTCGTGCGGGCGTACCTGAGCTTCTACGGCAGCGCGCCCGTCACGGTGCGGGGCGAGCTGTCCGTCAGATCGGCGCCGACGGCCACGCCGGTGGTCATCGCGTCGGAAAACACAGTGACCCTCAACCCCGCCGATGCGGGCAACATCACCCCCACGCGCAACGACGCGGCCCGCAGTCTGAACTTCGTCCTACCGCTCACCTCCACCCTGGCCGGGCAGCTGGCCATACGCCTGTCCAGCGTGAGCGACGTCGCGACCGGCAACCCGATGGCGGTCGGCAACGAACGCCGGCCCACCGTCAGTTTCCATGACGGCCCTCCGCTGCGACTGCAGGTCATCGGGTTCAGCTACCAGTGGGGCCTGCCGCCAACGACGACGACCCACACCCCGCGCGACATCGACTACCTCATGCTGGACTCCTGGCTCCTCCGGGCCTACCCGGTAGCCAGGGTCCGGAGCGGCGCTGTGCGCGAGGTGGCCGCCTCGGCGACGCCACCCTTTACTTCCGATGACATCAATGCCCAGCTGGCCGCGATCCGGGCACAGGACGTCAATGCCGGCACCGACGCGCGCACCCACTACTACGGGCTGGTCGGTGACGGGGGCTTCTGGATGCGCGGCAGCGCGGCGAGTGTCCCTGCCGCCAACCCTGACCCGCGCGTCGTGGCCTGCGGCCCGGCGGGCGTCCCCGGCTCGTCGCCACCGACGGCCAGTTTCACCTGGGACACCGACGATTCGTACGGCGACTGGTACGGCGGCCACGAGCTCGGCCACACGCTCGGCCGGCTCCATCCCGGGTTCTGCCCCAACAACAGCACGGAAGACCGCAACAACTACCCCTTCGCCGCCGGCCAGCTGTCCACCAACGACGCGGGCTTCGCCGGTTTCGACGTCGGCCACCCTGGCCTCGGAGGGGACCCGACCCGCAACCTTCCGATGATCGCCCTGCCGGAACCCAGTGGCACGATGTCATGACCTACTGCGACCGCCTGTGGACGTCCGTCTACACCTACCTCGGAATCTGGCGTCGCCTGCGGGATGAGGAAGCCATGCCGGCGTCCGCGATCGCCTCCACCGACACGGCCCCCGACGAGAGCACGGTCCATGTGGTCGCCACCGTGAACCTGACGCAACGCCAAGGGAAGATCCAGTTTGTCAACCCTGTGCCGAATCTCGCGCCCACGGCCCCCGAATCGGACAGTTCGGTCGTCCTCCGGTTCGTGACCCGGGCCGGGAAGGTGGTCGGGCTCCACCCGGCACCAGTGAAGCTCGATTCCGAACTCGGCCCCGACGAGGACCGAGTGGGCCTGGTGGATGCGGTGGTCTCCGCCGGACCGGACGCGCGTGTGATCGAACTGGTGGTCGCCGGCAGGGTAGTGGACACTTTCCGCGCCGGCGGAGCGCTGCCGGTGGCGCGGGTCGTGCGTGCGGTGCCCTTCGACCGCCAGAGGCTGAAGATCGCAGTGGACCTTGACCGGCCCCCGGACGAGGGCCACACGTTCTCCGTCCAGGTCAGCACCGACCAGGGCCGGAGCTGGCAGACCGTCGGCGTGGGGCTGAAGGCGCCGTCTCTGACGGTGGACCCCAGCCAGTTCGCCTTGGGGCAGGAGCTGTTGGTGCGCGTGATCGTGACGAACGGCTTCGCCAGTTCGGTAGGGACCAGTGAAGTGTTCTGGCTCTGATGGGAGACCGGGAGAACCGGAGCAGCAGCCCCGTGGGTTTCACGCGTCTCACGTACACAAGACGTCGGAAAAGGGTCCCGCCGTGCTTTTTCCCCCAATCACGGCCCGCGTCGAGGTCGTCTCCCGAGGCCGCCCCTAGGGCCTGTGTGGTGTCGTGATCATTCTTGGGTTCTGTCCTGTTCGCGGGGCGGAATCCGGTAGGACTGTGGTCGTGACACGCAGGCAACTCA
>NZ_JBIAVJ010000068.1:0-6011 GCF_042894025.1 Streptomyces sp. NPDC001549
ACACCACCTTTTCGATCATCTCGACTGGGGGCTCAAGTCATACCGGGGCCGAAGGCCGGGAGCCTCATTGCGAGGCCACGAAGACGGTAACGGGGCTCCAAGCCGGGCCGAACCCGACGACCACGCGCTCGGTCGTTCCCGCGGCGGCCTGAGCGCGAAAGTCCACCTCGCCAGAGACAGCCATGCACGCCCCTTGGTCCTCCGCGTCACCGCAGGCCAGGCGGGTGACGCACCGGCCTTCGAGGCCGTCATGGCCGGTATCCGTGTTCCGCGAAGCGGGCCGGGACGACCGAGAACCCGACCGGACATCCTTCTGGCGGACCGCGCGTATTCGTCCCGCGCGATCCGGAATCACCTCCGCCGACGCGGAATCCGCGCTGTCATCCCCCAGCCGTCCGACCAGATCAGCCATCGCCTGCGGCGAGGCCGCGCCGGCGGTCGCCCACCGGCTTTCGATGCCGAGGCGTACAAGCAGCGCAACGCGGTCGAGCGATGCATCAACCGGCTCAAGCAGTGGCGCGGTCTGGCCATGCGAACGGACAAGCTCGCCATCGCCTACCAGGCCGCACTCCACCTCGCTGCCATCCTTATCTGGGCACGGCGATAGCCACTCAGCGATCGACCACCCAGCGCGCGTCCGTCGGCCAGGAGCCCATGCCAACGATCTGCTTCACGAGCCTGAACGCCTCACGGATGGGGACGGTGTCCCCATGCGGGTACCGTCGCTCGACCCCTGAGCCCCGGAGTCCACGGCATGCTCGTCGGGATCCCCCTCCCCTTCGAGCAGCATCACCATCGCGCGTTCGGCGTTCGTCACGAAGGCCAGCGACTGTTCGGACGCACTGGTCAGCCACGTCTCAAGCTGCCTGCTGTCGATCCCCGGCCGAAGGGCCTCCAGCACCACCTCGAATGACACAGGGACAGGGCTGCTGTCGTCATCGATCACCCAAGACTCGATCACGAGCACGACGATCTCACGGACGGATCGAGGAAACAGTCCCTAGCTAGGGGGTGTCCTGCCGGGCGAGCCAGGCCAGGGCCTTCGCGCGTTCCGCCTCGGTCGGTGCGGGGCTCACCTGGTCCGGATAGCGGATGAGGTAGTGCTCGCGGGCGACCCTCAGGCCGACGGCACGGGCCTCCGGGGAGAGGCCGGGGTGCTCGGCGACCTCCTGGGCACGCCGCCACCAGCACACGCTGCGCGGGTCGACGGCGTAGTGCCACAGCGGCTGTCCCGGGTCGGCCACGCCGATCAGCACGCGGTGCAGGACGTACTCGCTGATGCCCGGGGTGCCGAACAGCCGGTCGGCCACGAGCAGCGGGTGCTCGCCATCGAGGCGGGCCCGGACCAGCACCCAGGTCATCAGCTGGCCCACGTCGTGGGCGGGCGAGGTGACGACGTCCCACAGCTCGGCGGCCTTGGCCTCGTCGGGCGCGCCGAGGTGGGTGAGGAGCCGCAGCTCGTCCTTCCAGAGCGGCCGGGCCCCGTTCCACCAGGAGACCAGCTTTCCCGCGGCCGGATGGTCCAGGTCGAGGGCGAGACAGGTCAGGGTGACGAGCGGGTGGCGCCATTCGGTGTACGTGGTCCGGTACTTCTTGGTGAGGTCCTTCAGCCGGCGAGGCAGCAGTGCCTCGACGTCGGACGCCGTGGCCAGTCCGTGGGCGTGGAGGAGTTCGAGGCAGAAACCGAGCCCCTGCAGACCGGTCGTGGGGTCGGCCACCCGGTCCCGCAGCCAGCGCACGTCGGCGTCGGTGAGCGTCCGGTACCGGTGCCACACGTCGCCCAGTCTGCCCTCGGACCCGGTGAGGTCCGGTCCGGTGCCGGACAGAAGCCCGGCCCGGGCGGCCTCGTAGCGGTCCACGGCGGCCAGCGCGTCGGCGGTGTCGACGCCGGTGAGCACGGTCTGGCCGGGCCGGAGCGCCTCCTCCCGTACGTGCTGCACCCGGTCGCGGGCCGCGTTCGCGGCGAGGACGCGCAGGGCGCGCGGCAGCCTCGCGTCGGTGGCGAAGCGGACCGCCGCGAGGGTGGCGTACAACGGGCCGGCATGGTGCTTCGCCCCCGTCTCCCGTCGCCAGTCGGCCGTGACCGCCCCGATCAGCGCGTCGTACAGCCCGTGCAGTGACGTCTCCGGCAGGTCGTGCGCGGCCAGTTCCGCGGCGAGGGCCGCCGCGGCCCGTACCGCGTCGGGCTCGTGCAGCGACCGGTGCAGCGCCAGCCAGGCGTGGACCGGGGCGCGATGGCCCGCGAGCGCGGCCTCCCGCACGACGGCCAGGCCCCGCTCGGACGGCACCCGCGACAGGACACCGGCCGCCCGGGAGCCGAGGTCGCCGACGATCTCCCACGCCTCCTCGTGGCCGTGCCGCAGCAGCGCGTGGACCAGCTCCTCCCAGGCGCCCCACTCCGTGAGCCGTCCCTCGTACTCCTCCCGCCAGGCGTGCAGCAGCCGCCCCGTCTCGTCGGGGGTCAGCCCGTCCCGCCGCTCCAGCGGGACCACGAACCGGGTCGCGGCGGAGAGGTCCCGGATGTCGTCCAGCCGCTCGTGCAGCCACGCGGCCTCGGCGGGGGACAGCGGCCGGTACCGGAGGACGCCGGCGGAACGGTCCACCGGCTCGTCGAGCGCGGCGAGGAACTGCCGTACGCCGTCGGGGTCCGTGGGCTCGGGCAGGCCCGCCTCGTCCCGGGGGGTGATCCGGTCCAGCCGGAAGGCGCCCTGCGGTCCGCCGTCGACGACCCGGAAACCGGCAGGCCCCGCGCCGAGCCCGGCGGCGACGGCGGCGTGGTCGCCGCCCCAGTGCAGCAGCAGTTCGCCCCTCAGGGCGCCGGAGCGGTCGAAGGCCCGCCCATGGGACTGCCAGTGCCAGTACGCGAAGGAGACGGGGCCGGTGAGCCCCCGCGCCGCGTGGAGTTCGGCGGCGTCCTCGTGGCCGTCGGACTGGGTGTAGCGGCCCCGGTTCGGCGGCGGAAGGACGAGGAACTCGTCGCCGTCGAGCCCCTGCCACCATGCCGTGACCACGTCGAGGTCGGAGCGCCGTCGCCGCGCCGCCCGGCGACGAGCGGCGGGGGCGGCGGGGGCGGTGGGGGCGGTTCCGGGGTTGTTCACGTGCTACTCCTGGGCTTTCCGGGGTCCGTCGCGGACGGCTCTCCCATCCGCGAACCACCCTCCCACAAGGGTCTGACACGCCCTCATCCTCCGGCGGGAGGCGGACGACGGGCGGGGAACGGGCCTCCGTCCTAGCTAGGGCTGCGACAGGGCCTCCCGGACGGCGTCGATACCGAGGGCCAGGTCCGCGTGGAAGCTCTGGTGGAGGTCGAAGTTCCGGGTCATGTCGACGTAGTAGCCGTCCGGCAGGGTCGACTCGGCACGCGAGAGGTCGCTGTTCAGTTCGTCGAGCTGGTGGATCATCCGGTGGGTGTCGCTCAGGGACTGCGTGAGGGCCTCGGCGAGCGAGCCGCCGGACTGAGGGGAGGTGTCCGCACCGGGCCGGTGCGACGCGCGCAGCGCCGCCCGCACCGCCGCACGCCGGAACTGGGCCAGGGCGAGGGACGCTTCGATCCCGTCGTAGGAGACCTCGTTCGTCCAGGGGTCGTCATGGGCGAGGCCCGCCGCCAGGAAGCCGATGCGGCGCGGGACGTCGAGGTCCTTCACCGCGTCGAACATCGGCGCGGCGAGCGCGGCGTCCTGTGCCAGTGCGACCGCGAACGCCCGGGCGTCCTCCCTCCGGAACTCGTCCCTGGTGGCCCGTGTCCCGGACCTCTCGGCCTCCCGCCGGAATCGCTCCACCTGAAGGGCGAGCACCGCTCCGAGCCGTACGGCCGCCAGCTCGACCGCGGGAAACCCGCCGAGCGCAGCCTCGCGGCCCTGCGCGTCGCACCGGGCGAGGCCGGACGCGTACGCCCGTACCCCGGATGGCGCGGGCTCGGCGAACGAGTGCAGCACGGGTGCGCCGAAGGGCGGCACGGGGAGCGAAGGGCCGAGGTTCCACAGCGGCGGTACGGGGGCGCGGCGAGCGGTGGTCCCGTCTGCACCAATGGAGCCGCTCACCTCGTCCAGCCCGGCCCGCAGGTCGAGTACGGGATCCAGCGCGGCGGCCAGCTCGCCCAGCAGCTCCGCGAACCTGACGTCTGCCTCCGCGGACCCCTCGGCCGCCCCAGAGCCCTCGGCCTCCCCCGGCGCCTCGGCACCTCTGGCCTGCCGTACCCCGGTCTCCGCTTCGAGCAGCTTGCCGACGTGGCGCAGGGTGCGGTGCACCTTCGGCATCGACAGGCCCAGCTCGTACCCGATCGCTCCCGGCGCACAGCCGGCCAACCGAAAGGCAATGACGTTGAGTTGGCGCTCGTTCAACTCTTTCAGCGGGGCGAGCGCCACCACCGTCCGGACCTGCACCAGGGCGTCGGTGCTGCCCCTCCCCAGGAGGGCGGGCACCGTCCCGTGCGCTGGGCGGAGCGCTCCGCAGCCGCCGCCGACGGTCATCCGGCACGTCCAGGACCGCAGCGCCTGCGCGGTGACCACGGGGGTCCTGGTGTCCTTCGCGGCCCCGACCACGTTCGCGACCAGAAGGTCCATCCACCGCCGGGCCACTGTCATCGAGTCCTGGGCGAGTCGCGCCGCCTCCACCAGGTCCGCGCCCCGCAGCAGCGACAGGGCGACGAGCGGCCCCGCATGCGCCCGGTAGTAGTCCCCGAACCCGACCCCGCTGACGGACACCGTATCCGCCGGATCTGTCGCCATTAACCCAACTCGCCTTTGTTTAGCGCCACTTGTAATTTCCGTCGGCGTTCAAGGTAGAGGCTCGACGCGGGGTGACGGAAACTGCCCCGCCCCCTGGAGCGAGGGCAGGGCAGTCGCGTGGGCGGTGCGCGGCACAGCGAGACCCAGGTCAGACCACCGGGGACGAGTAGGCCGGGTTCTCGAGGCCCGAGACGTGCTGGACCACACGGATGACCTGGCAGGAGTAGCCGAAATCGTTATCGCCTACCAGGCCGCACTCCACATCGTCGACATCCTCATCCGGACCCGACGCTGACCAAAGAGACAGGACCTAGGCCGGCGAGACGGCCCCGTCGAGTTCCATCCGGACGTCGACGACCCCCTCGACGGCGCGGATCGCCCGGGCGAGGAGCGGGACGAGAGCCCGGTCCCGCACCGGTCCCCGGAGGACGACGACGCCGTCCTGTACGGAGAAGTCCAAGTCCGCTCCCGGTGCGAGCTCGGCGGGCACGGCCCGGCGGATTTCCTCCGCCAGCTCCTCGTCGGGACGCAGGAACACCTTCAACAGGTCGCTGCGGCTGACGACGCCCTCCAGCATGCCGACCTCGTTCACCACCGGAAGGCGCTTGACGCCCTTGCGGGCCATGATGCGGGCGGCCTCGGCGACGGTGGCACGGGGATGAACGGTCACGGCCGGGCTCGACATCAGGTCCTCGGCGAGCACGCCGGCGGCCTTGGCGGCTTCGTCCAGCGGGTCCGGCAGGATGGGCTCCTCGCGGCGGAACTCCTCCTTGGGTAGGAGGTCTGCTTCGGAGACGACCCCAACGACGCGGCCCTCGCCCTCCAGGACGGGGACGGCGCTGACCTTCCATTCGTGTAGCAGTTCGACGATCTCCTTGTAGGACGCTTCACGGCCGATGGCAATGGCGGTGTGCGTCATGACGTCACTGACGGTGGACCGAGAGGCGGGCATGACCGGCTCCTTCGCCGTGGTCGATCAGGATGCTGCTGTTGCCCGGGACGAGCGGGCACAGAGCGGGTCTCGACGCTTCCAGTGTCGGCGTTCAGACATGCCCGCCGGCAGGGTCCCTATGGGCCAAGGCGGGGACCGACCGGCCCATGGCCGGTGTGGGATCGCGGGGTTCGGGGCCGCCACCGGCCCCGCGCGGTCCGTTCGGCATCGTCTGGCACGCGCTCAGTACGGCCAGGCCCAGTCCGCGACTTCTGGCAGGTCGGTGCCGTGCTTGCGGATCCAGTCGTGGTGGCGGATGCGCTGGTCGGTCATGGCCTGGCGCAGGCCCTCGG
>NZ_JBIAVJ010000069.1:0-5952 GCF_042894025.1 Streptomyces sp. NPDC001549
CCACGGCCCTCGCCGCCCTTCAGGCCCGGGTCCAGGCACAGACCAGCGAGGACAACAAGATCAAGACGACGTGTTAATGATCTGCAAGCCCTTAGAGCAGCCACACCCGGCTGGGTGGCGACACGGGACGCGTTGGCGGCGAGCAGGCCGCTGGTGCCGACCAGGTGCGCGCCGATCGCCGCGGCGTTGACGGGGGTCAACTTCGCCCAGCCGTCGCTGGCGATCTGGGCGTTGTCGCGCCAACTGTCGCTGTGGCCTTTGGTCGCGTCGTTGAGGGGGATCGCGCCCATCAACGTTCCGCCGAACCATGCGGCCAGGCCGGCATCGACGGGCAGAGCCCGCTGAAGTTGGTGCCGGCCTGGCGGACGTCCGGCAGTGGATCACCCTCGCCGTGCACGTCGGGGGTCGACGCCTCGTCCTGGAGGTCGGATGCTGCCCGACCCGGGAATGCCAGCCCGGCCCGACCGAACGGTCGGGACATTGCTCGCATATGCGTCAGAGAATGCGCCAGGCGATGGCGTAAGGCTGAGCGAAACGGGTGATCCGGTGAGCGCTGACGGCGACCTCGGCCTCCCAGGCGGGGATGTCTCGCCAGTGGACCTGCTCGACGTTGTTGACCCGGTCGAAACCGAGACCCGTGCCGTGTTGCCGTGGCGTCCCTAACCGCCCACGCGGACGACCGGCTCGAGGGCGTCGTCGAGCGTGGCCGTCGCCCCGGTGGCGACCGAGGATCGCAACACGACCTCAGCGGAGCGGATCATGCGCAGGCTACGAAGTCCAGCAGGCCCGACTGCGCCGTCAGCGCGGGCATGCTCCCGGAGCGGCGATCCGATCGCGAGTGGGTGCTCTGGGCGGGGAATCCCTCGCCGTGCGGTGCCGGGCTGGCTTCCGTTCCTTGGCTTCTGACCCTGCCTGTCTCCATTTCCTACGGTTACCAGTAGTGCTTGCGTCCGCCGACGGAGTGTCCGAGGGCGCCGAGGATCCAGAGGATGACTCCGATGACGACGAGGATGGCGCCTATGGTCCACAGGATGCTGATTCCCGCGACGAAGCCGATGACCAGGAGAATGACGCCGAGGATGATCATGGTCACCTCCGATTTCGCTGTGACTCTCCTTTCAGCCTAGGCGCGTCCGGCGCTGTCGGCGTGCCATGCCTGGTAGGTGCCATGCCGAACCGGCGGAGTCGCCCGCGGGCGACCGGGTCGCGGCCCCGGCCTGCCCGTTCGGCACGCGGTGGGAACAGCGTGCGCAGGTACCGGCCGGCTCCGGGTTCGAGGCCTCCGACGGACTACAGGCGGCGGGGCGGGGTAGCCGCGGGGCATAGGCACCACCGAGGGAGGACACGGTGACGGACCACGAAGAGTCCAGACAGCACGCGCGGCGGACCACGCCGTCCGAGGCCGTGGGCGAGAGCGGTGACCGTGCTGCCCGGCAGCAGGCGGACGATGCCGTTGTCCCGCGCTCGGGCACGCTGTGACGACGGCCTCCTCCGTGAACGGGCCGGGTTCAGGCGAGAGCGCGGTTGCCGAGCCTTGCAGGAGGCGGACGTGAACCGCGCCGCGTTGTTCGATGTCGACGGCACCCTCGCCGATACCAATCACCTGCATGTGGTCTGCTGGTGGGAGGCCTTGCGGCAGGCGGGCCACGACGTGGCGATGCACGACATCCACCGCGCCATCGGACTGCCCGGTGAGGACCTCCTTGCCCATTTGCTGGGCGAGGACCGGGATACGAGCGAGGACGACGCGCTCAGCGCCGCGCACAGCGCCTTCTACGGCACGTACTTCGACCGGCTGCCCCCGTTGGACTCGGCAGCGGATCTGCTGCGCGAGCTGGACCGACGGGGCTGGCGGGTCGTGCTCGTCACCTCTGCGACGGACGCCGAGCTCGGCGCGCTCAGACGGGCAGTCGGCGCCGACGACGCCATCACCGCGACGGCGAGCTCCGAGGACGTGAGCGAGGGCAAGCCCGCGCCGGATCCGGTGCACCAGGCACTCGGCCTCGCCGACGCCGCTGCCCGTGACTCCGTGTTCGTCGGTGACACCGTGTGGGACATGGAAGCGGGCTCCCGGGCCCACGTCGCGTGCGTGGGGCTGCTCTGTGGCGGCATTCCGCGGCGTGACCTCGAAGAGGCCGGGGCGCGCGCCGTCTACCGGCACCCCGCCGATCTGCTCGCGCACATCGACAACAGTCCGTTCGCGGACAGGTGAAGACCGCCGGACCACACCGCTTGAGCGGTGACCCGCTGGGTAGGCGCAGCGTACGAGAATGAGCCGTCCCACGAGGTGAGCCACATGGAACGATCCACCGAGCCGGAACCCGAGGGCCCCGGGCCCACTCCGGAAGGCCCGGATCCGGTCCCCCGGGACCCGCACCCCGCCGGTCCCGAAGACAAGCAGCCCCCGGCCGAGCCGGCCCCGGAGCAGCCCTCCACCACCGAACGGCCGGCGGTGCCGGAACCTCCCGACTGAGCCCGTACGAGCTGACCGGGGAAAGGAAACCGGGCCCCGTCACCCTTCGTGGCGGCGCTCGAAGTCTTCGAGGGAGGCCCGGTAGGGATTGTCCCCAGGGGACCGGGGTAGCCGCGTGAGTGCCGCCCAGTTAGGGCTCCAAGTTGGAGGCCAACCATGTCAACCAGCACGCTCATAGCAATCGTCGCCATCGCCGCGGTCATCGTGATCGCGCTCGCGGTCGGCTTCTGGATGGCGGCCCGCCGACGTCGTCTCCAGAACAAGTTCGGCCCCGAGTACAACCGCACGGTCGAGGCGGAGGGCGGCCGCATGGCCGCCGAACGCGAGCTGCGAGCCCGCGAGGAACGCCACGACAAGCTCGAGATCAAGGAGCTCCCCGCCGAACGGCGCGACCAGTACGCCGTTGAATGGAGCAGCGTTCAGGAACACTTCGTGGACCGGCCGGAAGGCTCCGTGGAGGAGGCTGACGAACTGGTCTCGCGCCTGATGCGCGAGCGAGGCTACCCCACGGACGACTACCGCGGTCAGCTGCGTGACCTCTCGGTCGAACACGGCCGGACCCTGGAGCACTACCGGGCTGCCCACGACGTCAAGGTGCGCAGCACTGATCAGAAGACGACCACCGAGGAACTGCGAGGGGCGATGGTGCACTACCGCGCCCTGTTCGACGACCTGCTGAGCGACCAAAGGAGCCGGTGACATGCGGAACCACTCGAGCAGTGACGAGCGAGCCGGCGACGCCGGCATCACGACGGAGGACATAGCCCATCCCGTGCCGACTCCGGATCAGGGTACGGACACCGGCACGAACACCGAATCCGGCGAAGCGGCGGCCGACGGCCGGACGCCGCCCGTGTACCCGGGGGAGGCCACCATGGACGCGGCCGCCGATGAGGGCGGGACCCGCGAAGGCGGGGACGAACTCCCGGCGGATCGCGAAGCGGGGACCGGCCCGGCCCAGGCGGGCACCGACGAACCGCTGCTCGGCGCGGAGGACACCGCGGAATACCACAAGAGGTGGAGTGAGATACAGGGCCGGTTCGTCGACGACCCGCAGGACGCGGTCACGTCGGCGGACGCCCTCGTCGCGGAAGTGATGCAGAGCCTCGCCCGTACCTTCTCCGCCCACAAGCAGGGGCTGGAGGCACAGTGGGGCCAGGGTGAGCAGGTCGCAACGGAAGAGCTGCGGCTGGCACTGCAGCACTACCGGTCGTTCTTCAACCGCCTCCTGAACACCTGACCGACTCCGTAACGGAGCCGTTCGGAGCCGTTTCGGAGCGAGCTCGGCGGGACCCGCTAGAGGGCGGGCCGGGGTACGCCGTTCCCCGCTTTTATGCCCAGCCGCGCGCAGCAGGGGCTGCACGGGGCGATCTCAGGCTGACCGTGGACGGCCGTGCGGTGAGTAGAGGAGCAGAGTGGTGACTGAGCCGGGGCCGATCGTCGTCTTCGCGAACTTCCTCTCGGACTTGGCGGTGGACCTCAACGAGGGCCGGATCCTGACGCAGTGGGCCCAGCAGGCGCCGCGGAAGGCGCGGATGCTCCGGCCGGGGGACGTGCTGGTCACTCCCGTACCGCTGAGCAGGGAGTTTCTGCGGTACGTGTACGACTTGACAGGGGTGCCCCCGGAATCGGTGGCGGTCGTTGAGGTACCCCCCGCCGGAGCCGTCCCGCTGGCTCGCGCCGTGCGCGAGGCTGGCCTCGTCGAGCACATCCGGGTTCTCGCCGGGGACCGGGGTGCTGCGCTGCTGCCGACGGCGCTGGATGCTTCGGCGATCGCGTTCGCCCGGGACGTCGGCCTCGCGGTCCATCCGTATCCCACCGTTGAGGCTGCCGAAGCCGCGCTGAAGATGACCATGCTGCTGAACACGAAGACCGGGTTCCGCGAGACGGCCGATCAGCTGGGCATGCGGCTGCCGGCGGGACGGGTGTGCCCGCGCCCGGAGACCGAGGGCGTGGCCCGCGAACTCCTGCGGGAGTACGAGCGTGTCGTGGTGAAGCCCGATCGCTCGGCGGGAGGGCACGGGATGCGCTTCGTGTCCCGCGACGATCTGAGGGGCGGGGCGGTACTGCCGCTCGACACGGTCGGTGGGCCCGCGGGCATGTGGGTGGTGGAGGAGTGCCTGGACGTGGCCGAATCGGTGAGCATCCAACTGGAGGTCACCAACTCAGCGACGCACGCGCTGTTCAGTGGAGCGATGCGTACGGCTCACGGATCCTTCACGGGGTACGCCTCCCCGTTGCCGTCCTCCTGCGCGCACGTGACCGACGAGCTCGAGGAGTGGGGGACGGCCCTGGGCCGCCACCTGGCCGATCACGGCTACGCCGGCCCGTGCGGACTCGACGCGCTGGTGGACGTAGACGGCGTGGCCTACGCGAGCGAGAGCAATATCCGTCGTACGGCCACCACCACACCACACACCATGGTCACCCGGCTGACAGCGGGATCGGCCAACACGCACCCGGCATGGTCGGTGTCGAAGGGCGGGACACGCGGTCCCATGGACTTCGAAGGAGCCCTCGCCCGGCTGCGCGCTTCCCGCCTCGCGTTCGATCCGGAGCGCGGCGAGGGCGTGGTCCTCTACGCGGACGCGCCGCCCGACGGCCGTTCCTGGCGGTACGCGGTGATCGCCAGGAGTGCTGGAGATGTGGAGGAGCAGGAAGCCGCGTTGGCCGAGGTTCTCGAATTCGAGGGCGGCTGACCGACACGACGCCGGTCCCGGCACCCTCCTGGGTGCCGGGACCGGCGTCGTGGGGCGGGAACGCGATCAGGCGGGGCGACCGCCGAAGGGCGCGCCGGTGCCGTAGTACGTGCCCAGTTCATCCCGGTACCCGGCATCGCCGAGGTGCTTGTCCCGGTGGAACTCGGGGGCGTTCTTGATCTGTTCCTTGGTGCGGTCGACGAAGATCTTCCGCTCCTCCGGGTCGACCTTGACGACGGTGCTCGCCGGCAGCAGGACCTCCTTGCCAAAGATCCATACGCCGGTGTCGACCACCAGGTAGGCGTCACCGACCTCGTTGGAGTGCTTGTCGACCTTGCCGATGCTCCCGTCGGTCGCCTCGACCTTGTAGCCGGTCAGGTCCGTGCCGGCCAGGTGGCCCGCGGTCGGCTGGTAACTCCACACATGCTCAGTCACGCGAAAACAACTCCTCGGTCAATGGAGGACGGCGGGGAAATGCTTCTCCGCCGATCCTCCTTGTTCCGTACGTCGTGCTCGGCGGGTGTCCTGCGTTCCGCCTGAACTCCGTCTGCCCCGCCTTTCAGGCTTCACGCACCCGGATCGAATGCGGAACCGGGGCGGCCGTCGATCCTTGGAGGTGAGCAGGTCCCCTGCTGCGTCACGGCGACCGTCCCGGCTGCTCTCCGGATGCCCCCGATATCCGCCTTTAGAAGTCATCTCATTTGGCGATTCTGCGGTAGCAGATGAGGGTGCAGGCGATGCTGGTGAAGGCGAGGAAGTGGTCGGCTTTGCGTTCGTAGC
>NZ_JBIAVJ010000070.1:0-5538 GCF_042894025.1 Streptomyces sp. NPDC001549
TCGGCTGGGTAGTGCTTCATCCCCACGGGGACTCCGTTCTCCTGGACCATCAAGATCCAAGTCTCTCCGGTGTCCAAAATCCGGGGTCAAGGCCCGTTCAGAGAAGCGGTGATCTTCCACAACGCCCTGGACATCGCGGAGATCGTGCGGCAGCTGCTGGAGGAGGGATGGGAGATCGACCCGGAAGACCTGGCGCACATCTCGCCGTACCTGACCGAGCACATCAACCGGTTCGGCGAGTACAGCACCCACGAACTCGGCATCCAGCCCGACGCGTACGACCCGAAACTCAACGTCGACTTCACACCGCTGCGCGAACAGGACCTGACCGCCGCCGGACTCGGTCAGGCCGCTTGACGACCGCGAGCCTCCTCGTGTGAGCACGGGGCCTGCAGTCGAAGCGGCGCCCGAAGCCACCTCTTATGGCTTCGGGCGCCGCTTCTCGTTGGTGCTGTGCGAGGTCAGGCGCCGGCGGCCAGGCTGAGCGTCTGTCCGGCCTGGCGCCGGCGGTGGTCTTTGGGCCTGGTCCAGGTTGGCGCGCAGCTGCTCGGCGACAGTGCCCGGGTCGGTGTCGGGGACGGTCAGGACGGGGTGGCCGGCGTCGAGGATGCGCCGGTAGGTCCCGCGGTACTCGCCGTTGCCGTCCGCGATCAGCGCGGCGGCTCCCGGGGACTTGGCCGCGGCGGTGGCGCACTCCTGTGCGACATCCCGTGAGTTCCTCTGAGCACCGCTGAGCCCTCGCCCCTGTGGCGAGGTGGTTCTTCCTCCTTCAGGGGTATTGCCATCGGGTGACGCAACTTCGGGATTCCTGAAGCCTTCTCACTGTGTCCGACCGGTGTGTAGTCGGGCTGAAGGTGAGGAGGCTCGTTGGCGCTGGCGGTCGTGCGAGATCTGCGCGAGCGTTGGTTGCCGGTCTCGGCGGAGGAGCTGGAGCACTTCGAGACCTCCGCGCTGGCCGGGTTCGTCCTTGCATGGGCGTCGGCGGGCCTAGGGAGATGGGCCTAAGGGCGAGCTTGGCTCTTCCCACAGCGAGCGGCTGCGGTCACGATGTTCTGACGCGCCCTGTCACCGTCCTACATTGGCCGGACCAGGCGGTGTGTGCTCCTCTCCGAGCCCGTCAGACCCCCTGTTGCACCTTCCACATGAGGGTGTCGAACTCGTCGGCGAGGGCGGTGCCCGGGCGTCCGGCATTGCAGACGGCACTCCAGGCGCGGCCGTCGGATGGGCGGACGAGAATGGACTGGGTGCCGGGCAGGGTGCCGTCGTGCCAGATGGTGCCGACGCTGTTGACTGCCCAACCGCGGGCATAGCCCGGGGTCGTCGCCGAGACCGGGCGGGCTGCGGACGCGGTCGTCATCGCAATGCGTGTTGCCGACTGCAGCAGGTCAGGTGGTGACGGCAAACCGTCGACTGAGAAGCAGAACCGCAGCACGTCAGCCGGCGTCGCGGCCCAGCCCCCGTGGGCGTCCATGCGGTCGACGCGGGTCTCGTAGGGCGCAGCGCGGTCAAGGCCGACATACACCGCCTCCGCAGCAGCTCGGTCCCTGGCCGTGGCGCCGGCCAGGAACGCCTGCCCGGCGCCACTGGCGTCTAGCACAGAGCGGCGCACGAAATCGCCGTATGACATCCCGGTGAGGTGTTCGATGATCCGCCCGAGCAGGCAGTAGCCGAAGTTCGAGTAGCCGTACGTCGTCCCCGGGTTGTTGTCGAGCGGTCGGTTGTCGAGAGTCCAGGTGATCAACGCGTCCTGGCTCAGCGCCGTCTGCTGGAACATAGGGTCGTTGCCGTCGTTGACCCAGCCACCGGCCGTGTGCTCCAGCAGGTGTTGCAGTGTCACGGCCCGCACTCGTGCGCTGTAAGGCTGCGTCCCGTAGGTGGTGCCGAGCAGGGCCCCCGGTCCGAATACCAGGTCCGTGGTAGCGAGCCGGCCTTGCTCGATCAACATGTGCACGGCGGTGGAAGTGATCGGCTTAGCGATGCTCGCGATACGGAAGCGGTGGTCCGGCGTGGCGATCTCGCGGGTGATGCGGTTCGCGTAGCCGAAGGCACGCGCGGATCTGATCGAGCCGTTGCGGGCCACGGCGAAGGAGAAACCCGGGACTGCCCACTTCTACATAAAGGGCACGATGAGGCCTGTCGCGGCGTCGCCGCTGACGTCGGCCTCGGGTGTGGTCTCCCAAACCATGGTGTAGCGCGCTGAGCCGCTGTCCCGGAATCCGCTGACATCGACCAGCCGGAGGCCGGCTCGGGTGTTGGCGTCGAACTGGCTCTGGTAGTCGCTGTGCGCCACACCGTGCGCCGCCTTCCCCGGATGCCCGGGCGACTGCTCCCAGATGCCCGCGTAGCGGATGCCGCCGCCGATCGCGTAGCCCACGGCGCGGACGAGTCTGAAGCCCCGATCGTGTTGGCTGTCGAATTCGCGCTGATACTCCGCGTCGGACAGACCATGTCTCGCCGACCAGGCCGGGCCGGCGTAACGGTCCCAGATACAGGCAAACCTCACCCCGCCCGCGTCCTCGTAGGGAGACAGGCAACGCAGGCGGAAGCCCCGGCCTGACAGGTCATCGAACAAGGACTGGTACTCCGCGCCGGTCAGGCCGTGTCGGGCGACCCATTCCAGGCCCTGTTCTTGTTCCCAGATGGCGCTGAACAAGACTCTGCCGCCTGAGCGGAACACCGACAGGTCGACCGGTCGGAAACCACTGCCGCCCAACGACGTCACCGTGGCCTGGTACTCGGTGTCGGAAATGCCGTGGCGTGCCTGCCAGGAACTTCCGCCCTGAACAGCCCACACACTCGCGAACCGCGGCTGTCCGCCAAGCTCGTAGCCTGAGATCTTAATCAGCCGGTAACCGCGTGCAGTGAGCCGGTTGAACTCGGTCTGATGGTCTGCCGCTGTGAGGCCGTGGCGCGCCTGCCAGTCAGTCACAATCATTGGTCGACTCCTATTGCCCAGGCCCCCATGGGGTGCGACGCCGTCTTGAGGATCGCGGCCATCCGCCGTTTCGCCCCAGGCTGGAAGGAAGTAGTCCCCGTTCTACCCTTCCGCGTGGTCTTCTTGACCAGATACCCAGATGCGGCCCCAGCGGGTTCTCCAGCCGCCAGCACCGGTGCGGCGGGCAGCCTCAATCGACACGGGTGGCTGTCCTCATTCGTCGACTGTCTTGCCCAGCGCCCCAAGCCACCCGGGGCAACGGGATTCACAACCGACCCTTCGACCTCATGCTGGCATGGGGAGCCTGGGAATGCGCGCGCTCGGGAAGCAGCGGGGGTGCTCCGCGACGCAAGGATGGGCAGGGCGCCTTAGGCGGCCCTGGGCGTCGGGCTGGTGGGGCTACACCGGGACACTTCACCCATTCGGAGCAGTACCGCTCCCAGCCCACAATGGCTGAGACCGAGGAAGCTGCCGACCGCCGCTTCAGCCAATCCGGAACCGCGAGCGCATGTGATGCACCTGGTACGGGCGCCAGGTCGACATCAGGTAATGCAGCGTCACCGATCTGTCCCCCGGGTGCCACTCGGTCAGCCGTTCCAGGATGAACGCCCCGTAGGCAAAACCGGTGTTGTCCACCAAGCCGCTGGGGTCCTGCACGTTGAGGTCGTCCAAGCCCGGCCAGTGCATGAAATTGCCGAACGCACCCTCCCGGCAGGGGTCGAAGATGGCGATCTCCTGAGACCAGGGGCCAGTGGGAGCCGGGGCCGTGCGTGCCACGACCGGGCCGGTCGGGCGGTTCTGGTCGCCGAACGGGCTCCCGGTGTTGTAAACCGCGAGCCAGCGGCCAGCGGCGGGCTGCTACGTCCGCCACGGCAAGGCGAAGAAGGGCTCCCACCCCGACGTCCTCACATCCCTACGACGCGAACGCGCCCGCATCCGCAGCGAGAAGGGCATCCGATGGGGCGGCAGACCACTACAAACAGCAGCCTGACCGCCCGAGGTGGCAAGCCTTCCCGGGCCAGCACTACATGTCGAAGGGTTCGTAGCGGGCGTCGCCTCCGGGCCAGGCGCGGTCCATGAACGGCGCCCGGTCGAGGCCGTCGAAGCAGCGCATCAGGAAGTCGGTGAAGGTGCCGCTGGTGCGGTACCACTCGGCGCACTCGCTGCCGACCACGATCTCCCAGTTGCCCGGATCCGGGTCGCTGGCCAGGAAGTAGTACTCGCTGCTGTGCTCGTCGTGGCCCAAGCGGATGAGCCCACCAGGGTCGGGGTGGAACGGGAACGGGTAAAGGTCCTCCCACCCTCTCCGTGCCTCGCGCCAGAAGTCCAGGGACCAGAACTCCTCGAGTTCGGCAGGGGTCATGAGACCCGTTGGCCGGTCCAGGTGAAGGTACCCATCGAGGGTTCCCGGCCCGTATATGTCCATGAAGGCCTTGTAGTCCGCGGGCAGTGTGACACCGAGGTGCCGTTCAGAGGCCTCCCAGACCTCTCGGCACGGCCAGCCCCACGCCTCCTCCGGCTCACCGAGCAGTGCCTGGAGGCGTTCCAATGGCGATGGCATGTCTTCCCTCGTCCCTGATATGTGACTGGCCGGGAATATCATCAGGCCTCCCTCTGACAACACCGATAGGCGCCCAGGCCGCTGCCGTGGGGTGTGCTGCAACGGGCGATGGCCGGAAGGATGCCGCGGGCCCGAACCTGGTGGCGGTAGATGTCGTGGTCGTAGCCACGGCCCGCGAAGACGGACTGAGGTCCGGGCCCCGAACGGGTGGGATGTCACCAAGCAGGGGCATGAGCTGGGTGACGTCCTTGCGGTCACCGCCGCCCTCCTCATCCATCACAGAGGGGCCCAGCGTCCTCAACCCGGCGAACCTTCCCGGTCACAGCACTAGTGCTCTGCGCCAGAAATCTCAGGGTTAAGTCTGCGCCTGGTTGCCCGGTTCGGATGGGGTGATCTTGGTGAGGTAGTCGGCGAGGGACTTGAGAATCTCGTCGGCGGTCTTCGTCCAGGCAAAGGGTTTCGGGTCCTCGTTCCAGGTCTCGATCCAGGCCCGGATGTCGTCTTCCAGTGCTTTCACCGAGGTGTGGACTCCGCGGCGGATGAGCTTGTCGGTCAGCAGGCCGAACCACCGCTCGACCTGGTTGATCCAGGACGAGCCCGTGGGGGTGAAGTGGACGTGGAAGCGCGGGTGTCTGGCCAGCCAGGTCCTGATCTCCGAGGTGTTGTGGGTGGCGTAGTTGTCACACACCAAGTGCACGTCGAGTTCGCGGGGCACAGCTTTGTCTATGGTGACCAGGAACTTCTTGAACTCGATGGCCCGGTGGCGGCGGTGGAGTTCGCTGATGACGGTTCCGTCGGCGACGTTGAACGCGGCGAACAGGCTGGTGATGCCGTGCCGCAGGTAGTCGTGGGTGCGTCGCTCGGGCATGCCCGGCATCATCGGCAGCACAGGCTGCGAGCGGTCCAGCGCCTGGATCTGGGACTTCTCGTCCACGCATAACACCACGGCCCGCTCAGGCGGGTTGTGGTACAAGCCGACGACGTCGACGACCTTGGCAACGAACTGCGGGTCGGTGGAAAGCTTGAAGGAATCCTGCAGATG
>NZ_JBIAVJ010000071.1:0-5245 GCF_042894025.1 Streptomyces sp. NPDC001549
GACCCCAAGCCCTACGTCTGGACCAAGACCGCAGACGAGATCCTCGAACGCCTCGCCAGTTATCTGAACAGAATTCCCGACTCAGAAGACTAGGGCGTGTTTTAGAAGTTGCTGGTGTGCTGGGTGGGTCGTCCGGGGAAGTCGCGGGCGGCCATCCAGATGGTGAGGTCACGGGCGATCTGGTCGATGCTGGTCTCGGTGGCGACGTCGTGTTCGCGGCGGGTGGTGTCGCGGCGGACGACCTCGTAGCCGCCTTCGTCCAGGACCGCGACGGAGGTGAACCAGGCCGGGTCGTCCTCGTCGGGCTGGATGACGACGAAGGTGTTGTCGGAGGCGTTGAGGTCGTCGATCAGCATGAACAGCGCGTCCTCGGACGGGTCCTCGATGTGGTCGCCGCTCTCGCTCTCGGCCCGGTAGTACGCAGCCCCCATCAGCCCTGTCTCCCCTCAACCCGCTGACCTGATCGCCGCCAGAATGACATGCGGGACCGACACTCCCGGCAGGTCACAGCCATTCGTTGATCGCGGCGATGAGGACGGTCGCTTCGAAGCGGACCGCGAGTTTGTCGAACCGGGTGGCCACTGCCCGGTTCCGCTTCAGCCGGTTGATGCCGCACTCGACCGCGTGCCGGGCCTTGTAGTCCTCACGGTCAAAAGCCGGAGGCCGCCCGCCGGCCGCGCCCCGGCGCTTGCGGTGGCCGGCCTGATCGGCAGGTTCCGGAATCGTGCAGCGGATTCCCCGCCGCCGCAGATAGGCACGGTTCGCGCGCGATGAATACGCCTTGTCACCCCGCACCCGCAACGGACGAACCCGTGGCCGGCCCAGACCGAGACGGGGAACCCGGATGGCTTCCAACACGGCCGCGAACTGGGGGCTGTCTCCCCACTGCCCGGCTGTGACCAGCAGCGATAAGGGCTTCTGCCCTTGTTCGCAGGCCAGGTGGATCTTTGTGGTCCAGCCGCCGCGGGACCGACCCAGGCCGTGATCGTCGGGTTCGGCCCGATTGCCGCCCGGCGGTTCCTTCTGGGTCTGGCCGTCGCGCCGGGCACCGGCCGCGTGCTGATGGGCCCGGCAGATCGTGGAGTCGACGTTCACCTCCCAGGTGATCAGCCCGGCCGCGTCCGCCCGGGCCTGCAACCCGGTCAGCACCGACGACCAGACACCATCGCGCTGCCAACGACGGAAAAGCCCATAGACCGTCTGCCACGGACCGTACTCCGGTGGCAGATCCCGCCACGGGGCACCGGTCCGCACCCGCCAGCGGATCCCGTCGATCAACCGCCGCCGACACACCGACGGCCTGCCCAACACCGCGACCGGCAACAACGGCCCCAGCACCGCCCACTGCTCGTCTGAAAGATCCCCTCGCCCCACACCGAGATCATCACGGCACGAGACGAGACACGGACCCCAGTTCTAAAACACCGCCTAGTCGTCTGCGCCGGACGAGCGGTGCGATGCCGGGCGGGCTGGGTCAGGGGTGGAGGTAGTCGTTGAGGTAGCTGCGGGCCGCGGGCTCGTTCGTGCCGAGGGCGGCCGCGACCTCCGCGATCGGCACGTCCCGGGAGGCGAGCTCGTACGCCGCGTCCTGGCCGGCCTGGGCGATGACGTACCGCAGGTCGGCGAGGGCCTTCAACGAAACCAGTGGCTCCTTGGCGGACAGGCCGTCGAGCCGGCGGACGAGTTCGGTGAGGAGCGCGGTGAGCTCTTCGGGGAGTGGGACGGCCGCGTCGCGGATGACCGACACGTGCGCTTCGTAGTCCGCGATCGGCCCGGACAGGTCCGTGTCCGCCTCGTAGAGGGGCTCGTCGTGGGGGAGGGTGGTCCAGTCGAGGGGGTACTCGGCCGCGCCCCGCCACCCGTACGAGCAGCTGCCCCGCAGGACCGCGGCCCGTTGCGTCAAAACGACGTCGCTACTCACGACAGCGGATGTTCACGACGTTGAGCGGCGTCCTGATGATGCCGTGTTCGATGTTTATGAGGAGTGACAGCACCAGCTCAGGGCGCTGTCGCTTGCCGGTGTCTCCGGCTGTTGGGCGATGGTCGTTCAGATCGTGTGGAAGTCGGGAGGAGCCTGGTCGCGATGTTGCTCGTCGGCATCAGGGCGTCTGCGGTCGCTGGAGTCCCTGGAGGAGGAGGGCGATCAGGCGTCGGGGGTCGTAGCGGGGGTCGTTGTCGCGTCCGATGCAGAGGTTGCCGATGCCGCGCATCAGCTCGTATGGCTGTGTGCCGGGCCTGATTTCGTCGGCCTCGACCGCGGCGTCGAGCAGTTGCGCGCAGACGGGCAGTAGGCGGTCGAGGAAGTAGGCGTGCAGCGCGGCGAAGCGGTCGCTGTCTGACTGCAGGGCGTCGGCGAGGCCGTGTTTGGTGACGAGGAAGTCGACGAAGAGGCCGATCCATTGGCGCAGTGCGTCGAGCGGGGAGGCGGTGATGGCCAGCAGGTTCGGGCCGGCTTCGGCGCATGCCTCGATCTGGTGCTGGTACACGGCGGTGACGAGGTCCGCCCGCGTTGGGAAGTGGCGGTAGATCGTGGCCATCCCGACGCCCGCCTGGGCCGCGATCTGGCGGATCGGCGCGTCGACGCCGGAGGTTACGAACACCTCGGCTGCGGCCGTGAGCACCGTCTCCCGGTTGCGCTGAGCGTCGGCCCGCTTGCTTCGGGACGGCGAATCCCCTGCAGGACCCTCGGCGGCCATCACGTTCTCCTTCGACACCGATTGACAAAACGGAGCGATGCTCCGAATATTAAATGGAGCAGCGTTCCGTTTCAGGTTAGCCGAAACAGGACGCCCCTGACCGCCTTGTCCGCCCGCCGGCTGCAAGAGACCGGCGGGCGGCAGGCGCCACCGAAAGGGAATCCACACCGTGAGCACAGCCACCACCGCCGACGCCTTGGGCACGGCCGTCCCGGTCCTGTCCTTCAGCCCCGTAGTCCTGTCCGTGCCCGGACGTCCCGTGGACCTCCAAGTACGCGTCTCCGCACCCGCGACCGGGACCAGCCTCCCCGTCATCCTCCTCTCCCACGGCCACGGTCCCTCGAACAACCTCTCCTCACTCAACGGCTACGCGCCGCTCGCCAACTTCTGGGCGGCACACGGATTCGTCGTCGTCCAACCCACCCACCTCACCTCCAGCACACTGACCCACCTGGTCGCCGACGCCCCCGGCGCACCCGACTTCTGGCGCTCCCGCGCCGAGGACATGACCCACATCCTCGACCGGCTCGACGTAATCGAAAACGCCGTACCGCAGCTCGCCGGACGGATCGACCACACCAAGATCGCCCTCGCGGGACACTCGCTCGGAGGCTTCACCGCCGCCCTCCTGCTGGGTGCCGGGCTCACCGACCCCGACACCGGGAACGTGGTGCACCTCGTCGATCCCCGGATCAAGGCGGGCGTACTGTTCGCCGCGCCCGGCAGGGGCGGCGACGTCCTCAACGGGCCCATGGCCGAGCAGTGGCCGGTCATCGGGGCCGTCGACTTCTCCACCATGACCGCACCCGCGCTGGTCGTCGCCGGTGACAAGGACGACCCCCGGCACTTCACAGACATGGGGCCGGACTGGCACGCCGACCCCTACACCCTCGCCCCCGGCCCCAAGACCCTGCTCACCCTGTTCGACGCGGAGCACGGGCTCGGCGGGATCGCCGGATACGACGCCGCCGAGACCACCGACGAGAACCCCGAGCGAGTCGCCGCCCTTGCCCAGCTCACCGCGGCCTACCTCCACACCCAGCTCCACCCCGGCGCCGCGACCTGGCAGATCGCCTGCGAGGCACTGACGGCCGGGCTCGACCCGATAGGACAAGTCGAATCCAAGTAGCCCCCACAGCCACGTGCCGCATCGGACGGCCCGGCCGCCGTCGCTCGGCTCGCCGCAGAGGGACCGCCGTCCCCACGCGCCACGAACGCGCTGAAACCCGGGGCCCGGGAGACACAAGAAACCGGGCAAAGGCCCCCTGCCGCACCTCGGAAGGGGCGCATGGGTCCACCAGCTTGCTACTCGACGATGGGCGTCTGTGCAGCCGGCTGCCACGGTGTGAAGTGGCTCAGCAACCCAGGGTCCTCAGCTGTAACCGGCCGCCTCGGCGCTGCCCGGACTCCTGCACTGTTCGAATCGCAGCCAACCGCAGACACTGCTCAAACTGGTGAACAACCGCTGCTGGTAATCGTGAACAGAGCCAGAGGGCGGTCGCCACTACCTTGGCGGCACCTCGCGGGCGGCGAGTTCGTACGCGGTGTGGGCGGCCGCCGACCCGCCACCGTCTACCTCGCCGGACTCCACCTCGCCGCCATCTTCATCTGGTCAGCGAGGTGATCCGAAGGAAACGGCCCAGCCGCATCGCACCGTCGCCCGTGGTGTCTCACGTACGGCATCTGGTCAGTCACCCGGCGTCAGATCTACTGTGAGGCAATGACGGCACACAGCCCGGGGGCGCCCGGCGGCGTGGAGCGGGGCGAGTCGGGGACGACGGACGTGGTGCTGCGGGCGGGCGGCGCCTCCTGGCTCACCGTGCCGCGCTCGCTGGGGAGCGCCGCGCTGACCGCGCTCGGTACGGGCCTTCTCGGGCTCGCCCTCGTCCTGCCGGTGGCGGTGATCGTGCTCTTCTCCGGCGCCGGCTGGGCCACGGTGGGGGTGGTGGCCCTCTGGATGGTGTCCGCAGCCGTCGCGGCGGGCTTCGCGGGCGCACTGGCCGTGGCCTGCTTCCGGGTGTACCGGATCAGGTTCTCCGCCGTCGGTGATCCCCCCGGGGTGCGCCTGGTGCGCGGCCTGGGGAGCGGTCCGTGGCGGCCGATGGAGGAGCCGGACCGCCTGCGCCTGGAGCAGGAGATCGAGGAGCCGTACGCCAGGGACCCCCTCCCCGCCACCCGCGTCCTCACGCTGCGCCTGATCCGGGACGACTCCGACGTCTGCCGGGCTGTCCTCCCGCCGGACACCGACGCCCGACAGCTTCTCGCGGCTTTGGAGCAGGCCCTGGGGTCGGCTGTCCTGCTCGAACTCCACGTCAAGCGCACCACCCGCCCCGCGCCCCGGCGCCGCCCCGGCTCCCGGAACCGCGGCCGGGGCGGGCCCTCCGGCATCGGCATCAGCGGCGCCGGGGGCTACAGCTGCGGCGGCAGCAGCGGATGCGGCGGAGGCGGGGGCAGCTAGTGTGATGCGCCAGAAATCCTGATGGTTATTTCTGCTCGGTTTGCTGGTTGGCGGTTCCGACCTTGGTGAGGTAGTCGGCGAGGGAGTTGAG
>NZ_JBIAVJ010000072.1:0-2500 GCF_042894025.1 Streptomyces sp. NPDC001549
TTCAGAACTAACACAGTGGACGCGAGCAACTGAGGACAAGCCCTCGGCCTATTAGTACCAGTCAGCTTCACCCGTTACCGGGCTTCCACATCTGGCCTATCAACCCAGTCGTCTACTGGGAGCCTTACCCTCTCAAGGAGGTGGGAATACTCATCTTGAAGCAGGCTTCCC
Source organism: Streptomyces sp. NPDC001549 (assembly GCF_042894025.1). Classification (NCBI taxonomy): domain Bacteria; kingdom Bacillati; phylum Actinomycetota; class Actinomycetes; order Kitasatosporales; family Streptomycetaceae; genus Streptomyces; species Streptomyces sp. NPDC001549. The sequence continues at coordinate 172 of NZ_JBIAVJ010000072.1, forward strand.
GCTTAGATGCTTTCAGCGGTTATCCCTCCCGAACGTAGCCAACCAGCCATGCCCTTGGCAGGACAACTGGCACACCAGAGGTTCGTCCGTCCCGGTCCTCTCGTACTAGGGACAGCCCTTCTCAATATTCCTACGCGCACAGCGGATAGGGACCGAACTGTCTCACGACGTTCTAAACCCAGCTCGCGTACCGCTTTAATGGGCGAACAGCCCAACCCTTGGGACCGACTCCAGCCCCAGGATGCGACGAGCCGACATCGAGGTGCCAAACCATCCCGTCGATATGGACTCTTGGGGAAGATCAGCCTGTTATCCCCGGGGTACCTTTTATCCGTTGAGCGACGGCGCTTCCACAAGCCACCGCCGGATCACTAGTCCCGACTTTCGTCCCTGCTCGACCCGTCGGTCTCACAGTCAAGCTCCCTTGTGCACTTACACTCAACACCTGATTGCCAACCAGGCTGAGGGAACCTTTGGGCGCCTCCGTTACCCTTTGGGAGGCAACCGCCCCAGTTAAACTACCCATCAGACACTGTCCCTGATCCGGATCACGGACCGAGGTTAGACATCCAGCACGACCAGAGTGGTATTTCAACGGCGACTCCACAACCACTGGCGTGGCTGCTTCAAAGTCTCCCACCTATCCTACACAAGCCGAACCGAACACCAATATCAAACTGTAGTAAAGGTCCCGGGGTCTTTCCGTCCTGCTGCGCGAAACGAGCATCTTTACTCGTAGTGCAATTTCACCGGGCCTATGGTTGAGACAGTCGAGAAGTCGTTACGCCATTCGTGCAGGTCGGAACTTACCCGACAAGGAATTTCGCTACCTTAGGATGGTTATAGTTACCACCGCCGTTTACTGGCGCTTAAGTTCTCAGCTTCGCAACCCCGAAAGGTCACTAACCGGTCCCCTTAACGTTCCAGCACCGGGCAGGCGTCAGTCCGTATACATCGCCTTACGGCTTCGCACGGACCTGTGTTTTTAGTAAACAGTCGCTTCTCGCTGGTCTCTGCGGCCACCCCCAGCTCACCGAGTAAATCGGATCACCAGTGATGGCCCCCCTTCTCCCGAAGTTACGGGGGCATTTTGCCGAGTTCCTTAACCATAGTTCACCCGAACGCCTCGGTATTCTCTACCTGACCACCTGAGTCGGTTTAGGGTACGGGCCGCCATGAAACTCGCTAGAGGCTTTTCTCGACAGCATAGGATCATCCACTTCACCACAATCGGCTCGGCATCAGGTCTCAGCCTTAATGAGGGACGGATTTGCCTACCCCTCGGCCTACACCCTTACCCCGGGACTACCACCGCCCGGGCTGGACTACCTTCCTGCGTCACCCCATCGCTTACCTACTACAAGTCTGGTTCGTCGGCTCCACCACTTTCCTTTCCCCGAAGGGTCCGGAACGGCTTCACGGACTTAGCATCGCCTGATTCGATATTGGGCGTTTCAAAGCGGGTACCGGAATATCAACCGGTTGTCCATCGACTACGCCTGTCGGCCTCGCCTTAGGTCCCGACTTACCCTGGGCAGATCAGCTTGACCCAGGAACCCTTAGTCAATCGGCGCACACGTTTCTCACGTGTGTATCGCTACTCATGCCTGCATTCTCACTCGTGAACCGTCCACAACTAGCTTCCGCTGCTGCTTCACCCGGCACACGACGCTCCCCTACCCATCACAGCGGGCGTTGGCCCTATTGCTGCAATGACACGACTTCGGCGGTACGCTTGAGCCCCGCTACATTGTCGGCGCGGAATCACTTGACCAGTGAGCTATTACGCACTCTTTCAAGGGTGGCTGCTTCTAAGCCAACCTCCTGGTTGTCTCTGCGACTCCACATCCTTTCCCACTTAGCGTACGCTTAGGGGCCTTAGTCGATGCTCTGGGCTGTTTCCCTCTCGACCATGGAGCTTATCCCCCACAGTCTCACTGCCGTGCTCTCACTTACCGGCATTCGGAGTTTGGCTAAGGTCAGTAACCCGGTAGGGCCCATCGCCTATCCAGTGCTCTACCTCCGGCAAGAAACACACGACGCTGCACCTAAATGCATTTCGGGGAGAACCAGCTATCACGGAGTTTGATTGGCCTTTCACCCCTAACCACAGGTCATCCCCCAGGTTTTCAACCCTGGTGGGTTCGGTCCTCCACGAAGTCTTACCTCCGCTTCAACCTGCCCATGGCTAGATCACTCCGCTTCGGGTCTAGAGCGTGCAACTCAATCGCCCTATTCGGACTCGCTTTCGCTACGGCTTCCCCACACGGGTTAACCTCGCTACACACCGCTAACTCGCAGGCTCATTCTTCAAAAGGCACGCAGTCAC
>NZ_JBIAVJ010000073.1:0-4987 GCF_042894025.1 Streptomyces sp. NPDC001549
CATGACTCGTCCGATCCGCCTGGCCCACAGGCCCGAGGCCGAGCCCCGGGTCAGACTTCCACATCGCGGACTTACACGATCTTTCAGACACGCTCGCTGGCTCCGCCACGGCTGAACGTCCGTCCCGGTCTCCTTTGGAGCCCGCTATTTCGCGGGTAGGTAGACGCCGTCCTCGTCCCGGAAGTAGCTTCCGCTGCTGAGGCCTTCGACGGCGGTGTGCTTGAGCCATTGCCGGGACATCTGGTGCAGCAGCTTGTGGTGGCGTTCCCAGACCATGGAGTGCCCCGTGCAGGCGACCCTGAACATCAGTTTCTTCGGGCCCGGGATGGCCTCATAGAGGGCGGGGACCGAGAAGTGGAGCAAGGGGCCTGATGAGGCGGAGGTGTTGCACTGGGTGTCAAGGTCTCCATAGACGATGAGCACAGGCACCGTTTCGCCGAGCGTGCTGTCCGACACCGTGGCGATATTCCAGCCCCACCAGACGGAGTTCCGGATCCGCATCACGCCCTGCGGCACGTTGGCCTCTTTGGGCCCCCATGCCTTGCCGACGGAGTCGTTCTCCATGATGGCCTTCCACACCACGTCGACCATGCCGGCATCCCGCTGTTTATGGCAGTGCTGTTCCTTGTCCCATTGGCTCGTGAAGCCGGCCTTGGTGCCGAGGTTCATCGGGAAGCCGAACACGGCCGGGGGCGTGGACACGGGGAGCGCGGCGGGGGCGCTCGTTCTGCCTTGGGGCGGGAAGATCGGTGCAAGGAGCAGCAGGCTGGCCACTTTGGCAGCGTTATGCATCGCGTACGGCCCGATTTGGAACGCCGCTGCGGACCAGCCAACGAGCGCGATCTTCGATACCTCACGTAGCTTGGTGATGTAGTCGACGACGGCGTTTAGCTCGGCCCAGTCACTTTGCGAGTTGCCCAGCTGAGACGTGTAGACGGGGTCGCATTTGGCCGCCAGGGGCTCGGCCAGCGGTTTGACCAAGAGGTCCTGCTGCTGGGCTGGGTTGGCGTTGCAGGGCTTGTCCATTTTCGGGCGTGGTGACCGGCCGGAGCCCTGGAGGTCCATGATGAACACGTCGTAGCCCGCGTCTGCCAGATTCTGGGCCCAGCTGTACTTGCCGTTCTCGTGCTGGAGGTCGAATCCCGCAAGGGCCGGGGCGCTCCTGCCGTGGAGCATGAGGACGGGCTCGGGCTGATGGTGCGGCTTTGTGCCGTCATATTCTCGGACAAGCAGCTCAATTGCGTCCCCTTTGTTCGCAGGGACGGTCGAGATATGCGTCACGGTGTGCTCGCTGGCAGGGATGGGCATCGCTCGTGCTCCGATCGATGGACTCGACCCGAGCGGATGGCCCGAGCCATTCCAGGATCCGAAGAGCGATCGCCCGGATGCCAAGAGCATGGCCGCGGAAGCTTCCCGCGTGACCCCATCGAGTGTGCCTGTCACTCCGATCGGCCGAGTCCTGATGTCACCCCCTGCTCGCTGTCCCACGCCTGCTCGGCGCCGCCTCCGCACGCACCCTTGCGCGCACTCGCCCCCAGCACCGACACGGCACTTGGCCGGTTTGCGCAGGTCACTAGCAAGAGAGAGCCTTGATTACAGGCACTTGCAGAGGCACCGCCCCCCACAAAGCCCAACCCATCCGGGTTCCCTCTGTCAGTGAGTCTCGCCCCCAGCGGCGCGCATATCGGACGACCATCTAGCGCCGCTTATTTTTCTCCGGGCCCGGCTTAAGAACACGCCGAGCGTCTCTGTGTATCTCGCTGCGTTGCGGCTAGGAGTTTGATTTCCATGGCGTTCGCTGTCAGTTTCCTGAGCAGGGAGGCGATCCCTGCCACCACGGTCTACGAGGTCTGGAATTACCAGGTCACCGGTGCCCCCAGTGATCTTCAGGTAGACCAACGGATCGCGCTGGGGTTTCCCCATGATGTGGATGTGCGGGACCCGACGCAGTACCCGGGAGTAAGTCAACTGGCGGGAACCTTCGTCGAGCGAAATCCGGCATTGCCCCGCCAGTACGTCGGGAGGACCGTAACGGCGGCGGGGTCCGTGAAGATCTCGTTCGTCGCTCCGGCCGTCGAATCGACCTGTGAGGTTGTCCTTGCGAAGTCGCCGTCCGGCCAGGGGTGGGTGTCCCAGCCGTTCACCATTCCCAACGCTTCGCCCAGTCACTTGCAGGTCCTGCCTGCACCTAGGAAAGGGTTGCTGAACACTAACGGTCGCCCGCTGACCGACTTCCGGGGCACACTCCCGTACGCCAGTGAAGTGATCGGCGTCTATCAGCCGCTCAAGGGCTGGCTTGGCGCCCTGAACACCTTGCGCGCCGCTGAACACGGGCAAGAGGGCACGAGTCTGAGCCTGGAGACATTCAGGAAAGCCGATGCGCGCACGCTTGATGATGACGCGCTGGCAGCGGTGAGCAAACGCTTCGCGGCTATCCAGGGTGTGCTGTCACCGGTAGGAATGGTGAACCTGTTCCGGCAGTACTTCTTCGAGTTCGACACCTTCCTGGGTCCCCCTTCTGGACACCTGTGGCTCAGTCCGGGCGGCACCGTGGAGCTGGTCGAGACCTCCACCCGCCGCACGCTGGTGGAGAAGACCTCCGAGCAGTCGGAGGAGACCTCCCGAAAAATCGAAGAGAGCCTCACCGAGCAGGAAGACGTCGCCGATGCGGTGAAGGAGGAGAATGCCAACGAGACGAAGCTTGGGCTCAGCGTGACCGGCGGGGTGACCGCCCCGATCTACCATGCCGAGGCGAGTGCCAACTTCAGTACACAAAACACGGTCAAGAGTTCGTCTGAAACGACACATAAGCGCGCCCGCACGCAAAGCGCGAAGGTGACCAGCGAGATCAAACGAAACTTCAAGAGCACATTCAAGACGGTAACCGAAACGACGGACACCTCGAGCCGCCGCTATATTGTCCAGAACACCACGGATTTCCTGGTCAATTACGAACTGCGGCGGAAGATGCGCAAAGTCGGTGTGCAAATGCAGCACATCGGCTCACGGTTGTGCTGGCAGGTGTACCTCCCCGACCCGGGCCGTGAACTGGGATTGGGAGATCTGGTCGATGTGATCCAGACACCAGACCTCACCTCAATCCAGAAGCCCGCACCGCCGCCTCCGCTGGAGACAAAGACCACGGAATTCACCGGGCCATTCCCCATTCTCAAATACCCGGGAACCCTAGACCCCCCTGACGAGGAAAACGCAGACTTCGTCTTCCTGTTTTTCCCACCCCCCACACCACAGGATCCACATCCGCGGCCCGACCTTCTGAGCTACGACAGAGCCCACCACATCATCGCGGACGCCCCGTTCGCTGCCCCTCCGCCTGAACCGGGCTACGAACTGGAGCACGCGGCCGTGAAATCCGCGAAATCCGGGAACAAGGACTGCAAGTTCGTCGCAGAGAGGTGCGAGCTCACGGACGCCCTCAAAGGCGAGTTCCGAGTGGTCGCGTTGAATCTGAACGCCGGTGACTTCAACACGATCCAGGTGACCTTTTCGCTCACATGGAAGCCGCCGGCCAGCAATCCGGCGCAGGAGCAGTACCAGAGCGACCTTGCCGCCTACAGGGACAAGCTTGGGCAGGCGCAACGCGAGGCCTACAGCAAGGCCGTGAAAGAGCGTCTCAAGTTGGTCAGCGCCATGCGACCCAGGCCCCCAGAGGACCTGAGAAGCGAGGAACGCCACACCGTATACGGAGAACTGCTGCAAAAGATCACGCCCCTCTTCCAGGATCAGCACGTCAACGCGGAGATGATCCGGCAGACGTTCGACGTGGAAGAGATGCTCTACTTCGTCGCCCCCGACTACTGGCGGCCAACCAAAGCCGACAACCACCGCGACGCGGACGACGAGCATCCCAACAAGAACACGGTTGGCAGGTACCCGGTGCCCGGGCCGCCATGGGTGCCCGACGATGACGGCAGCTGCCGCCCCAATCACCTCGCCGGCGACACTGTCGCCAGTTGGTACTCCCAGACGGACAAGACATACACCCCCTCCCCGCCCCCACCACCGCAGCCACCCAGCGGGGAGCCACCTCCCCCTGTGCCGTGCCCTGACCTAGACCCCGAATGGCGCGTCAACTACCTCATCACCGAAGAAACCCAGCCAGCCCCCATGGGCAGCTCGCTGGGATGGCTGATCCAGATCGACGGCGATCAACGCCGCAACGCTTTCCTCAACGCCGCCTGGGCCAAGGCTGTCCTCCCGATTCGCCCCGGACAGGAACTCCAGGCACTCGACTGGCTGGCCTCGACGGTCGAAGGTAAAGCAGCCCTTGAGCTGTACTATCCCTTCGACGCAGCGGTCGACCCGCCCGAGTACCAGGGACTGACAGTGGGAGCAGTTCTGAAGTTGATCGCGGAAGCGCTGCAGATCTCGAACAACACGATGGCGAACACCCTCGCCTCGGAAAAGGTCTTCGAGAACGGCTTTGACCCCCTGGCCGGCGGCTTCCGCCCAGCCGACCCCTACCAAATCTTCGACCAATGGATCGAAGTCCTTCCCACCGACCAAGTCGTTGCCGTGTCGGTCACTTACGACCCCCGAACCGGGCAACAGCTATGACACGGGAACGACTCACATGAGCTCACGTGCCACCACCTCATCTCTGTACCTGGATGCCTACACGCTCGATGAGATCGGCACCAAGAACGCAGTTGGCAACTACGACCCGCTCACCTGGCCGCGGGGAAAACCACTGCTCAGCAAGAACAAGTTCACTAATGTTACGCCGGCACCTGGCGGCGTATCGGAGACTCCGCAGACCGTCTTGCTCGTTAAGACGAGCAACAAGGCGAACCCACGTTACAACCCGGCGTTGAAGCCTGGCGGGCCGAATGTTCAAAACATTCCTGCTGACGTGCAAGACGCGCATGACATATTGAGCCGAAACTCCTCGGTTGCCTGGTCGTTGGTCGGGTGTGATCGAGAGTGGGGATATGCGCCGGCTGTCGCCGGATGCGCAGGAGGATCT
>NZ_JBIAVJ010000074.1:0-4864 GCF_042894025.1 Streptomyces sp. NPDC001549
CGAACTCCACGACGCCTTCGTCTCCCTCGCCTGCAGCCTCATCTGCTGGCGACGCCTCAACAAGCCCGACGCATGATCGTGTTACGAGCTCTTAGTAGGCCCGAACGGTCCACAAATAGGCCGCGTCGCGTCCCGCCGTCCTGTCCTTACCATCGGGGCACTTCCTCCTTCAAACTGCCGTGCCGCGCCACTCCGTAGCAGCTGTTCACGATCGCTAGCTTGATGCCCGGGCCGTCCCGGCTCCTCTCTTGAGTCTGTCTGGCCTCGTCGCCTCAGACCGTCACTGCTCTGTTCAGGTGATGTCAATGACCATGATCTGCGGCTGCGGACGTACTGGCTGTATAGGGTCAACCACTTGGAACCCGACCACACGCCCGTGCGAAACCAGGAAGAGACCCTCCCTTTCTTTGAGTTTCTTCCGTTCGCCTCGGTCAAACTTCTTCCAATTTTCCAGGTAGGCGCGCGTCGCTATCAATGTCCCAAAAGCGTAAACTCCCCACACTATAATAAACGGCGTCCCTAGCGGAGTCTTTCCAATGAGGGTGAATCCATAATCTTCAACGAGCCTCCCGTCTCGCCTACCCGGCTCCCGCCACAACGTGTCGCCTATCTGCACCTCATGCCCTGGATAGCTTATTGCGAACTGCGGTAGGCACCCGCCAATCAGCTGCTTACTAACGGCGTTCAAGCTGGGGCCCCCTACGCACACGAAGGGATCGCGGGAGTCCATCGGGGAAAAATTCTGCTCCGAGAGTAGGTCTACTCTAAATTCTTTCCGGCACAGTTTCTTTCTCCATTTAGCCGCTTTGTGTAGGGCTAGATAGAGGCGGGCTACAGCCGCACCTTCCGCAGTGGGGGAAAAGAGGACGTTATCCGGCTGGGCTCGCATGAATTCCGCGTGCTCTTTGCCTTCGCTTGTCATTTCCGGGACTGGAGTCTCACTTTGTTCGCCCTGACGGGAATTTGGCGTCTGTACGCTCGAACATATGATGTGCACCTGGGCGGATTCACTGATGAACCGTCTGACGTGACCCAGTTTGTGGCGTTCGCGAAAAATCTCAAATACGCCGGCTACGAGAGCTCCGATAATGAACCACAGTCCACTTCCGGCAGCGGAGAGGAGTACATCCATCAAAATCGCCTACTGCACAAAATGGCTCGGAGGCTGGAAGTTTTCCATGTCGTCGATGCGATCTGAACGGCGATGAGGGTCGGCTTTTTTCATGCCTAGCCCCCGGCCTAGCCGCATCCCTAGAATCAAGCAGTCCTGCGCATGGGATCTACTTACGGTTGGCCCCACTCCATCAATCATCTACTCCAACGATAGACACTTACCGCGCAGGTTGCCCGGTGAGGGAACCGCAGAACGGATTGGGTGGCCTCATAACATCGGCACGATCGCTGCCCATGGGAAGTCGGCGCCAGCCATAGCGCTCCCTTGCTGTCATCCCGCCTGCCGTCGACCCACACGGAGTGATAGCGGGGCAGGCTTCTGGGTCGACGGCAGACGGGATGACAGCCCCCACCCCCACTACAAACCGGCCCGCACTCGCAGTGCCAGCGCCCGTCATCCCGGAGCCTGAGCGCCCCCGCCGGAGGCATTGTTCTGGCCCCGCCCCGGGCGTCCGCGCGGTCCCGCGGTTGGCTGAGGGTTCGAGTGTCTTGGGGTGCGGTCTGGCTGGCCGAGGTTCGGAGCGGGAGGTGGCCGGCGGTTGCTGAGGCTTGCTCGGCTTGAAGCCCGGAGCGGACTGCGGTGACCGCGGAGTTGAGGGGGTCGGCCGGAGTGGTGGTGTTGCCTCATCAGACCCGCGCTGACTGGCGCGCGGGCGACGGCCGGGCTGGAGCGGGCGCAGACAGGAGCGCAGGCCTGGGCGACGGGCGCGCTCGCCGCGCTGTGCGCGGCGGGTGCCTTGATGTAGCAGGGAAACTCTCACCAACGCGAACCGCGACGGCTTTCAAGACCGATCGCGTGGCGTAACCCGCCCGTGCCTTCACCTGGGCCCTTGACTCCGCCGCCTGCTCTTCGGCCGTCGTGCTGGCCAGAGGTTGGCCACGACCATGATCATTCGGCATGTCCAGCACCACCCTGGGGCACTCTCAGATGTGCCCACCCTTGCGATGCCCTCACGTCAGATCAGGAGAGATGAGCATGGCTGAGCCCTCCGTGATTCCCCCCGACTACGCTGGTCATCACCAGCCGACAAACGGGGAGAGTGCTCTGAGGATGGGACCGAAGTCGACGAGGGTCTACCAGACGATCCGGTCTTGGATCGAGTCGGGCAAGTACGAGCCCGGCGAAAAGCTTCCCTCCGAGCGGACCATGAGCGCTGAGCTGGAGATCGGCCGGACCGCCCTCCGCCAAGTGCTCGCACGACTGGCGAGCGAGCACCTCATCAAGGCGTACGACCGCAGCTCGTACCGAGTCGTGGGTGGCGAGACCGTACCCACGCCGACAGAGCTGGAGCCCTGGACGATCCACGGCAGCAGGACGGTCTACGAGAACCACTGGGTGAACCTCGAACTCGTCGACGTTGAGCCGCCCGGGGTCGAGCGGTTCGAGCACCACGTGGTGCGCCTGCACCACGTGGCGATCACGGCTGTGATCGATGAGCAGCAGCGCGTCCTGATGTTGTGGCGCTACCGCTTCGTCCCGCAGCAGTGGGGATGGGAACTCCCCGGAGGGATCGTGGACGAAGGCGAGGATGCGGCGACCACTGCGGCGCGGGAGACCGAGGAAGAGACCGGTTGGCGTCCGACGAACGTCGAGCACGTCGTGACGTATCAGCCCATGATCGGCATGGTCGATTCGCCTCACGAGATCTTCGTGGCACGGGGCGCGGTGAAGGTGGGCGAACCCACGGACATCGAGGAAGCCGGGCAGATCGCCTGGGTGCCCCTGGCGGACATCCCCCGACTCATGACCGAGGGGAAGCTCATGGGGTCAGGAACCCTTGTCGCCCTGCTGCACATCCTCGCGTCGCGGGCTACAGCCGCCCCGTAAGTAGCTCCACACGCCGGCGGTGCCGCACGGACCCCGTGCGGTTCGCCAGCAGTCGCGCCTGCTGGAGGTTCGAGCGGGCCTCGTCGAACTCGCCGCGGGCAAGGTGGGCCTGCGTCAGGTCGCTGTGCAGTCCTGCCTTGGCGCGGACGAACGTGGGGTCCGTCGTCTGGAGAGACGCATAGAGGTCACCCATGGCCGAGCCGTCACCCAAGAGCGCCAGTACGTTTCCCCGCCAGCGCGCCAGGTGGTCCGCGTTCAGGAAGATGCTCAGCATGTCGGAGTCACGAGCCTGCGCGCCTTCTGGCAGCGTGGCCGCCGCCCGGTCCAGCGCATGCCGGGCGTCGTCGTGCATGCCAGCGGCGGCGCACAGCTCAGCTTCGGCCGCACTCAGCCAAGCCCGAAGGCGAGGCGACTGCCGCTCCGCGTAAGTGCGCTGCGCGTCCCGGATGAGCTCAACCGCCATCTCGGGTCGCCCGGCATCACCCAGGACGTACGCCTGCTCCCCCATGGCGTGAGCCAAGTACTGGGGCGCGTCAGCGTCCTGCGCGGCTCGCTTCGCCAGCTCGTAGTGCCGCCAGGCGCGGTCCACAGAACCTGCGTCCAAGGCTTGCCAGGCTGCCAGAGTCGCCGCCCCTGCCAGTGCCGTCGCGATCGGACGGCGCGTTCCTGGCAGGACTGCGAAGGTGAGCGCCTCCTCCATTCGCGTCAGGTGACCGCTCATCTGGTCCACCAGGCCCGATGCACCCATCTGCCGGTCCATAGTCCGCAGTAGCTCGGTCTGATCCAAAAAGGTGCCCACCATGGAATCGCTGAGGCTTCGCGCTGCGTCGATTCGGCTCAACAGGTCCTCGTAGCCATCTGCTTGCTGGGGGATCGGGCGTGCAGGCTCCCCGCCCAGTTCGGCGTCCGTCACCCCGAGCAACGGCCGGAGGATCACGGCGTACCGCTCCGTGATGGCCCGCCGGCCGTTCTCCCACTCCGATACGTAGGTCTTCAGGCTCGCGCTGGACGCGACGTTCAGCATGTGCTGCCGCGCATAGCGCTCGATCTCGAAGATCAGTCGCTCCTGCGACCAACCCCGCGCCGTACGAACATCTCGTAATCCCTTGCCCACGTGCATCGCCTCCGATGGCCGTGCCACCTGCGGGGGCTTAACCGAATCGTCGCAGGTGAAAGCGGGTTAACACCCTTGAGGTTAACCCCTGTTGGCTACCGAGACCCCCTGTCTGGGCCGTTTCCTGAAGTCACACCGGAACAACACCGGCAAGCCCGGAACGAACCAATGGCTTGCATCTGGTGCGCACCAGATGCCATGCTTCTGGTGCGCACCAGATGGCTCGCAAGAGTCCAACTCCGATGTGCCCGCAGTACCTCTCGGCGTCCGGCGTGTCCCGTTCTTACGGGAGCCCTTCGGGGCTACCGCACCCGTCGGAGAGCCACTGGCTTTCCCTTGAGAACTCAACAGTGGACGTGAATTTGAGGCCGCCGCCTCCTCAGTAAGGCGGTCAGTGCGGCTCAGGTCCGCACACTCAGTCCTCCCCGCCACCTTCCGGTGGCGGTCGGCTGCCTCCTCCGCCTGTCCGGCCCGTGGCCGTACGGGCGGGGTTGAGGGGAGCCGGAGCGTTCTTCCTGCTTCACCCGCAATGCGGTGCAGCCCCCGGCGTTCCCGCGCCGAGGGCTGCTGAGTCCCGTTCCTCTCTAGAAGGAGCAAGACATGAAGTCCATCGCTGCACTTCAGAACCTCGTTACCCCGTGGTCCGACGGTTTTGAGCCGTCGGACGCGGAGCTGGACGCGATCGAGCGCGAGATGCCCCTCATCGAGGCGCGGGTCGAGTTGCTCGACGCGCAGATCACCGTGCTGGA
>NZ_JBIAVJ010000075.1:0-4562 GCF_042894025.1 Streptomyces sp. NPDC001549
CTTTCAGCGCCGATGGTACTGCAGGGGGGACCCTGTGGGAGAGTAGGACGCCGCCGAACAATCATTGCGGAAGCCCCGCACCAGCCCTTACAGGGTTCGGTGCGGGGCTTTTCTGCGTTCACGGCCAGATCGACGCGGACCGGGCCGGCCGAACCTGCGGCCGTGGCCCGAGCTTCACCAGTCGGCGGGATAGCTCTTGAGGGTGCTGGTGTCCAGGGTCCAGCGGCCGGCGGTGACGACGTCCCCAAAGGAGTAGGGGACCGTCTTGCGGTACCGGGTGCCGTCGGGCCCTGCTGAGGAGTCGCTGTGCACGGTGACCGTCAGCTTGTCCCTGCGGGGGTCCACGACGACGTACAGGGGGACACCCATCCTGGGGTAGTCGTGCAGCTTGTCGCGGATGTCGGTGAGGGGATTCGTGCGGGAGACGACTTCCACCACCATCAGGACGTCGCGGGAGTTGACGACCTTTGCCGTGTCATCGGTGTCCTCTTCTGCGATGACCATGAGGTCGGGGACCTTGGTGAGGCCTGTTTGAGGATCGCCCATGTTCGTGTCGTTGAGGGCCATGACCTCTGGCGTCTGCGCCTCGATCTGGCGGCGCAGACGCACCACATTGAGTCCGTGCGGAGCCGTGGGGCTCATCATCGTGAGGAAGATCTGACCGTCGGTGGTCTGCACCTTCCACTGGTCCTCCTGGTGCTCGGCCAGTTCCGCGAGCTGCTCCGCGAAGTCGTGCATGCGGCGCATCTGCTCGGGGGTGAGGTCGCCCATGATTTCCTCCTGGTGGGTGCCCGACCAGACTATCCAGCCCGGCGGTGGCGAGGCCTCGGCCTGGTCCGTTCTCACCTGAGGAGCATCAGCACGCGCTCTCTGCCGGCGAAGTCCAGGTACCGCCCGAGCACGATGCGGCGGGCGGAGCCTGGGTGCTCCGGAACCGCTACCGGCACCCCGTACCGAGCCTTGGCGGGGCCGAGGGTTCGGTGCTGCACGGTCGTCGCGGTTGTTGCGGCAGTCGTCGGCGCTCGCACGACGTGGCAGCTGGTACGTGTGCCCCGAAACTCGTGAACGAGGCCCATGGACGGATCCCACCCGCAGGCCGAGTGCCTTCTTGTGCGCGATGTGGTTGACCTGCTCGAGGGCGTCGTCGTGGTTCATGCCGGTCATTCGTCGATGGGCGTGGCGAGCACGCTTCCACAGCACCCCTAGGTGACTCGAGTTCCCGGCACCCCGCGAAGGCCCAGCCTTCACTCAGTGGCGGAGGGCGGCGTCGAGTTCGTAGTAGAGCGTGTCCAGCCGACTGCGACCAGGGCTGCGAGCCGGCATCCGGCGCAGCAGGGCGCGAACCTCCGGCGGCGCGTGCTCGATCGCCCATCGGATCTCCTCGTCGGCGGCGCCCGGGTCATCGCCCGCGGCGAGCTCACGCGCGAAGGCCTCGTACACGGCGGGCCCCAGTACGTGCTTCGACTGGTGCGGGGTGGCCAGCGGGTGGATGTACGGGGTCGCTGCCGCGTGGCACGCGGCGCGGGCGGCGGCCGTGGCCGCCGGGTCGTCGACCTCGCGCGCCGCCGCGTGGGCCGCCCAGGCGAGGGAACGTAGCTTCGCGGTCCGCTTGCCCTCGCGCACGAAGGCCCGGATTCCTTCGATCGCCTCGCGAGGGCGGGGGTCGGCGGGGGCCTTCGCCTCGAACAGGGGCAGGGCCCGCTCGACGCAATCGGCGGCCCAGAGCCCGAGTTGGCGGCGGTCTTCTTCGCTGATGGTCACCTCGTCCATCCGCCCATCATGCGCGGTTTCGGCGTTCGGCGGACCTACGCGGCTTCGTGGAGCCGGGTCAACAGGGCCATCAGACGCTCCCGTTCGGCCGGGCTGAGCGGGGCGAGGAACTCGGCGTTGGCCGCTTCGGCCAGGGCCGCGCAGCGGGCGAGTACGGCGGTCCCCTCCGGGGTGACGGTGACGGCGTTCTTGCGGCGGTCGTCGGGGTCCGGGGCGCGCAGTACGAGGCCTGCCTCCTGGAGGTGGTTGAGCATGCCGACCATGTCCTTGGGGTCGACGGCGAGCCGGCGGCCCAAGTCGGCCTGGGCGACGGGCCCGTACTCGGCGGTGGCGGCCAGCACCGCGTGGTGCATCAGCTTCAGTCCCTCCGCGGCGATCGCCGCCGCGACCAGCTCGCGGCCGCGTGCCGCGACGCGGCCGACGATCCAGGAGGGCAGGGACTGGATGTGCTGGAGGGCCGAGGTCATGGGCCCACCCTACCCAAAGTCGTTGGACGCCCCCATGACTTTGACCCTATCGTTGGGATGCCCAATGAAAATTGTCGAGGTCGAGGTCGGGGAGGTCCTGTGCTGCGTATTCGCCATGAGGTCAACGGTGGGCCGGAGGTGCTGTTCGCCGAGGAGGCCGACGTACCCGCGGCGGGCACCGGAGAGCTGCTGATCCGGGTCGAGGCGGTCGGCGTGACCCTGCCGACCGTGCGCAAGGTGCGGGAGGGCAGTGAGCCCGTCCCGTTCGGCGGCGAGGTGGCGGGGGCCGTCGTCGCCGGCCCGGGCGTCACCGGCTTCACCGCCGGGGAACGCGTCACCGGACTGTGCTTCGCCGATGCCTACGCCGAGTACGCGGTGCTCAATACCGCGATGACCTCCCGGATCCCGGCCGGCGCCGGCGCCGTGGAGGCGGTCGCGCTGGTCCGCAGCGGGCTGGTCGCCCGCGGCGCGTACGAGGCCGGGCGCGTGGATCCCGGCGAGTCGGTCCTGGTGACGGCGGCGGCGAGCGCCGTGGGCACGCTCGCCCTCCAGTACGCGAAGGCCGGCGGGGCGGGACGCGTCGTCGCGGCCGTCAGCAGGGCGGACAAGGCCGACTTCGTCCGCGGCCTGGGCGCCGACGAGGTCGTCCTGTACGGGGACGCCGACTGGGGCGGACCGTACGACGTGATCCTCGACGGCGTCGGCGGCGACCTGCTCGGACCCGCCGTACGGGCCCTGGCGACGGGCGGCCGCCTGGTGGCCTTCAGCTCCGGCGGCGGCACGGTGCAGGCGTACGAACTCCTGCTCCGCGGCGCCTCGTTGATCGGCTTCCAGATGCGGGCCGTCGCCACAGGCAAGCCCGAACTGTACGAGCGCTGGCTGCGCGAACTGTGGCAGCTGCGCGCCGCGGGCACCCTGCGTACGGCCGTGCACGAGGCGATCCCCCTGTCCGAGGCCGCCCGCGCCCACGCTGTCATCGAGCAGCGCCGGAACCTCGGCAAGGTCGTTCTGGTCCCCTGAGTGGGGAGTCGGCATCTAACCTCGCGCCATGACGAGATATGCGGATCCAGGACTGGTCGACTGGGTGGAGTCCGGCGGGGGGCCGCTGGTGGTGGTGCCGGCCGAGGTGCTGACCCGGTGGGAGGGGGCGGACAGCGAAGGTCCGGAATCCGACTACGACAGGGCCTGCGCGGTCGTCGGCTACACCGGACTGCTCGCGGTAGGTCCGTCGGACGCGCTGGTGCTGGGTGACGAGCCCTCGTCGACGGCGTTCCTCCCGGAGCACGGGGTCTTCGTGCGGTGGGTGGCGGCCGAGTCGGAAGCGGAACTGCTGGGCAGCGTGGAGGCGGCGTTGGCGGATGCCGTCTGGGAGGACGGTCAGGTCTGGGACGTGCCGGGGCCGGTCGTGCTGTTCGACTCCGCATGGCCCGGCTCCGAGGTGGAGCCCGACAACCACGCACGGGTGGATCTGGCGGCCGGCCGGTACGAGGTCCGGGCCGCCCTGGCGCAGCCGAACGCCGAGACCGCCTTCCAGCTGATTCGGCTGCTTCCGTTGAGGTAGCGGGTCGTGCACACCTCGACACGGGCGTCCGAGCAGAGGAAATGATTGAGGAGATCATCGCGCTCGGCCCCCTACGTACCCTCGCCGCCAACGGGTACGTACCGCCCCGGGTGAGGGCCCGCCTCGCGGAGCACCCGGACCCGGTGGTCCGGTGCGGGGTCGCCGCGAGCCTCGGGGACGAGCCGCCCGGGGTGCCGGCCCGCCTGGCGGAGGACCCGGATCCCTCCATACGTAGAGCCGCGGACGCCCACCCGGACCTGCCTGCCGGTCTGCGTGACGTGCTGGCGGAAGGACTCCGGACATGTTCGTACGCAGCGCGACAGCGGCTCGGGCGGACACTCCGGCGGCCACGCGTGAGCGGGTGGTGGCCGGCTTGGGGCCTGACAATCCTCTCGACGAGTGGATGCTGTCGTTCGGTCGCAGCACCCACACCTGCCTCCCAGCGGCACCGGTCCCGCCGCCCCTGACCAGGCAACAGGCCGAAGCGTTGCTCGCGCGGGCCGGCCTGGAGGTCCGCTCGCGGGGGCGGTGCCCCGGGCCGTTTTGACACCCCCCAGGCCGAGTTGTAGAGTTAAACGGTTGCCTCGAACTGGACAAGTTCGGCAGCCCACCCCCCAACGAATGCAATTCTGTGTGGGGTGCACTCGATTCTTCAGGAATCCGAAGCCGGGGAAATCCGGTGGAGAACTTCTGATAGAGTCGGAACCGCCGGAAAGGGAAAGCGCGAAAGCGAATAACCTGGAAAGCACCGAGGAAGTCGGACA
>NZ_JBIAVJ010000076.1:0-3529 GCF_042894025.1 Streptomyces sp. NPDC001549
TCCACGGCCGAGTACTCACACCATCACGAACGGCCGAATCGTCACACCGGTCACGGCTGACCAGGACATCTCACCAAGATCCTGTTACGAGCTCTTAGGGAGTCGTTGCGGGGTGTCACTGGAGCAGGATCATCTTGCGGAGTAGTTCGAATCCGGCTCGCCCGTAGAGCTGCCGCTTGATCTTCTTGATGCGGTTGACGGCGCCCTCGATGCTGCCGGAGCTCCAGTCGAGAGTGAGCCCGGCTGTCACGGCGTCGAGGTCTCGGGGCAGGTGGAGTGCGAAGCCGGTAAGGCCGGGTAGTCGGCTGGCGTCGACTGCGTCGATCCAGGTGGGGAGTGTGGAGCCGAGGCGATCGGTGAGTATCTCGCGAACGTGTCCGGCGGCAGTGTCCAGTTCCGGGCAGCGGGCCAGGACCTCCTTCAGGCCAGCCCGGTCTTCGTCGGCCAGGGTCGCGGGGTGCCGGGTGAGCCAGCCGGTCACCTGTCGCACAGTCGGCGGCCGCGGCGGTGCGGCCTCTCGCCACCACCTCGACCGTGCCGAACGCGGCCATAACCGCCTCGACATCCACTTCGCCGATCCCCTCGAACACCAGCGAGTCCCAGAACGGTGCATCGGTCAGCATGACCAGCACCATCACCGTCCACAACCGACCGCAGCAGCGGCAGGCAGACACCTGATGGAGCATCATCTCTCATCGTCGGAGGACAAGGCGTACGCGGTCGCACGCGAACCCGTCTCCTCGCAATCGAACAACGAGGTAACACTCCGCGACGACTCCCCAAGATCTGTGCCAGAACCGAGTTGCGACGTCGTTTCGACGCGGGATTGATAGTCGCCCGCTCGTGTGAACAGTCGATGTACGCGAGAACGGGAGGCACCCCTCCTTCACGCATCCCTGATCATGACGGCTGGCGCACAACACCCGTCCGGCCGTTCGTTGCACCCCGTGCAGGCCGGGCTTCGCCGCCCGGGGAGCGGTGCGAGAAGGCGAGCATGAGCACGATCGACCCGGACGCCGAACAGAACCCATTGCGGGTAGGTGCCGGGGCTGTTGTGCGATGTCGGTCATCTGTCGGCGGCTGCCGGTTCGTTGTCGGTGGCTTGTCGGCGAGGTCCGACAACGTTCCAGAGACGGCCGGCCGGAGCTCACCGGGCGGCCCCGATCCCGAGGAGTCACCATGCACATGCCCGTCACGATCATCGGCGCCGGTCTCGGCGGACTCACGCTGGCCCGCGTCCTGCACGTCCATGGAATCCCGGCCGCGGTCTACGAAGCCGAACCCTCCCCGTCGGCGCGCACACAGGGCGGGATGCTCGACATCCACGACTACAACGGACAGCTCGCCCTCAAGGCGGCCGGCCTGATGGACGAGTTCCAGGCCATCGTCCTGGAGGGCCGCCAGGCGATGCGGGTCCTCGACCCGGACGGGACCGTACTGCTCGACAAGGCCGACGACGGCACGGGCGGACGCCCCGAGGTACAGCGCGGCGAGTTACGACAGATCCTGCTCGACTCGCTCCCGGCCGGCACCGTCCGGTGGGGGCACAAGGTCAGCAGCACCCGCGCCGTCGGCGAGGGCCGCCACGAGGTGACGTTCGCCGACGGCGGCACCGTCGTCGCCGGCCTGCTGGTCGGCGCGGACGGCGCCTGGTCACGGGTACGGCCACTGCTCTCGACCGCCACACCCGAGTACGCCGGTACCTCGTTCGTCGAGACGTACCTGTTCGACGCCGACACCCGCCACCCCGCCGCTGCAAAGGCGGTCGGCGGCGGGATGCTGATCGCGCCCTCGCCGGGCAGGGAGATCTTCGCCCACCGGGAAAGCGGCGACACCCTGCACACCTACGTGGCGCTGACCAGGCCGCAGGACTGGTTCGCCGCCATCGACTTCACCGATGCCGCCGCTGCCACCGCCCGGATCGCGCGGGAGTTCGACGGCTGGGCACCGGAACTCACCGCGCTCATCACCGACGGCGACACAGCGCCGGTCCTGCGCCCCCAGTACGCCCTGCCGACCGGGCACCGGTGGGACCGGGTGCCGGGGGTCACCCTGCTCGGCGACGCCGCCCACCTCGCGCCCCCGAACGGCGAAGGCGCCAACCTCGCCATGCTCGACGGCGCCGAACTCGGCCAGGCCCTCGCCGCCCACCCCGACGATGCCGAGGCCGCGCTCACCGAGTACGAGCAGGCCATGTTCCCCCGCAGCGCCGAGGTCGCCACTTTTGAAGGTGGAGAGGTTCCCGGGATCGACTCCGAGAACAACACGGCCCAGGGCCTGATCAACATGATCAGCGAGAAGGGCCAATGAGTCGCTCAGGCCCCGATCTGATGCTCTCCGTCCCGCCCTCGCTCAAGCCCACCTCCCAGTCCGTGGTGACTCCCGAACCCGTCGACATCGATCACGGGCGCGAGCGGTGGAGCGACTCCCGAACCCGTTGACAAACGACTCCCGTTCTCGGTTCTGGCACAGATCTTGGGGAGTCGTCGCGGAGCGTTACCCCGTGGTTCGATCGCGAGGAGACGGGTTCGCGTGAGACCGCGTACGCCTTGTCGTCCAGCGATCAGAATGGACGCTCCCTCAGGTCCCTGCCGCCCGCTGCTGCAGCCGGTCGTGGCCGGTGACGGTGCCGGTCATCCAGACCGATGCACCGTTCTGGGACTCGCTGGTGTTCGACGGAATCGACGATGTGGATGTCGAGGCGGTCACAGCCGCGTTCAGCACGGTCGAGGTGGCGGCGAGAGGCCGCTCGGCCGGCTCTGCATGTCCGGACTGCGGCCGTTTCTCGGACCGAGTACACGACCGCTACCAGCGCAGGCTGAAGGACCTTCCGCTCGCTGAGCAGGGCTTTGTGATCTTGCTGACGGTCCGGCGCTTCATCTGCGGGTCGGCGGGACTGCCCGAGCCGGACGTTCGCCGAGCCCTTCTCGCAGCTGGCTGCCCCGCGCGCACGGTTCACCACGCGGCTCAACCACGCCCTGGAGCGAGTGGGGCTCGCGCCGGCCGGGCGGGGCGGCGCCCGGCCGTCGGGCCGGCTGGGCTTCGGAGCCGGCCGGAAAACCTTGTTACGGAGGATCATGGCATTGCCCGATCCGCAGTTCGGTACTCCGCGCGTGCTGGGCGTGGACGACTTCGCGATCCGCCGCGGCCAGACCTACTCCACCGTCTTGACCAGTGTCGAAGACCATCGCGTGGTCGAGGTGCTCCCGACCCGCGAGGCCGGGCCGCTGGCCGCCTGGCTGATTCGCCACCCCGACGTGGAGATCATCTGCCGGACCGGGCCGGCGCCTACGCCGAGGGAGCACGACGTGGTTCCCCAGACGCTCTGCGGGTCGCCGACCGGTTGCACCTGTGGCAGGGCCTCGGCCGAGCCGTGGAAACCTGCGTTGCCGCCCACCGCGACTGCCTGCGCGACCCTTCGCCCAGCAGCATGTGGGCCTTGACCCCGGATTTTGGACACCGGAGAGACTTGGATCTTGATGGTCCAGGAGAACGGAGTCCCCGTGGGGATGAAGCACTACCCAGCCGA
>NZ_JBIAVJ010000077.1:0-2999 GCF_042894025.1 Streptomyces sp. NPDC001549
TCAACTCCCTCGCCGACTACCTCACCAAGGTCGGAACCGCCAACCAGCAAACCGAGCAGAAATAACCATCAGGATTTCTGGCGCATCACACTAGCGAACCTGGTCAAGGGGTCGCCGATCGGCCACCCGGAGCCGGACAAGGGGCAGGCGGTCGGCCGGTGCGCACGATCCGGGAGGTGCGCTTCGCGTGCGGTGCGGAACATCGGATGCCAGAAATCGTCGTGCGCACGGTGCGGTGCGGAACATCGAGTGAGCCTCCGCCCGGTGGAATCCACTGAGTGGAGTGGCTCCCACTGGGTGGAGTCCACTGAGTTAGGACCGTTTCCCCGGACCTCATCGCGGCGTCGGAGCTCACTTCTCAGCGCCGGAACCGATTTCATTGCGCACCAACTCACCTTAGGATGCGTTGACTTGAGGGCAACAGAGGGGGGCGAATGAGTGGGGGTCTGACGTTCGGGCATGTTGTGTTGATCGTATTGCTCTGTTGGTTGATCTACGCACTGTTCGTGCATACCCGCGCAGCCGTGCACGGGTGGCGGCTGCCTGCATCGTCACTCGCTCCAGACCAGCTGGAGATGTGTCAGAGGCAGGCATTCCGCGCGATCTGCCAGCGGGCCGAGAGCCCGGGTCCGCGCGTGATGATGACGGACTACTTCCTCGACCGAGGATGGAACCGGGCGGACGCCATGCGCATCATGGCCGAGCCGCTCAAGCACAAACTGATCAAGGTCAAGGGCTGGCGGTTCGGCGGGTACAGCGTGACGCGCAAGGGCTGGGCTGGCTACGAGAGCATCATGTATAGGGGAGGCGACGGAGTGCACATTTCCGCGGCATCGGGCGGCTTCGTGGTGGCGAACGTCAACAGCCCTCGAGCGGTGGCACACGGCGGCTATGGCAACAACACAAACGCGCCGGACATCCCACACCAGCGGCTGATCGATGCCCTGCATGCGGACGCGGACACTGCGACGCCCGATGAGGCAGTGCGGGCGCGGGAGTACGCCGACGACCTGGCCTCGGCCGTCGAGACGCAGGACGCCGACAGGACGGCCCGCATCCTTGGAAGGATCAACGCCCTCCTGTCCACCGCCACGGCCGCCTTCACTCTGACCC
Organism: Streptomyces sp. NPDC001549; assembly: GCF_042894025.1. Taxonomy (NCBI): domain Bacteria; kingdom Bacillati; phylum Actinomycetota; class Actinomycetes; order Kitasatosporales; family Streptomycetaceae; genus Streptomyces; species Streptomyces sp. NPDC001549. The sequence goes on from NZ_JBIAVJ010000077.1 coordinate 1,114, forward strand.
GCGGAATGCTGCCGCCCGGCTCGTAGCGGACGGATCCCCCTCGGGCCGACGCGCGGTGTCCTGCGAGGTGTCGGCCGGCCGGGGGGCGGGCGGGCGGCAGACTTTCGGCATGGATGCGGAGTCGGTGGCGGTGGAGTTGTACGGGCTGAAGCCCTTGCAGTTCACCGCGGTCAGGGATGAGTACGTGGCCCAGGCCCGGAAGGCCGGGGACAGGCAGCTCGCCGCCGCCATCGCAGGGTTGCGGAAGCCGACCGTTGCGGCGTGGACGGCGCCGGGCTGCTGGCACGCCGCCGGCCGAAGGAGGCGCGAGCTTCGTCCAGCTTGGCGAGGCGCTCCGGACCGAGCACCGGACGCTGCATGCCGGGCAGTTGCGGAAGCTGTCGCATGATCAGCATGTGGTGATCGGGCGCCTCGCGCGCACAGCGCGCGCTCTGGCCGTGGAGGCGGGGCAGGCGGTGAGTGAGCCGGTGCTGCACGAGGTCGAGCAGATCCGCGACGCGGTCCTCGCCGACGCCGACGTCGCCGAGCAGTGGGCGGCGATCTTCGCGACTGGTATGCCCTGTGCGGACAGCAGCACCATCTGGGCCCCCGTCAGGTCACCACCGACCCGGTACCCCGGCGAATGATCCGCAGTCTCGATGGGCGCCACCCGGTGTCGGGCATCGTGCGGTCCACTCGGTGGACGATGCCCGGCATCGTCATCACAGTCAGGCGTTCGAGTGCCGCATCCGGGACAGGGCGCGCGCATCGCGGCGGGCCGCCGCGATGCCGACGCGGTTCTGTCGGGGCCGGGGCCGACGCGCCTGGGCGCCGTAGAGCCGGCGTATCCCGGCCGCCTTGAGCCGCTTGCGCTGCTTGGCCAGCTCCGCCTTCCTCGCCTTGATGGACTTCGGCCTCCGGGGCCGGTTCCAGAGACCGGCGGCGGCCCGAGCGCCTCGGCGCGCTCCTGGGCGGCCTCCTTCAGCCCGGCGGCGACGGCTTCGATCCTCGGGTCCGGCGGCGGCGTGCTGGTCATGCGATTCCTCCGGTGGGTGTGGTGGCCCAGCGCGGGCTGGACAGGCTGCGGGGTGCGCCGCGGTGGAGCCGTCGCCGAGGCGAGCTGGGGTGAGGGGCGGCGGGCGGCGGCTCGTTCCCGGATGCCGGCCTGGAGCCGGGCAGCCATCTCTGCGGCCGCGACCTCCAGCGTCCGGCTGGTCTGCTCCACCGTGGCGACGTCCGTGGTCGGCTCCAGGTCTCGGCCGGCCCTCCGCTCGGCCCGCTCTGAGCGCAGGTTGGGGTCTCGGGGTAGTCGGCACGGCGACGGTGCGCGGCCGGGTCCGGGAGTGCAGGCGGTCCGCGCGGCTTACGGCGTGGACCCGGGCGGTGGGGGCGCCGGCGGCAAGGCGGGCCCGCTCCTACGGGGTGGCGGACCGGTTGCGGGTCAGGGGGCGCAGCACGGCCTGGTCCTCGATGTCGTGCGGTGGTACAGGGCGCGGAGGTCGCCGGTCATCATCAGTCCCCGGCCGACCGGGCGGATGTAGCCGTCGATGACCTCCTGGATAATCTGGTCGTCCATACCGGGCTGGTGGAAGTGTTCTCCACCGTTTGGAACTCTCACGAGAGTCGCCGCCAGCTCTGAAGCCGGGCACTCAGGCGCGGTAGCAGCGGACTACGACCCGGTGTGCCGGCCACCATCAGCCTGAGCCCGGCCCAAGGCCGCACCTACCTGTCTCCCTCAGGAACCAGTATCGGGGCAGACGACGAACCGGACCCGCGATACTTTGCCGAAGCCCTGCCCAGCCCCGCCCCCGTGCTAAGGGATTGCAGATCATCAAGGTGTTGCTTCCCGACCTGGGGCTCGTTGGTCTGGTATGCGCATCCCGGACGAGACCCGTGACCAACTCTGC
>NZ_JBIAVJ010000078.1:0-1945 GCF_042894025.1 Streptomyces sp. NPDC001549
GCATACCTTCGCCGGGTTGGGCGGGTGTGGGGCCATTAATGCCAGCTACCTGGCGGAGGCATCCGCCTATGCTCGGCTCGTGCAGCCGCTTTCCGACCGCAGCAATCCGTTGATCACGGCGTTCCCAGCCGAGCTTGCAAGCGATGCCGAGGCAGTCCTGGCGGTGATGCCTGATTCTCGGCTCCAGTCGCATGCCTCGTTCTCGGTCGATGTCGAGGGCCAGCAGGTTTTGATCCCCGGGCGCCTCTACAACGACGAGCCGCCCACTGCCCGGGTGGCGTCGCTTTCGTCGCGCCAACAACAGCTTCTGCACTGCCTGTACTCAAGGCACTGCGACGGCATGGTCAGGCAGCGCCACCTGGAGAAGGTCGTTGGTTCCACGGACCCATGGGTCGTCCCCTTCGTCGTGCAGTTGGTTGGCGAATACGTCTTGGAGATCCTGGTCGTCATCTGCGATGAGCTCCGTGATCTCGCCACGCCCGGCACCTGCGGCCACCTCGCTTACGGGCAGTTCCTCGTGGACAACCCTGCCTTCTTCGCGCGCACTCAACGGCGGGTCGTGAGCTACTGGAGCTGCTACTACCGCGGCGCCTACGCGAGTTTTCGGGGCTACCCGGGGTGCACGATTCTTGACCTCCTACGGTCCGCTGCCTCCGACAGAGCAGGACATCCCTGGCCCAACCTCGCTCCAGCCGGCGCCAGGGTGGACGGCTACTGCTAGGACCCGGCCGGGCAAGGTCGCCGGGCTGGTCAAGCGGCATCGGCGAGGGAACGTCCGCCCCAACGGATGCCCTTCTCGCTGCGGATGCGAGCGCGCTCGCGGCGCTGGGCTGCGAGCACGTCGGGGTGACGGGCATTCGCGTTGCGCCAGCGCAGATAGGCGTGCAGGGCCCGGGTCTGCACGGTGTGGTTGCGGTGGTTGGAGTTGGCGATGGTGAACTGCCGCAGCGGCCCGAAGTGCGCCTCGATTGGGTTGGCCCAGGATGCGTATGTCGGCGTGAAGCACAGCTCCACGCGGTTCTTCTTCGCCCAGCGGCGGATCGTCTCGCCCTTGTGGGCGGACAGGTTGTCCAGGATGACGTAGATGGGGGCGCCGTCCGGTCGCGCGGCCCGGACCGATCTGAGCGCGGCCAGCGTGTTCGAGGCGCCCTTCTTCCGGCGGTTGACGCCCCAGAGCGTGTCGTCACCGACCGAATAGCAGCCGTGGAAGTACCTGACGCCATGCGTGCGGTGGTAGGTCGCCGGGTGCCGCTCGGGGTGACTGGCCGGGGCCCAGCCCGCACCGCCGGTGGGGCGGATGCCGAGCGGACCGAACTCGTCGAACGCGAAGACCCGGTCCGGGAAGCGGTCCAGGACCTCCTCGATCCGGTCCAGCTTTACCTCGCGGTCGGGGTCCGGGGACTCCTTCCACGTCTTGGTGCGCTGGAAGGAGATGCCGCGGCGGGCGAGCAGATGGCGTAACGCCTCGCGGCCGATGCGGATGACCCGCCCATGGACTTTCCGCAGGTGGGCCAGCAGTTTGCGGATGGACCAGCGAGTGAAGGGCTGGCCGAGCTTGGTCGGGCGGGTGGTGGCCGTCTGGACAACGAAGTCCTCGTCGTCAGGACTGAGCAGGCGGGGACGGCCTCCCGCCCACCGAGGGTCCAGACAGGCCAGGCCGATCTCGTTGAACCGGTGGATCACATCCCGGACGGTGTCCTCGTCGGCCTGCACCAGCTGGGCGATCACCGGGACCCGGTTCCCGCCGGCCGACGCCAGCAGCATCATCGCGCGTCGGAAGCGGACCGAACTGGTGCTGCCCCGGCGCACGATCTGCTGCAGTTTCTGCCCCTCCTGGTCGGTCAACCTGCGCACGCGGACAGGCTCAGCCACCGCACCCCCAGCACTCGGATCGGACGTCACCCAACATCCAACCGCCCCGACCACCAACCCGGCGAACCAATGT
>NZ_JBIAVJ010000079.1:0-1886 GCF_042894025.1 Streptomyces sp. NPDC001549
TGAGTTGCCTGCGTGTCACGACCACAGTCGTACCGGATTGCACCTCACGAAGACGGCGGAACCCAGGAACTGATCACCACATCACACACGCCCTAGGTGGTGAGCTGGTCCTGGACGTGGCGCAACCCGTGGTGGTAGCGCTCAGATATGGCGGTCCGGGTCTGAGAAGGTGAGGCCGCCGGGGGCGAGCGGACGTCGGGCCGGGGCGGGTGCGGGCTCGGGCTCGGTCTCGCCGGGCGGCTGGCGGAAGACGGCGCCCTGCTCGACCGGCATCAGCCGGCGCCCACCCGCCTGGGCGGGTACGGGAGCGTCGGAAGCGGGCTCGGAGAAGGCGGGCAGCGAGAGCGGTCGACGGTCGGTCATGATCCCTAGTCTCCCAGGTCCGACCCTGCGGGTAGGGCCAGGCCGCTATCAGCGGTGATAGTGCTCTGGCCCTGGCCAGCAGGGCCAGGCTGGTTGTTTCAGCTCACCAGAACAGAGCGGTTAAGCCACTGCTACCGCCGGTGAACCGGCCCGGACCGCCGAGGCCGGGCGGCACACTGCGCGGGTGACCACGACCCCCGCCTGAACCGGGTTCAGAAACCTCCACGCTCAGACCCCGACGCCAGCGCGTGCGCCCAAACCCTCCCGACCTGGCCCCGGCCGCCCACCGGTTCAAGAAACAGCCGTTCGGCAACCCGTCAGCGTGGGACGGGTCCTCGCAACCGGCGAGGCGTACACCAGACCCGCCCATCACAAGAAGGGCACCAAGCCCCGCCGACTGGATAAATGACAAGCTAAAGGGCGCTGGCGGGGTCCAGGGGCTGGCCTCTGGGATTCCCGGTCCGCAGTCGACGACGGGCAAGACTTCCTTCAGGTTCAGCCATGATCGTGCTCTCGTCCGATAACCAGCCGGCCTAGCCTTCGACGGGCCATCGTCCGAGCTCACGAGCATCTGACACCTCTCCCCCGCGTTTGGGGCACCACCGATTGACCCCGGTGCGAAGTGGAGCACTACCGATCCGGCTCGTACGAACGGCCCCTCAGGAATCGGTGGACGACAAACCGCCCACATGGGGAGTTCCGGCTCTGATGGCACGAAGAGCCTCGAACATGCCTTATGGCGAACGAAGTTCAACGAACTGGCTGATTTATCCGTAGCCGCTCAATCGGTGTACCCACCAGACTTCTCGGTGGCAGCCCGAGCCTCGACGGTGCAGGCCGCCACGGCAATCTCGCCTCAGTCGAAGGAGGGGTAATGAACCGTCGGACAAAGTTCAGCCTGGCCGTAACGACCGGACTCGTCGGTGCAGCGCTTGCACTCGCGCCCGCGGCCCAGGCCGACGACGTCTCGATCAGCGGCTACGACAACTGCGCGTCCGGCTGGATCTGCTTCTACTCGGAGAGGGACGGGGGCGGACAGAAATGCCAGTGGTCCCAGAGCTCCACCGACACCCGTTCCCAGTGTTCATGGATGCGAGCCGGCACGAACACCCGGTCCGTCTACAACCGCACCAATAGCAGGTTCCACTACTACCACAGCGTCAACTACACGAATCGGATCGGCAGCACCACCGCCGGCACCAGGGGAAATCTCGCGGGGACCTACACCATCGGCTCCCTCTGCGCTGGCTCCTGCCCGGGCTGACATCGACCTCCGGTGCGTGTGCCGGGACGAGATCCAGACCGGCGCCGCGCTGATGACCGAGATCGGGAAGTTCGGCACCCGGCGGCCCAGCCCTGTACGACCTGCGCCCCGGTGGCTCTATAGGTGAGAAGTGAGACCAGTCGGAAGGTGAGTTCTGACTCCACCTAAGGGCTTGCAGATCATTAACACGTCGTCTTGATCTTGTTGTCCTCGCTGGTCTGTGCCTGGACCCGGGCCTGAAGGGCGGCGAGGGCCGTGG
>NZ_JBIAVJ010000080.1:0-1743 GCF_042894025.1 Streptomyces sp. NPDC001549
CTTCATCAGACAAGCGGACTTCAACAGCACGAGGACCCGGGGGCATAAAAACAGGCTACAGACTTAGCCCTGAGATTTCCGGCGCATCACACTAGCCGAGCCAGCCGTCGGCGCGCTTCTCCCGCCCAGGGGTGGGCGGCGCTGATCAATTGATCGCAACCCGCAGGCCGGCATCGGTTCCCGATTGGCCGCTGATCGACTCCCGATCGGCACGGGCAACCGATCAGAAGCCGATCAGCAGCCAATCAAGGGCCGATCAGCAGCCGATCGATCGGCACGGCCCCGGCCGCCGTGGTGGCGACACCTGACACTGACATCGCCGTACGCCCGACGCAGATCCTGGAGCACGGAGCACGTCAGGCGTCAGAACCTGGGCCGACACGGACATCGCGGTCAGGGCCTGCCCGCACCGGTATAGATCCCGGCTCTTCAACGACCCGGCGCGCCACCGGTTGCGGGCCGGCCCCCGCGACCGGTGCCGGCGGTTGGAGGCCGAGCTGGACCGCCGCCAGGACGACCGCCTCCACCACCGACAGTCCGTCCCCGCCGTCGCGGCCGGCCTCCGCGTGCAACCGGCCCGCCCGCGCCTCCAAGCGCCGCGCCAACTCGTCCTGGACATCGGTGAGGTTCCGGCAGCCGCGCCGCCGCCCCGCGTAGTGATCCATGCCGGCCACCATAGGAAGTCCACCACCCTCGTACGCACACGTCACGCACGCGTGTCGGGACCCCGCCATCCCCGCGGCCCGACTCCCCCGGAACACCCTGTTGCGGCGGTGCGCTCCGGGTAGCCTCCGGGCACAGTGTGCTGAGCTTGGGGGGTGGGCGTTGAGATTCAACACCGAGATCGATTCGTACAAGGACGCGATCCGTACCGTGCGGACGGCCTACGGGATGCCGCAGCTCGAGCCGGGGGGTCGGCCGGAGGTGCTGCCGGAGGACGTGGTGTGGAAGCCGCCCAGCCGGTACGACTACCAGGCCTGGACGGAGGAGATGCTGCGGTCCTGGGTGAAGTCGCTGCACACGGTGGAGGAGCTGGACGTGGTGTGGCGGGTGTGCGCGAATCCGGGTCCGCCCGGGGTCCGGGGGCAGATCCTCGCGGAGTACGTCTACCCGGAGCTGCCCGGCAAGCCGGCCCTCACGGCTCTGGGTGTCGTCAGCCGGCGGATGAACACGGCCGCCCACGAGCTGTGGGCCCATGGAATGCCCTTCGTGATCGACGAGGTCAAGCGCACCCGGATCGTCGACCGGTCGGTGGCCGCGATCCTGCTCGACGCCCTCGCCGAACACCCCTTGTGGCCCCGACTGCGCCACCACAACAACCCTCCCGCACTCGGCTCCTGAGCCCAGCCGTCTCCTGCCGGGCAAGCCGTCCTCGAAAGGGCGGCTTGCCCGGACTCCCCGGGCCGCACGGCTACCCGCGACGCCTGAACAGACCCCGGGCCCTCGATGTCTGCGCTTCGGCCGCCGTGCCAGCCGCAACGTCATCGGCCTGGCGCCGCGCCACCCGCTCGGCCTCCGCACGAGCGACGGACTCCTGCGCGCACGCCCCGCACAGGTCGTCCCACGCAACTGGTGCGCGGCCTGCTCGGGCAGTTGGCCGACTGGCAGCAGCCGATCGGCGAGCTGGGCCGCGCGCTCACCACGGCAACTGAAGGCCGACCGCTACCCGGCTGGTCCACCGACGCCGGCCGCACCGAGGACATCGGGTGGCGCCAGGCCCGCACCACGCTGCTCGAGGCCGTC
>NZ_JBIAVJ010000081.1:0-1703 GCF_042894025.1 Streptomyces sp. NPDC001549
CTAAGGGCTTGCAGATCATTAACACGTCGTCTTGATCTTGTTGTCCTCGCTGGTCTGTGCCTGGACCCGGGCCTGAAGGGCGGCGAGGGCCGTGGGTGGGGTTGTCGCCGGTGGGATGGTGATGCCGTGTGCCTCGAGCAGTCGCCGGTTGTTCAAGAGGGTGCGGTGCATTGCGGTGCGGCTCGTGCCGAACAGCACGGCGAGGGGTTCCGCGGCCAGGGCGGCCCGTAGGTGGAGCACGGTGGCCAGGACCTGGTCGGGGAAGGCCAGCCGGGGCGGGCGGCCGCGCCGGATATCCCCGTCCGGGGCCAGGGTCTCAGTGAGGTCGTTCAGTTGCTGGAGGGTCATCCCGGTCAGTGCGGGATCAGAGAGCAAGGCCTGGTTCCACTCCGGATCCGGCGTCTGCGGGGCCCGGGCCGCCGGGATTACAGGTGATGGCTGGGGGTGCAGTGCATAGTTCCAGGCGCCCTGGAACGCGTGCCGGGTCAGCGGCAGGGCGGCCATCTCCGCGTCTTTGATACGGACTCCGGTCGGGTAGGTGTTGGTGTCGAGTTCGGCCCTCACGCGCAGTCCGGTGCGGGTGGTGGTCGCGGCGATCGACTGCACGATGACTTCGTGGCTGGTCAGCGGGCGGCCGCTCCAGTTCATGGTGATGTGCGAGAACAGCCGGTGCTCGATCTTGTTCCACTTCGAAGTGCCCGGTGGTAGGTGGCACACGGTGATCGTCAGCCCGGTTTCAGCGGCGAGTTGAGCCAGCTCGAGCTTCCATGCCCGGGTGCGGTAGCCGTTGGATCCGCCGGCGTCGGCGGTGATCAGGAGCCGTGTCGCTCGCGGGTAGGCAGCCTGGCCCTGGTCGTGCCACCAGCGGCGGATCGATTCCACGGCGAACGCGGCGGTGTCGTGATCGGTGCCGACGTTGACCCAGCCGGTGTTCGCGGTCAGATCGTAGATCCCGTAGGGGACGGCCTTGCCCAGCTGCGGGTCGGCGAAGTCGTGGACGCTGACCGGGACGGGCTCGCCGGCGGGACGCCACTGGCGGCCGCTGTTCTTGAAGTCGCCGACGAGTTCCTTCTTCTTGGTGTCCACGCTGATGACCGGCTGGCCGGCGTCCCGGTGGTTGCGGGCTTGCTCGTTGAGGTAACGGAACTGGGTGTCCCGGTCCGGATGCTGGTTACCCTCGAGTGTCTTCGCGTTGGCCTGCAGGCTGAAGCCTTCCTCCCGCAGCAGGTCGCCCACGGTATCGGCGCTGATCCGGTGCCCGGCCCGGGCCAGCTCCGCCGCGATCGTACGGGTCGATTTCACAGTCCACCGCAGCGGCGACATCGGGTCGCCTCTCTCATCGGGCTCGACCAGCGCCAGCAGTGCCGGCCGCAGCCCCGGGTCCAGATCGGCGACCCGTTTGCGTCCTCCGCCGGGACGCCGGACTCGCCCCAACGGCTCGTCGCCGGATTCCAGCTCGAACACGCCATCGCGGACCGTCGTCTCACTGACCTGGGCCGCCCGAGCGACAGCGCGGATGCCACCATGCCCCAGCAGCCGGGCCTCGGCCCCCATCAACAGCCGTCGCTGCCGCTCGTCCAGATGCGGGAACAACACCGCGAACTTCGCGCAGAGTTGGTCACGGGTCTCGTCCGGGATGCGCATACCAGACCAACGAGCCCCAGGTCGGGAAGCAACACCTTGATGATCTGCAATCCCTTAGC
>NZ_JBIAVJ010000082.1:0-1602 GCF_042894025.1 Streptomyces sp. NPDC001549
TAGCTTGACCTTTAACGTCCGAGGTCGAACGGTGCCTCGTACTTGATCACTCGGTTCGGTAACCGCCGTACGCGGAAACGGCCTTCGTCTGGATCATGTGCTCCGACCAAGGAACACACACGTCCAGCGCGAAGGCCGTGAGGATGAGTCTGCTGCATCGTGATACCCGGCGGGAGCCGCTGGCGGAGCTGTCACGCTTCCGAGGCGAGTTCTACTCGTGCCTGACCGCTCGTTCGGATGCTTTGTTCGAGCTGGCCGACGCGGTTCTTTGCCATGACGGGCCGGTGAGGTCGCTGGTCGAGCTGTCGCTGGTCGGCGAACACCGCCGTGGTCACGGAGGGCTCTATGCCGCTGTCGCACGCGGCCGGGTCGACGGGGACCGGATGCGCCAGGCCCTGGCCTCCGTGCCGCTGCCGCGGGCGGTCGACGGCCGGCTGGTCCTGGCCGTCGATGTCACGTGCTGGCTGCGGCCCGACGCCCACACCTCACCAGAGCGGATCCTGTGCCACACCTACGGTCGGGGCAAGGACCAGCACATCCCCGTTCCCGGGTGGCCGTACTCGATCGTCTGCGCGCTGGAGCCGGGCCGCAGCTCGTGGACCGCCCCGCTGGACGCGCTGCGTCTGGCACCCGGAGACGACACGGCCACCGTCACCGCCCGGCAACTGCGCGAGCTGATCGAGCGGCTGATCACCGCAGGCCAGTGGCAGGTCGGCGACCCGGAAGTCCTTGTCCTCGCGGACGCCGGATACGACGCACCACGCCTGGCCCACCTCCTGCGGGACCTTCCGGTCCAGGTCCTGGCCCGGATGCGGTCGGACCGGGTCCTGCGCCGGCCCGCACCCCAGCGGCAGCCTCACACCATGGGCCGTCCGCCCCGGCACGGCGGCGAGTTCGTGTTCGGGCAGCCCGACACCTGGGGCACCCCGGACACCGAAACCGTCACCGACACCCGCCTCTACGGCACCGCCCGAGCACGCTCGTGGGACCGGCTCCACCCCAAACTCACCCACCGCTCTTCCTGGGCCGCGGCCAACGGCACCCTCCCGATCGTCGAGGGAACGGTGATCCGCCTGGACATCGGCCACCTGCCCAGCGGAGCCACTCCGAAGCCGGTCTGGCTGTGGTGGTCGGGCACCGACGCCACTGAGGCGGACACCGACCGTCTGTGGCAGGCCTACCTGCGGCGTTTCGACATCGAGCACACCTTCCGCCTGTTCAAACAGACTCTCGGCTGGACCTGCCCGAAGGTCCGCACACCCCAGGCGGCGGACCGCTGGACATGGCTGATCCTCGCGGCCTACACCCAACTGCGACTGGCCCGGCCGCTGGCGGCCGACCGACACCTTCCCTGGGAGAAGCCCACCTCGTCCGACCGCCTCACTCCAGCCCGAGTCCGTCGCGACTTCCGGCACATCCGCCCCAACACCGCCTGCCCGGCCCAAGCACCGAAACCCACCCGCCCCGGACCTGGACGTCCACCAGGACGCAAAAACACGCGGCCCACACCACGTCATGACGTCCACACACCCCGCACAACGGGCACTGCAGCGTCCAGGAAGGCGAAGCCGACGACCCCACGACCCCGCCGCACAGGTTAAA
>NZ_JBIAVJ010000083.1:0-1471 GCF_042894025.1 Streptomyces sp. NPDC001549
CCCCGTTACCGTCTTCGTGGCCTCGCAATGAGGCTCCCGGCCTTCGGCCCCGGTATGACTTGAGCCCCCAGTCGAGATGATCGAAAAGGTGGTGTCGCCGGGTGCCGGAGGCATTGGCAGACCGCTGATTAGAGGCACGAGCGCCGACCTCCTGACGGGGTGAGGCAGTCTCTTCGTAACGTGGATGCCGGCACGCTGATGCCGCAGGTGAGGCCGGGAAGAGTACAGCCAGGGGAGAAACGGGCATGACGGACGCGACCGCCATCGACGTCTACCTCGGTCTGGACGTCGGCAAAGGCGAACACCACGCCACCGCCGTGAACCAGGCCGGGAAGAAGGTCTTCGACAAGTCACTGCCCAACAGCGAACCAAAACTTCGGGACCTGTTCGACAAGCTCCGGGCCAAGCACGGAACGGTGCTGGTGGTCGTCGACCAGCCTGCTTCCATCGGAGCTCTGCCCTTGACGGTCGCCCGCGATGCGGGCTGCCTGGTCGCATACCTGCCCGGACTCACGATGCGGCGGATCGCCGACCTCTACCCCGGTGAGGCCAAGACCGACGCCCGCGACGCGTTCATCATCGCGGACGTGGCCAGAGCGATGCCCCACACCCTGAGGACGATCGACCCCGCTGACGAAACAGTCGCCGAACTCGCCATGATCGCCGGGTTCGACGACGACCTGGCCGGCGAGTCCACCCGGATCGCCAACCGGCTCCGCGGCCTGCTGACCCAGATCCATCCGTCGCTCGAGCGTGTCCTGGGCCCGCGTATCCAGCACCCGGCCGTGCTCAGACTGCTGGACCAGTTCGGCTCCCCGGCCCGGATCCGCAAAGCCGGACGCCGTCGCCTCGTGACCTTGATACGCCCCAAGGCGCCGCGGATGGCCGAACGCCTGGTCGAGGACATCTTCACCGCACTCGACGAACAGACCGTCGTCGTCCCGGGCACCGACGCGGCAGCTCTGATCGTGCCCAGCCTCGCGAGCTCGCTCCAGTCCGTGCTTGACCAGCGCAAACTTCTCGCCGCCCGGATCGAGGAACTACTGGAGGCCCACCCTCTTTCCCAGGTCCTGATCTCGATGCCCGGCATCGGGATCAGGACCGCGGCCCGCATCCTCATCGACGTCGGCGACGGCAGCGGCTTCGCCACCGCCGGACACCTCGCCGCCTACGCCGGCCTCGCCCCCGTAACCAGGAGCTCCGGCTCATCCATCCGCGGCGAACACCCCTCCAGACGCGGCAACAAACAACTCAAACGGGCCTTCTACCTCGCCGCGTTCGCCTCGCTCTCCCAGCCCGAGTCACGCGCCTACTACGACCGCAAACGCCGTGAGGGGAAGCATCACATCGCCGCCCTCATAGCCCTGGCCCGACGCCGCATCGACGTCCTGTTCGCCATGCTCCGGGACGGCACCTTCTACCAGCCGCCCACCCCCGTCACGGCTTGACGAAAACCATAGAGGCACCTTTT
>NZ_JBIAVJ010000084.1:0-1422 GCF_042894025.1 Streptomyces sp. NPDC001549
CTAGTGTGATGCGCCAGAAATCCTGATGGTTATTTCTGCTCGGTTTGCTGGTTGGCGGTTCCGACCTTGGTGAGGTAGTCGGCGAGGGAGTTGAGGATCTCGTCGGCGGTCTTGGTCCAGGTGAAGGGCCGTGGATTCTGGTTCCAGATGTCGATCCACGCGGCGATGTCGTCCTCCAGGGCCTTCACGGACCGGTGGACGCCGCGGCGGATGAGTTTGTCGGTCAGCAGGCCGAACCACCGTTCGACCTGGTTCATCCAGGAGGAACCGGTCGGCGTGAAGTGGACGTGGAAACGCGGGTGCTTGCCGAGCCACGTCTTGATCTCGGCGGTGTTGTGGGTGGCGTAGTTGTCACATACCAGGTGCACCTCGAGCTCGGCGGGCACCGCCTTGTCGATCCGGATCAGGAACTTCTTGAACTCGATCGCCCGGTGGCGGCGGTGCAGCGCCGATATGACAGTGCCGTCCGCGATGTTGAAGGCGGCGAACAGGCTGGTGATGCCGTGCCGGTAGTAGTCGTGGGTCCGGCGTTCAGGCATGCCCGGCATCATCGGCAAGACGGGCTGGGACCGGTCCAGAGCCTGGATCTGGGACTTCTCGTCCACGCAGAGCACTACCGCCTTCTCGGGCGGGTGGTGGTACAGGCCGACGACGTCGACGACCTTGGCGACGAACTGTGGGTCGGTGGACAGTTTGAAGGAATCCTGCAGGTGGGGCTTGAGATCGAACTTCTTCCAGATCCGGCCGATGGTCGACTTCGACAGGCCGGTGCGCCGGGCCATCGAGGCTCGTGACCAGTGCGTGTCCCTGCCCGCGGTCGACTCCAGGGTTGCCACGATGACCTCCTCGACCTGGTCGAGGAGGATCGAGGGCGGCCGGCCCGAGCGGGGCTCGTCATGCAGGCCGTCGAGGCGTTTGGCGATGAACCGGGCCCGCCACCGGTCCACGGTCGACTGGTCGATGCCGAGGTCGGCCGCGGCCTGCTGATTCGTCCCACCCTCCGCGCAACGCAGCACGATCTTGGCCCGCAATGCGAGGAACTGGGCGGTCTTCGCCCGCCGCGCCCACTGCGTCAACTGCCTCCGCTCAGCCTCCTCCAGGACGAGGTCGGCCTTCGGCCGCCCGATCCAGCCGGCGTCCTCAAGCCCGGCGATCCGCTCTGCGGCGAAAGCCCGACGCCACTTGCCCACCGTCTTGGCCTGGACACCGACGATCCGCGCGACACCCGCGTTTGACATGCCATCAGCGCACGCCAGGATGATTCGGGCCTTCTCGGCCGAGCGTCGATGCGGCATACCCGTCCGGCGCACCAACTCGGCGCGCTCGTCTTCGGACAGCGTGATCTCCACAGCAGAAGGACCCGAATGCGACATGACAACAGCGTAGTAAATAACCATCAGGATTTCTGGCGCATCACACTAG
>NZ_JBIAVJ010000085.1:0-1399 GCF_042894025.1 Streptomyces sp. NPDC001549
GAGCGTGTCTGAAAGATCGTGTAAGTCCGCGATGTGGAAGTCTGACCCGGGGCTCGGCCTCGGGCCTGTGGGCCAGGCGGATCGGACGAGTCATGGCAGACAAAGACGAAGCGGCCGCGTCCGTGGCCGGCGATGAGATGGTCGACGAGGTGGTCGAGCGGCTGCTCGACAAGACTGACGCCTCAGGAGCGGCCCTGCTGGGTGAGGGCGGGCTCCTGACGGAGATCACCAAGGCTGTGCTCGAGCGGGCCCTGGAAGCCGAGATGAGCGAGCACCTCGGCTATGAACGTGGAGATCTGGCAGGTCACGGGTCGGGGAACTCGCGAAACGGGACCTCGCCCAAGACGGTCCTGACCGATGCCGGCGCGGTCACACTGGCGGTGCCACGGGACCGCAATGGCGAGTTCGAACCGCGTCTGGTCCCGAAGAACGCCCGCCGCCTTGCCGGGTTCAACGACCGGATCCTCTCGCTCTACGCCCGCGGGATGAGCGTGCGGGACATCCGCTCCCACCTGGCGCAGATCTATGGGGTCGAGGTCAGCCCGGATCTGATCAGCAAGGTCACCGACGCCGTGATCGACGAGCTCGTGACCTGGCAGAACCGGCCCCTCGATGCGGTCTGGCCGATCATCTACATCGACGCGCTGTGGGTGAAGATCCGGTCGGGTTCGGTGACATCAAAGCCGGTCTATCTGGCCGTCGGCGTCGACATGGACGGCCGCAAGGACGTCCTGGGCCTGTGGGTCGGAGCCGAAGGTGAAGGCGCCACCACCTGGATGGCGGTTCTGTCCGAGCTGCGGAACCGTGGCATCGAGGACGTGTGCATCGTGGTCTGCGACGGGTTGAAGGGCCTGCCCGACGCGGTCACCGCGACCTGGCCCAAGGCCACCGTCCAGACCTGCGTAATCCACCTGACCAGGGCCTCGCTCAGGCTGTCGTCGGTGCGGGATCACCCCAAGCTGGTCCCAGCCCTGAAGGCGATCTACACGGCGCCGACGGAGCAGGCCGCCGAGCAGGCCCTCGCCCTATTCGAGGCTTCTGACCTGGGCGAACGCTACCCGGCCGTGGTCCGGACCTGGCGGTCGGCCTGGCCGGAGTTCACGCCATACCTGGCCTTCCCGCCGGCCATAAGGACGGTTGTCTACTCCACGAACATGGTCGAATCGATCAACTCACGGCTCCGCAAAGCCACCCGCAACCGCGGTCACTTCCCCTCGGAACAAGCCGCGTTGAAGGTCCTCTACCTGGCGGTCCGCGAGCAGATCAACCCCAAAGCGCGCGACGCGAACCACGTCGCCGCACACTGGAAAGAGGCACTGAACCAGTTCTCACTCTTCTTCGAGGACCGGCTCAGCATCCAATGAAACCAGGCGACTTACACAAGATCGCTGACACGTCC
>NZ_JBIAVJ010000086.1:0-1302 GCF_042894025.1 Streptomyces sp. NPDC001549
CTAGTGTGATGCGCCGGAAATCTCAGGGCTAAGTCTGTAGCCTGTTTTTATGCCCCCGGGTCCTCGTGCTGTTGAAGTCCGCTTGTCTGATGAAGAGCGTGCGGAGTTGTCTCGCTGGGCTGGTGGGGCGGTGGCGCCGCGGTTCGCCGAGCGTGCTCGCATCGTGCTGGCCTGCGAGGGTGGGGTGCCGAACGCGAGGGTCGCCGTGGAAGTCGGTGTGACCGCGGCGACGGTGCGGAAGTGGCGTGGGAAGTTCGCGGCGGAGGGCATCGCGGGGCTTCAGGACGGGATGCGTATCGGCCGGCCGAAGGCCGATCTCGTTCTGAGCGAGGCCGAACGGGCCCAGCTGACCCGGTGGGCCAGGCGTGCGAAGACCGCCCAGTTTCTGGCACTGCGCGCGAGGATCGTGCTGCGTTGCGCGGACGGCGGGACGAACAAGCAGACCGCGGCCGAGCTCGGTGTGGATGCCTCGACCGTCGACCGCTGGCGCAGTCGTTTCATCGCCCATCGCCTTGAAGGCCTGGTCGATGAGCCCCGTCCGGGCCGGCCGCCCTCGATTCTCCTCGACCAGGTCGAAGACGTGATCGTGGCGACGCTCGAGTCCGCTCCGGGCAAGGACACCCACTGGTCGAGGGCCTCGATGGCCGCTCGCACGGGGCTGTCGAAATCGACCGTCGGCCGGATCTGGAAACGGTTCGAACTCAAGCCCCATCTGCAGGATTCCTTCAAGCTTTCCACCGACCCGCAGTTCGTTGCCAAGGTCGTCGACGTCGTCGGCTTGTACCACAACCCGCCTGAGCGGGCGGTGGTGTTATGCGTGGATGAGAAGAGCCAGATCCAGGCGCTGGACCGTTCACAACCTGTGCTGCCGATGATGCCGGGCATGCCCGAGCGACGCACCCACGACTACCTGCGGCACGGCATCACCAGCCTCTTCGCCGCCTTCAACATCGCCGACGGAACCGTCATCAGCGAACTCCACCGCCGCCATCGCGCGATCGAGTTCAAGAAGTTCCTGGTCACCATAGACAAAGCTGTGCCCCGCGAACTCGACGTGCACCTGGTCTGCGACAACTACGCCACTCACAACACTTCTGAGATCAAGACGTGGCTGGCTAGACACCCCCGCTTCCACGTCCACTTCACCCCCACAGGCTCCTCCTGGATCAACCAGGTCGAGCGGTGGTTCGGTCTGCTGACCGACAAGCTCATCCGCCGCGGAGTCCACACCTCGGTGAAAGCACTGGAAGACGACATCCGGGCCTGGATCGAGACCTGGAACGAGGACCCGAAACCCTTTGC
>NZ_JBIAVJ010000087.1:0-1120 GCF_042894025.1 Streptomyces sp. NPDC001549
GAATTCTGTGTAGATGTGTAGGCTTGGTCTATGGCGGGGATGGGGCGGCCGAAGGCCGAGTTGACGTTGTCGGACGAGGAGCGGGCCGCACTGGAGGGGTGGGTGCGGCGTCGTTCCACGCCGCAGGCGTGGGCTTTGCGGTGTCGGATCATCCTGGCCTGTGCCGAGGGTGTCTCGAACAAGGATGTGGCCGTCCGTCTCGGCTCGACGCCTCAGGCGGTCGGCCGTTGGCGAGCCCGTTTCGTGCAGTACCGGATCGCAGGCCTGGGAGACATGCCGCGTTCCGGAGGCCCCAGGACGGTGACGGATGAGCAGGTGGCCGGCGTGGTCACCAGGACGTTGGAGTCCACGCCGAAGAACGCGACGCACTGGTCGACGCGGTCGATGGCGAAGGAAATGGGCCTGTCCCAGTCCTCGGTCTCACGGATCTGGCGGGCGTTCGGCCTGCAGCCACATCGGTCGGAGACCTTCAAGCTGTCGACCGATCCCTACTTCGTCGACAAGGTCCGCGATGTCGTCGGCCTCTACCTGGACCCGCCCGAGCGGGCGCTGGTGTTCTGCGTGGACGAGAAGTCGCAGATCCAGGCCCTGGACCGGTCCCAGCCGGTGCTGCCGATGATGCCGGGGGTCCCGGAGCGGTCGACCCACGACTACGTCCGCGCCGGCACGACCACCCTGTTCGCCGCGCTCAACGTGGCCACCGGCAAGGTGATCGGCTCCCTCCACCGCCGCCACCGCGCCGAGGAGTTCAAGAAGTTCCTCGTCAAGCTCGACAAGGAAGTGCCCGCAGGCCTGGACGTCCACCTGATCTGCGACAACTACGCCACCCACAAGACACCGGACATCAAGAAGTGGCTGCTCGGCCACCCCCGGTTCCACCTGCACTTCACCCCGACCGGGTCGTCCTGGCTGAACCTGGTGGAGCGATGGTTCGCCGAACTCACCAACAAGCAGATACGGCGAGGCGTCCACAAATCCGTCCAGGCCCTCGAGAAGGACATCCGAGACTGGATCGCTGCTTGGAACACCGACCCCAAGCCCTACGTCTGGACCAAGACCGCAGACGAGATCCTCGAACGCCTCGCCAGTTATCTGAACAGAATTCCCGACTCAGAAGACT
>NZ_JBIAVJ010000088.1:0-1114 GCF_042894025.1 Streptomyces sp. NPDC001549
TATTGAGCCGAAACTGATGGGTTTCCTATTGGATCGTGTAGCGGACGTGCCGGCCGTGGAAGTAGCCGGTCACGATGTGGGGTTGCCGCTGCCGGCGGTGGAGGAAGCGCCGGGTCTCGCGGGCAAGGTCGTCAGTCGATGTGGCGCGGGCCGCGTGGACGTGGTGTTTCAGGTCGGCGTTCAGTAGCTCGTCGGGGTTGAGTTCGGGGCTGTAGCCGGGCATCAGGTGCAGCTCGATACGCTCGGCGTTCTCGGCGAGCCACCGCTTCACAGCCTTGCTGCGGTGGACCGGGTGCCGGTCGACGATGACGTACACCTTCCGACGGGCCTGTCGGGCGAGACGGTCGAGGAAGGCGCAGAACACATTCGCGGTGAACTTCTCCGGGAAGACGGTGAACCACAGCGCGCCCCGCGAAGCGACGGCCGACATGATGTTGACTTTGAAGCGTCGGCCGTTGACCCGCACGATCGGGGTGTGCCCGGCCGGGGCCCAGGAGCGTCCGGGCGGCGCCGTGTCGGACCGCAGGCCGCACTGATCGGCCCAGACCAGCTCGGCTTTCTCCAGCTTGGCCCGCGCGGCGATCGCCGGGTACTCCTCCTCCAGCCAGGCCCGCACCTGTTCGTCCTGCTGCCGGTAGGAGCGACGGGCGGGACGCTGCGGGGTGAAGCCGTGCCGGCGCAGCCATTTACCCACCCCCTGTTCCGTCATCGACACCCCGCACACCAGGCGGATCAAGGCCCTCGTCGAGGCACGGGTCCACATCACCCCGCTCTGCCCCAGGTCGGCCGGTGTGTAGTCGAGCATCGCCTGCAACACCGCACCGCGTGCGGAGTCATCGAGTAACTCGCCTTTCCCCGACCGCGATTCACGCTCGGCCGCCAGCAGCGCCAGCCTGCCACCGGCCTTGAAGGCCCGCCACCAGGTGCCCACCGACCTTTCGGAGACACCGAACATCTCCGCGGCCCGGCCGTATGTCACTACCCGCCCCGACTCCAGCGCCGCAACCACCCGCAGCCGAAGATCCTCCTGCGCATCCGGCGACAGCCGGCGCATATCCCCACTCTCGATCACACCCGACCAACGACCAGGCAACCGAGGAGTTTCGGCTCAATA
>NZ_JBIAVJ010000089.1:0-1030 GCF_042894025.1 Streptomyces sp. NPDC001549
CGCGACAAGAAGCTGCTGCGGGAGAAGGACGACAACCTCGCGGGCGAGGACATCCGCGAGGGTCTGACGGCGATCATCTCGGTCAAGCTGGGCGAGCCCCAGTTCGAGGGTCAGACGAAGACGAAGCTGGGCAACACGGAGGCCAAGACCTTCGTGCAGAAGGTCGTCCACGAGCACCTCAACGACTGGTTCGACCGTAACCCGGTCGAGGCCGCGGACATCATCCGCAAGTCGATCCAGGCGGCCACGGCGCGCGTCGCGGCCCGCAAGGCCCGTGACCTGACCCGTCGCAAGGGTCTGCTGGAGTCGGCCTCGCTGCCGGGCAAGCTGTCGGACTGCCAGTCGAACGACCCGACCAAGTGCGAGATCTTCATCGTCGAGGGTGACTCGGCCGGCGGCTCCGCGAAGTCCGGCCGCAACCCGATGTACCAGGCCATCCTGCCGATCCGCGGCAAGATCCTGAACGTCGAGAAGGCCCGTATCGACAAGATCCTCCAGAACACCGAGGTCCAGGCGCTGATCAGTGCCTTCGGCACCGGTGTGCACGAGGACTTCGACATCGAGAAGCTCCGCTATCACAAGATCATCCTGATGGCGGACGCCGACGTCGACGGCCAGCACATCAACACCCTGCTGCTGACCTTCCTGTTCCGCTTCATGCGGCCGCTGGTCGAGGCCGGTCACGTGTACCTGTCGCGCCCGCCGCTGTACAAGATCAAGTGGGGCCGGGACGACTTCGAGTACGCGTACTCGGACCGCGAGCGCGACGCGCTGGTGGAGCTCGGCAAGCAGAACGGCAAGCGGATCAGGGAAGACTCGATCCAGCGCTTCAAGGGTCTGGGCGAGATGAACGCCGAGGAACTGCGCGTCACGACCATGGACGTGGACCACCGCGTGCTCGGCCAGGTCACCCTGGACGACGCGGCGCAGGCCGACGACCTGTTCTCGGTGCTGATGGGTGAGGACGTCGAGGCGCGGCGCTCCTTCATCCAGCGCAACGCCAAGGACGTCCGCTTCCTCGACATCTGAG